>DAOTTO010000454.1:0-1858 GCA_034437895.1 Anaerolineae bacterium | reverse complement strand
TCCATTGCATGGCGAAGGGGAGAAAAACGGTTCACAATGGTGCTTTAAGTCCCCTCTCTACGAAGTGGGGAGGGGATTTAGGGGTGGGGATAGAATGAAAACACTGTCCGAAACTCAGGTTACTTTAGCATCGGTTCTGTCTGCTTTGCCTGCCAGTCCGCCTCAAATTTAGCCGGGATGAGATAGCCCAGTGCCGAGTGGATACGCTTGTGAGTGTAGACCTCGTTCAGAAAGTGCCAGATAGAACGATACGCTGCAAGAAAATCACCCTATTCGGATAGGTTAACATCTTTCTCTTTAAAGGTACGCATCAGACGTTCAGCGTAGCCATTCTCTTCCGGGTTGCCGACTGACTGCCGCCATGCTAATCTGCACACCATGCTGCCCCGCAGCAGGTCGGTGTAATCGCCACAGGCGTATTCCTCGTACACTGCTTCGGGCAGGATGGAGTTGGCGCGGCGCTGTGGGATCGGCTCTTACGTGCGGCAGAGGGCAAAGTCATCCGCGTGGATTAGGCTGTTTAGTCTTGCGCTGATTTTCGGGCGGAGTCGATCATCCGCGTAAAGATACCTGCCAGCAACGCGGCTTCTTCTTCGCTGACATGCCGTGCGAAATAGGCCGTGATCCCACCGGAATACACAGGCCACGCCGCTCGCATCGCCCCAACCCCCGCCTCGGTCAGCACCGCATAAAAGCCACGCCGATCATCAGAATCAATTTCACGATGCAGCAGATTCGCTTTTTCCAGCCGATCTACTAGCCGCGTTAGACCACTCCGACTTAAGACGACTTTTTGCGCGAGTTCGTGCATCCGTAATTTGCGTTCCGGCGCTTCATAGAGTTCGATCAATACATCGTACCAGTGCAGTGGAATCTGGTCGGCGGAGGCAAGCTGCTCATCTATCCTTGTGATAACTTCGGTGTGCGCTGTGATAAAAAGCCGCCATGCGTCCAAATGTGCGTCGTTTATTTTTTCGCTCATAAGCCTCTCCATCAAACATGAAAAAAGATACCCCAAAGTGGTTGCATACGCAATCATTTCGTGATACAATCTTTTTAATTGCATATACAACTATTGCACACGCAATCAATAAGGATATAATCGTATGAAAGTCGCACTAGCACCTGTTGATGAAATTCCGAATGAGGGTGAAGGGACAAAAGTGGTGGAGTTCTTCGGGCGTGAAGTCCATCTGTATAAAGTGAATGGCGCTCCCAAAGCGGCGGTTGGCATTTGTATGCACTTTGGCGGCCCGCTGTCTTGCCAGGATGGAAAGTTTGTCTGCGCGTGGCATAACGCCGAGTTCGCGCTGGAAGACGGTCATCGTTTAGGCGGCCCCGCGCCATCAAACTCGAAATTGATGTTCCTATCGACTAAAGAAGAAGAAGGTGTTTTGAATTACGTTTGGGGCGAGTAAGGGCGGGGAATATCTCAACAAATGTACAGAGTCCGTAGGGAGCGATACACAGGTCGCTCCCTACAACCGCAAAACACGCGACTTTAATCTTCATCTTATAAAGTGATTCCAGCGGCATTTGCCCGTGCTAAAATCGATTCGGCGGCGCGGATCATCGGCATATCGACCATGCGCCCCTCGAACTCAAATACGCCGCGTCCGCTGGCTTGCTGGGCAAGATGAGCATCAATCAGCACCTTCGCCCGTTGGATTTGTTCCTGCGTCGGCGTAAACACCTTTTGAATCGGCGCGACTTGCTTAGGATGAATCGCCAGCTTGCCTGTGTAGCCCATTGACAGCGCTTGTTCGGTTTCGGCGATCAAGTGAGTTTCATCCGGCGAAAGATCGACAAAGGGCGTGTCAATCGCTGCCAGCCCATAGGCTTTGGCATAAAGCACCAC
>DAOTTO010000453.1:0-4382 GCA_034437895.1 Anaerolineae bacterium | reverse complement strand
TCATATACGGTCAGCATAACGCGGCACGCAATATCTACGCCGACAGCATAAGGAATAACGGCGTTTTCCGTCGCCAACACGCCGCCAATCGGCAGCCCATAGCCCTGATGTGCATCAGGCATAAGTGCGCCGATGACCGAAATCGGCAACCGCATCGCGTTCACCATCTGCGAAAACGCGCCTTCTTCAATGTGTTCCTTGCCCCATACCTTATAAGGGGCTGGTTCAGTGCGGAGGTCAACTTTTTCTGGCGCGGGTGGCCTCGCATTTTGCAAAGCGGTTACAAATGCAACAGCTTCCGCGTAGCCCTTCTCTTTAAAAACACGCCATGCGTCGCCACTTTGTTTATCGCGCAGGCCAGCCTGTTTGACCAGCGCATCAAAAATCTTAAATTCGTCCTGCTGTGGTGTTTCCACGATGATGTCCCTATGATTGATCGTTACAGTTTTCTACTGACACGATCATCATATCATAAAGGTTCATGAGAGGTCAAAATTGTTGCTACAGCCTGACAAATTTTGTCAGGCTGACGATTTTCTATTTAGCGAGTCGGCTTTCTTGAACTGCTAGGTCGATAAAGACCGCCGATGTCCAGCCGAAGATCGGCGCGGCCTTGGGCGGGCGTTCCCCCGTAATCGGATTGTAGTATTCGTAAATATCCTGATGCTGCATAATCATTTCCAGCGTTTTACGCCGTAGTTTACGCGCTAATTCTGGTTTATTGATGCGATTCAGCGCCTCGACGAACAGATAATTGATATTCGCCCAGGTCGGACCGCGCCACATCTGCATCGGGTCAAACTTGGGATCGTTGGCGGCGACAGTTGCCAGAGGCCACTCCGTCCAGAATAAGTCGGGATTCACCAGATGTTCCAACAGGCGACTCGTGATTTTCTCTGGCAGCCGCCCCGTCCAAAGCGGGAGCAAGCTGAACGGTGTGACGACGGGCAGAAATTCGCCGTTATGTACAGCCATGAACATGCCGCGTTTTTCGTCCCACAATGTCTCCATCATGCGCTGAGTCATTTCGTTTGCGCCGTCACGATAGCGTATCGCGTCTTCCGGGCGACCAATCGCATCCGCCATCTTCGCCAAGCTCTCTTGCGAGAGGATCAGATAAGTATTTAGATCGGGCGAAATAACGGGCATCCCATAATCCCACAGCGGGCTATCATCCAAGCCTGACGAAAATGGATGGCGATATTCGCACAGGCCGTTTCCGGCACTGTTGTTAATCATCCACCATTCGCTCCAACGCGCAATCGACTCGTAGACTTCTTCCAGAAAATCGGCGTGATTCGATTTCTCAAACAGCTTTAAGACCGTCCAGGCCATCAGCGGCGGCTTAGTGACATCTTCTTCAACCGGATAATTGAGCCGTGTGACCAATCCTTCATCGTGGATGGCATCGGGCAGCATCCCATCCGGGCGCTGATGATCCAGCACAATTCGGATTTGATCTTCCGCCAATCTTGTATCAACGTGGCGGTAAGCTATGGCATGAAAAAACTGATCCCACTGCCACACGCCGACATAATGAATTTTTGAGGGAGAAAGTGCCTCGCGGGTAAAGTAGAAGCGCTGGCTGAGTAATCCGGCACGCATCACCCACCACGCATAATCATACTGCTGTCGATACTCCGGCAGCACCTCCGGCGTAGCATTAAACCATGATTCCCAGCGTTCTTTGGCCTGTTGGATTTCGACATCCGGCGACGGAATAGAATGATTAAAACCCAAGCGTGGTGTGATATTGAGCAGCAGCGAATCACCCGCTTTAGCCTGCATCATCAGCTTGATCTGATAAAATCCTTCCGTGCCGAGGCTGATTTCGTTGACAATCAAGCGAGCATTGGTGGTATAGGCGACGTTCCGTTTGCCACGCAGCACACCGCCGCGTCGTTCAATTTGTCCAGTTTCAGCCTGCACAATAAAGGTAAAGCCAAATGTCCCCGTCGGCAGCTTGACCAGCAGCGTTTCCGCATCAGTAAACACCCACTCAAAATCACCGACTGCCGTAATCATTTTTATCAGATGCGGGTAACTTTCCACACTAAATTCGAGTGGTTCTTCATTAAAAGCGAGGTAATTAAAATAATTGATAATGGGTGGACGCATCCGATAATGCCCGATTTCGCTCTGCCATTTTTCCCATCGTTCCGCCAGCCGGATTGACAGTTCATTCCCGTCCCCGCTGCGGAACACCATAATACGCGATCCACGATCAGTAAATGGAATGTGTGTTAAATCAATACGATTATGCAAATTTTCGATTGCTGAAGTAGGCGACATAGGACACCTCAAATGGGACTTACCCACACTAAAATCTGATTAAAGATCACAGAGTATATCATTTTTATGGGGTTCGCTGTGGTTATATGATCTTTATTTTAGCGTTATAATGCGCTGGACTGTAGGCCAACATGATAGAATGGCTATAATCAAAGCAGACTACCTTCATCACTCATATTTTAAAAACCGCTGCATCTATCCTGAAGTTATTCCGTTTAGTACACAAGGGGAACACTCATGCAGGCGACCATTGTGAGCCGGATTGAATCGAAACTGATTGTGCTTTATGGGGAAGACCGCACCCCTGCGATTTTACAAGCGCTGCTGGCGATGATCGAAACACATCATCCTGATGCTTCTAACGCCCTCAATCTCTCGCAAAAAGATGTGCTGCTGATTACGTATGGTGATATGGTCAGCGCCAACGGTGAAGCCCCACTTAAGACATTACATATCTTCCTTAAAGCGACGATTAAAGACATCATCAACACCGTCCATATTCTGCCTTTTTATCCTTATTCGTCGGATGATGGCTTTTCAGTGATTGATTATGAGGCGGTTGATGCAGCGCTCGGCAGTTGGGACGATGTACGTGCCTTACATGAGGATTTCGGCCTGATGTTCGACCTCGTGCTGAATCATATCTCTGCACACAGCGCATGGTTCCAAGCCTATTTGCGCGGCGAAGCCCCTTATGACGGCTATTTTATCGACTTCGCGCCGGAGAGCGTTCCTACGGAAGATTTAAAGCGCGTCCGTCGTCCTCGTACCTTGCCGCTTCTTACATCCTTTAAAACTGCACATGGAGAAAAACAGGTCTGGACGACGTTTAGCGAAGACCAAATTGACCTAGATTTTAGTAATCCGGCAGTGCTGTTGGAGATGCTGCGGATTCTGCTGTTTTATGTCAAAAATGGCGCGGATTTTATCCGATTGGATGCGATCACCTATTTATGGAAAACGTTAGGGACGGAATGTGTGCATCTGCCACAGACTCATGCCGTCGCTCAGTTGATGCGCGATGTGCTTGATCTGGCTGCGCCCTCTGTCGTCATGATTACTGAAACCAACGTCCCACATCACGAAAATATCTCTTATTTTGGCGATGGCACGAATGAAGCGCAGATGGTGTACAACTTCGCGCTGCCGCCGCTGCTGCTGCATACCTTCAACACAGGTGACTCGTCGGCGTTGGCAAGTTGGGCAAGCACTTTGGAACGTGTGGGCGAGCGCACGACCTATTTTAATTTTACCGCCTCGCATGATGGAATCGGGGTCACGCCCGTTAGAGGTATCCTTTCAAACGATGAAATAGACGCGCTGGTGCAGTTGGCAGAAGATCACGGCGGGTTCGTCAGCTACAAAAATAATGCCGATGGCACACGCAGCCCGTATGAATTGAACATCACGTATTTCGACGCGATTACCGATCCCGCTGTGACGGCGCAAGACCCCGAAACCGCCGCCGCCCGTTTTATCTGCTCGCAGGCGATTATGCTGGCACTGGTGGGCGTTCCGGGCATTTACTTCCATAGTCTGTTCGGATCGCGTAATTGGCGGGAAGGCGCAGCCCAAACCGGACGCAGCCGCACCATCAACCGTGAAAAATTAGCTGTCGCGCAGCTTCAATCTGAACTTGCCGATTTAGAGTCGCTACGACACACCGTTTTTACGGGCTATCAAGACTTGCTGAAAATTCGGCGGAATGAATCTGCCTTTCATCCGTTGAATTCGCAAAAAATACACACGCTGCATCCGGCAGTGTTGCCAGTGGAGCGAGGCAGCGGGGCAGAAACGGTGCTGGCGCTGCATAACGTCACGGGGGAGCAGGTGCAAATTGCGCTGCCAGCGGGACACTGGCAAGACCTCAAGGACGATCAGCGTTATTCGGGTAGTGTCGTCCTTGAGGCTTATCAAGTCGCGTGGTTAAAAATCGTGGCACGGTGAAGATGGCTACTAGATTGCCACAAGTAGGGCGATTGCATGAAAACTAAAGGCACAAAACCTTGCATAAATAATTGTCATCCCAACCAGCGCGTAAACGCTTGATTTTAACACTGGAACGGGTTGAGCGTTCTTGTTTGAGAAGA
>DAOTTO010000452.1:0-6723 GCA_034437895.1 Anaerolineae bacterium | reverse complement strand
CGCATTTCACTGACGATGGAGAAGCGGCGCTGAGCTTTTTCACCTATATCGCGTAAATGCAGCAGCGTAACGAGGGTGCGGGCATCCGCTTCTTGAATACTGAGTTTATCGGAATAGCTTAAGGTAATCACATGGTCGTATTGCGGAATATCCAGTGAGTCGAGCGTACGGCGATCAGTCGTGCTGCCCTGGCGGAACGTAACACGTTGATGCTTAACCTGGGCGCATTCTTGTGCGATGACTTCCTGTACTTGGAGGTCATCCGCGACAACCATAATTTCTGAACCAAGCGCTACATAATCATCCATCTCGTTGATGATGGTCGGCCCCTGTTTGTTCCATCCCAACAATAGGGTGCGTTCTGGAGCAGGCTCTAGCTGGGGGTGATCAACAATCTGACTGGCATCAATCGGATAGCTGCTCAAACCGGAAAGTTTAATGGTGTCATCATCTTGGGCAATCACCACGATTTTATCACCCAACGCGATGCGGGTATCCATTGATGGATTAAGAAGCACTTTATTATTAGCCTGTACAAGCCCCATAACAGCAGTTTTTTCGTAGATCATCAGCGCATCGGCAAACGTTTTGCCCAGCAAACTCGGCTCATCCTTAAAATAGATTTCGTCCCCGCCAAAATCCAAGAGTTCGGTATAAACCACCGATAAACCCGACTGACGGCAAGTTTGCACTGCGATGCGCGAAATTAGATCGCCCACCAGAATAAGCTGCGCTTCATCCCGTGCAACCATCCGTGCGACTTCCAAATTATGCGAATCGCGGATTTCTGCAACAATATGATAAGGTTGCGGGCGGCGGCGCGGGTGATTGATGAGCGCCAACAATATTTTGATTACGTGAGCATCTGGATCATCCGCTTCCCCAGAGAGGATAATGATGGAGCGAGCCTTGTTGGGGTTGGCGATTTCAATATCAGACATATCCATTGGGCTGCCCGTCCGGCAGACAATGCGCGTATTCCCCATTGCCTCAACCCGCGCACGGATTTCGTCTTCCATCTCGACTTTATCTTTTTCCGCCAAGACGACAATACAAGAATGTGCCTGACTCGCATTAGCGGCGGCTAACTCGGAGATGACAGAAAATACCTGCGACGACCATCCGAGAATAAGGGTATGATTTTTCTCAACGACAAAAGAGCGCCCTTTTCGCAGTTCTTCCAACCGCGTTTCGATGCTACTTGTCATCACACCGATTAAGGTGCTAAACACAAAAATACCGCCGAAGGTCGCAATCGTCATGGCTGCGATGAAAACCATACTGCTGCGAAAATCATCTCCGCCCAGCGCTCCCGCATCCATCGCGTGCATAAAACTGAGCCAAACAACCTCAATCGTATTCAAAGATGTGCCGTCCTCACGCTGAGGACTCACCCCTGCCACAGACACCATTACAGTTACGCAAATGATTAAAACAATTGTCACAACCGCCAACCAGCCAATTAATGCGATGGGGCCGCGTGACATCGTATTATCGAAGAAATAGCGAAAACGATCCACAAATGTGATTTTTCTCATCGGGCTTTACCTAAACAGTGATACAAAAAAACAAACCAAAGGTTCGCTTCTATAAGAAAGCATTAAAATACAGTGTAGTACAGACAGAAATTTTGTACAACCATTCAAGCACAATTATTCACAAATTTTTGATGTATAGTCATCCGGCAATTGTCTACAACATTCGTAGAGAATTCAGACAATTCACAATTCATCGTTCATGCTATAATGCGCGTCTCAGGCGAAAATCAGCAGAATGCAGGCGCGTCTTGAGCAAGTATCTACGTTATGGCTTAATCGGCGCTGTTGCCAGTATCGCAGCAGTGTATTTTATCACGCAGGAAATTGATCTGGAACAATTCAGATTAGCTTGGCAGCAGGCGCGATATGTCTATGCTGTTCCCTGTATTCTCTTGCTATTTGTCAGCCTATTCACACGGGCGATTCGGTGGCGGGTATTGTTGAGTAACGGTCTGCCGCTGCATCGTGCGGTGAGTATTCTTAACGTCTCCTATTTAATAAACGGCTTCGTACCTTTCCGATTAGGCGAAGTAGTACGGGCGTATCTGGCATCACGGGTTGACCCGCCCGTGCCGTTCTTTAAATCTGCCGCAACCATCATTGTCGAGCGCCTACTAGATTTGTTGACTGTCGTCATTCTGATTGCGATTGCGCTGGCTGTTGGTCCCGTCCCCGATTGGCTGCGAGGGGCGGCACTAGCATCAGGAATTGCGACTTTAGTGGGGTTTTTTGGGCTGATATTTTTCGCCAGTCAGCGTGATCTCGCACACAAATTTCTGGGACTCGGCCTAAGACTCCTGCCTGCGCTTAAGCGTTTGAATATGACCACTTGGCTGGATCACTTTTTGGACGGCCTACTGCCGCTAACTAAGTTCCGAACCCTGATGCTTGCACTTTTATGGACGGCTATCAGTTGGGGAGTCTCTGTAGCAACGGGTTATGTCGCAATGTTTATGTTTTACGACAAAGGCAGTTGGGTGGCATCGTGCTTATACATTGCGGCGGCAGCATTCGCCGTCGCGGTACCAGCGGTACCCGGCAGCGTTGGCACGTTTGAATTTGCAATAATTTTATCGCTAGGTGCTTTAGGTTTTAGCGATCAAAATGTGGCTACAGCTTTTGCATTGACTATTCATATGGCGAATATAAGTGTGTACGCAGTAGCAGGCACCATTGGGTTTATACAAGAAGGGGTCTCGCTCGGACAGATTTCACGCGGTGTCCGGCAGGTTACAGAAACCAGCGAAATAACCCCTGCATAAGTAAGGAAAAAAGTTTGAAGACAGATAAGGTGCGTATTTTGATCTGCTTACTTTACTATCTGCCCCACCGGACGGGTATGCAGCTCTATATCCAACGCATTGCGGAAGAACTCGTCCAACGTGGGCATCAAGTCACTATTCTCGCGGCACGACATCGCCTTGAACTACCCCGTGACGAGACAATTAACGGAGTCCACATTATTCGCCTCACTGCGCCTCCTATACCGATCAGCCGGGGGATGGTGATGCCTGCCTATCCCTATGCCGCGTATACCCTCATCAAACAGCATGACATCGTGAGCATCCACACACCTATGTTGGAAACAGCGCTTATCAGTTTATTGGCGAGCGCCGCCGGACGCAAAGTTATCCCTACCCATCACGGCGATCTGATTCTGCCCAAGAGTCTAAGTAATCACGTCATTCAAGGGGTGATGTTCATGCTGTATAAATTTATGGCGAAACGTGCGCCGCGCATCGTGGCCTATACCGATGATTACGCCGATCACTCCTATTATCTCCAGCCATTCCGCGAAAAAGTCCAAGTCATCTATCCGCCGATTACAATGCCAAAACCGAATCCGACGCATGTCGCGCAGTTACGGGCAGAATGGTCAGTGAATGGGAGCCCAATTATTGGCTATGCTGGACGTTTCGTTCAGGAAAAAAGACCTGATCTGCTTATTCAGGCATTGGATACGATCAACCAAAGCTATCCAGATGCCCGGATTGTGTTCGCAGGCGCGTTTGACATCCCATACGAAAATACTTGGGAAACCTACCAACCGATTGTACAGAAATATCAAGACCAGTTGATTTTTCTTGGGCTAAAGGACGATATGCAATTTATGGCGGATTACTTCGCCGCCTGTGATGTTTTAGCACTGCCGAGCGACACAGAATGTTTCGCGTTGGTGCAGGTGGAAGCCATGTTGTGTGGCACACCTGTCGTCATGACCGACACTCCCGGCGGGCGCGTTCCTGTACAGCTTACAGGGATGGGCAAACTCGCAGAGCCGCGCAATCCCCAAGCCATTGGGCAGGCGATTGTCGATGTATTGGACGATCCACAGAACTATCATCGGACGCGGGAAGAAATCGAAGGCTGCTTCTCCTTCAAAGAAACTGTAGACCGTTATGAGGCACTTTTCATGGAGTACGCTCGCCATGATTGACGCGCAAACGATTGCCCACATGACGCGCAATGAGGCGGATATGGCCTTTAAGCGGCGTGTGCAAACCATCTTTGAATGGCTTGATCCACAAGAAAATGATCTTATCTTGGATATGCCCTGTGGTCGCGGCTTTTACTTAAACATGTTCCGCTATGTGAGCAATTGCCGCATGGTCGGCGCAGAATTAGATTGGGATGTGTTGCAAAAAGCCAAACGCAATGCGGGTTATTTACCGCGCATGATGCTGAACAACACCAACATCTATGCCCTGCCTTACCCTAATAACACCTTTGATAAGGTTATCCTCTCAGAAATCTTGGAACATATTGAAGATGATGTCGCCGGATTGCGTGAGATTTTGCGCGTTCTAAAGCCGGGCGGCGTGATTGCCATTACCGTCCCGAATGCTAATTATCCCTTCTCGTGGGATCCCATCAACAAGACCTTAGAGACCCTCTTCCATACCCATATTGGCAAAGGCACACTTGCCGGAATTTGGGCCAATCACGTCCGGCTGTATACCCGCGACCAACTCCGCAACAGCGTCATTAAATCCGGACTCATCGTAGAAGAAGAACGCGCCTTTACCCATCACAGCTTCCCTTTTATTCACAATTTGGTCTATGGATTAGGCAAACCCTTGTTAGAATCGGGCATGTTGCCAGAAAGCATAGCCGCCGCGGCTGATCGAACCACCTTTGATAAAAACAACGGCAGCTTGTTAAATCCCATCAATCTTGGGCTAAAAGTCTTTAATTATTTTGATCGTGCAAATGTAATGAACGAACCGCCGCATCGCTCGACGGTCAATTTGTGTATTAAGGGGCGCAAACCTGTATGACAGACTCACCCATCCCCAACGACGACCAACCGGAAGTGATCCCAGCCGAAGAACCCGTTGAGCAAGAAAATCCCCAAGAGGACGATTTTTTTGCTAACGTTTCTATCAACACACCACACACCACCCCTAGCCCAGATGATCTATTCCGCCGCATGTCAGCCCAGCAATTCGCTGAAGATTATGTCCAACCTATTCCCCTTATCGAGTCACCCGCGCCAACCACAGAAACCAATAACATAGGCCATGATACTGTGCCTCAACGCGATTTCGAGGATTTAACCCTAGCAGAACTGACGGGGCAGTTTCTCCGAGCGCCACGCGCAACTTGGCGGGCTTTGGTTGATGTTGCCCGCACACCTAATTGGGCAGAAAGCGGCCTATCGCTCACCATCCCTGCGCCTATTCCCATCGCGCCACTAGAATCGCCTATTTATGTGAACGCACCCTTAATTGAAACTGATGAATCTCGGCGCGATGTCCTTAAATTTGCCTTATACATAGTGGCCTTTCTGAGTTCGCTTTTAGGCAATATCATCCTAGTGAGCGCCAAAACACGCTATGAATCTCTACAACTGAATCGTGCCGCGCCATTTTTACTTTTAGGTTTTTTCATTTGGATTGGCGCGGAAGTTTATGGCAGTCGTAATGGCCTAAAGCTGTGGTGGTCAGAAAGACGCGGTGACAAGCGAAAAAATCAAACCGAGCCTAGTCCAACGACACTCCTATGGCAGGATTGGCCTAAGCGCAATGTCATCATCATTGGTGTAGCGCTCTTATTCGCCGCATACACTTGGACGGGGACATCAGGCAATAAATTTACGGCAATTGGATTTTGGGCATGGATTATCAGCATCGTTCTTATTTCTCTCGCCTTTTCCCCAACAGGATGGTCGCCCTTGCGCTGGTTGGGCAACCTGCGGACACGCTGGCAAAGAGTCCACGTTAAAGGCAATTGGACGCTGGCAGCCTTAATCGCCATCATGATTTTAGGCGGCATCTTCCGCGTTTATGATTTCGGCGGCACACCGCCAGAGATGACCAGCGACCATAAAGAGAAACTGCTGGATGCGGAACGTGTGGCAGAAGGTTCCCGCGATATATTTTTCACTAACAATGGTGGACGCGAACCCGCCCAGTTTTACATGCTGGCGATTCTTTCTCGGTTGCCGGGTCTGAGCATGAATTTTGATCTGCTCAAACTGCTGGCGGTAATCGAAAGTATGATTACGCTGCTTGCACTTTGGTGGATGGGGCGCGAGGTCATTGGTGAGCGAGATCGACATTTAGGCAATATCGTCGGGTTGATGCTGGCGGCGCTTGTGGCGACAAGTTATTGGCATGTCGCAGTCACACGGCTAGCGCTGCGAATCATCTTAACTCCTCTTTTTGCAGCTTTACTCATCGGATTTCTCAGCCGTGCGTTACGTTATAATCGCCGCGCCGATTATGTCTACGCCGGATTAACGCTCGGCTTTGGCTTATATTGTTATCAAGCCGTGCGGATGCTGCCTGTTGTAGTCGTCGTCGGCGTGGGCATCGCGCTCATGATGAATCGGCGTTCCGTAGTAGAACGTGGACGCTATTTGCTCAATCTAGCGGTCTTGGTGTTGGTGTCGTTCATTGTTTTTGTGCCGATGTTTCATTTTTCGGTGCAGTATCCCGATTATTTCTGGATGAGAACTGCGGGACGATTGCTCGGTGATGAGCTTATTCAGGAAACTAATGAACAAGGCATCGTCGTCTATCGAGACGCAACCGTGCAAGAAAGGTTGGATGCTTTTGGTAAAAATCTGCCCGTTCTGGCGAGCAATATCCGTAATGCCGTCCTCATGTTTAATTGGAAAGGCGATGTCGCATGGATTAATGCCTATCCCAATTATCCGGCGATGGATGTCTTTACCGGGGCG
>DAOTTO010000451.1:0-13603 GCA_034437895.1 Anaerolineae bacterium | reverse complement strand
ATGAGCGTAAGCATGAGGATAAAGAGCAGGCGGGTTTTCATGAAAGTGGCCTCCGACGATCAAACGGTAGTTTGAGTGTATATCGTCTGGCGCGGATTGTCGCCTACGCTTGCCCTACGCTTTTTTAGTGATGAGGGATGAGTAACGAGTAATGAGAAACAAAAGAAGTAAATCCACGAAAAATTGGAACCACCAAGACACGGAGGACACCAAGAGAATTTCTCAACAATCCTCTTGGCGCTCTTGGTGACTTGGTGGTTAAAAAATTAAATGGCCTTCACAGTTTTACCTTCGCGTCTTTGCGTCAGATTCCTGCATTAATCGTACTTAAAGCGGCTGACGGCGATACCGAAAATGACCGCCGTCATCGCCAGCAATACGCCGACTTCCGGCAGCACATCAATCAGCCCGCGATTGTAGAAGATCAAATCGTTAAAGCCGTCCATCGCCCACGCAACGGGCGAAATATGCCCGATGATTCGCATCGCATCCGGCACGATTTCCAGAGGCCACCACGCGCCACCTAACGGAGCCATCGTCAGCGAGAAGAACAGCGTGATTCCGGCGGCCTGCTGATCGTTATCCACAAGGGTCGCCAGCAGGAACGTAATCGCGGAAACACAAATCGAGAACGCCACCATAATCAGCAGCAGCCCGATGACATTGCCACCGAAGCTGAAATCAAAGACGAAACTGAGCAAAATCCCGAACCCAAACGCGACGAGATATTGAATCATCCCCATTGCAAAACGCGCCAGCAGCTTGCCCCCCAAGAACTGTGCGCGGCTGACGGGCATCATCATCAGACGTTGCAGCGTCCAATTTTTGCGCTCGGTCAGCAGCACATAAACCCCTGCCAGCACCGTAAACATGACATACATCGTCCCCATGCCCGGCACGGATTGGCGGAAGCCGCTGTTGCCGCTGTCATCCGATGGATCAACACCACTCACGCTGTAGGCCACCGTCGCCGGAGCAGCGTTCCATGTCTCACGCGCACCATCATACGCCTGCTGACGGAAATCCGCCCTATCTTCGTCGTTGGTGAACGTGAAGCCTGATTCATCGTAGACCTGTAAAGCCGTCTGCGCCGCGACAGAAGACGCACTCACGCGCTGTGCCGCCGCCTGTACCGATTGCAGTAAAGCGCTCGGCTGTGTCGGATTTTCCTCCGAGCGATAAACCACATCCAACGGCTGCCCATCAACAATCGCCTGCCCAAATCCCGCCGGGATCTCGATAATGGCGCTGATTTCGCTGTCGTCGAGCCGCTGCTGCGAGGTTACTAACGTTAATGCGGAAGTCTCAGAGTCAGCTCCTATATTGCACACATCCTCAACCACCGCGCCATCCGTGTCAGTGATCTGCCCATCATCTACGGGACACAGCACTAATGTATCATTCACCTCGCGTAGCGTTTCCAAAAATTGCGCCGAAAGTTCGCTGCTGTCGTTATCAAAGACATCAATCAGGGTGCGTGTCGTCCCACCTGATGAGGAAAATGCCCCATTCGCCAGCCCGACGAGGAAGATCAGCGCAATCGGCTGCAAAATCAGGCTGACCCATATGCCCCGTTCCCGTAGGCTGATACTCAAATCATTGAGTGCAATTTGTATCGTTTTTATCATAGCTGTTAGCCTTTAGCTGTTAGCAATTAGCGGTCAGCGATGAGCATTCAGCAAAGCGCCTACAGTCAGCAGTCTGAAGTTTGGACTTCACACTTTTAACTCATTGCTCATCACTCGTTACTCATCGCTCATCACTCTAAATATCCTGCCGACGGTTGAAGATCACCATACTCGCGCCAAACAATACCAAGCCGATCATCAAGAGAAAGACGATATTCGTCCAAACGGAGCCTTCGCCTGCGGAAAGTGTCGCCAGCGCATCCGATCCCCAATGGACGACTGAGAATTTTTCTAGAAATTCCGTGATGGGGAAAGAAGGCAGCGTAAAGAATGCCCCACCCAAAGCGCCCATAAATAACGCCACCACGCTCCCGATCACCTGCGATTGTTCCGGTGTTTTACTCAGCGCAACTGGCAGCATCCCTACCCCCGCTGATGCAATGGACAGCGCTAAAATGAGTATTATCAGGCTGCCCCAATCAGTCCCCCAGATCAACTGAAACTCACCTTGCAGGAGCGCGTTCACCAGCGTAAAGCCGATGAACAAAAACACCAATTGCAGCAGCACCATCACGAAAATGCCGAGCAGCTTGCCGATCAATACCAGCAGACGCGATGTCGGCGAGACGAGCATTCGTTGCAGCGTCCCGTTACGCCGTTCTTCAAGAATGCTGGCTGCACCGCCGCTTGCAGTAAACAATGCGAAAAACGTTGCCTGAGCGCTGCCGAACAAGACCAATAAATTAGCGGAGGCTTGCTCACCGCTGGCATTCTGCTGCTGGATTCCCACCGTCTTAAATGTGCCATCAAATGCACAAGTAAAATCGGGATTAAAGTCTCCAGCATTGTTCGCAGTCAGAAAGGTCAAACCAAAGGACGGATTAGTCTGTGCGCGGGCAATCATCGCGTCAAGAGTTGATTTAACAGCGACTTGTCCGGTCAGCACCTGATTCAAGATGCTCTCTACCACACTTCGAATAATGCTCGGCGAGACACTGCGTCCACTGTCGCCATAGACTTCAATTTGCACGGGGTCGAACTCTGGATGCGCTTGCGAATACGTGACGCTTTCGCTGAAGTTCGCCGGAATAATAATGGCAGCAGCATACGTGCCATCCTCTACCCCCGCCCGCGCCGCCGCCGCATCAGCGACTAAGGTCGTATCCGTCAGATCAAACAGTGTCGTTGTGTTAGTGGTGTTTTCTGTTTCGGTGTTCCCCGCCTGTGCTGCCATCTCTGCGCCCGTGACCTGCTGCGTTGATTCAGCGACATCACACGCGGCTGGATCGGGTGTGGCTTCCGGCAAGACAGCCGACGTACCCGCTCCACCAAGTTCAAATGTTCCGGCGGTGGCTTCAGGCGTAGTATCTTCTTCCGTCACATCGCTCGCCTGATTTTCTGACGGCACAAGCGCATTGACGAAAATTTGTCCGCCATCAAACCCGCCTGCCCCCGTATCGAGATTGACCAGCGCCACCGGAATATCGCTGATCGGCGAGTCGCTCCCGTTGACAATCTGGCTGAACGCCAGCGCGATGATCGTGGCAATCGCCAGCGGTGTGACGATCATTATCAAAAGTAAGCTGCGGTCTGTAAACGTCCCGCGTATATCTTTCCAAGCAATCGTCCAGAGTTTAGTTAACATATTAATCCCTCAACGCTCGCCCGGTCAGATGCAAAAATACGGCTTCCAGATCAGGTTCGCGCACTTCTACCGACTGAATTTCGATACCTGCATCATTGATAATGTTGATGATCTGCGGCAGCGCTTTACGTCCGCGCCTAGCATAAACCGTAATCGTGCCGTCGAGCGTCTGCGTGGAACGCACAGCGGTAACGGTTCCTGTCGAACGCTTATCTGTTTCCGCGCCCTCTGTGGTGTCGCCGTTTGTAAGTTCAATCGCCGCATAATCGACTTTCGTCACGCCTTGCGCTTCTTCACGAATGCGCTTGAGTAGGGTTTCCAGCACGCTTTGTTCACCGACATTAAACAACAAGCGATCTTCCTCGCCTACCTGCTGCGTCAGTTCGCCTTGTGTGCCGAGCGCAATAATCGTGCCGTGATCGATAATGGCGACACGATTGCTGAGTTCCTGCGATTCTTCCATCAGATGGGTGGTATACAGCACCGTCATTTTGTATTCATCGCGCAGCCGAATCACCGTATCCAAAATGCGGCGGCGGCTTTGTGGATCAATGCCGACGGTTGGTTCATCCATATAGACCAACTGTGGTCGATGCAGCAGCCCCACGCCAATATTGACGCGCCGCTTCATCCCGCCCGAAAATGTTTCGATTCGGTCTTTAGCACGATCCGTCAGATCAATAAATTCCAGCACTTCATCCACGCGCTTTTGCAAATCAGCGCCGCCCATGCTGTACATCTTGCCGAAAAATTCCAGATTTTGCCGTGCGGAAAGCGTTGGATACAGCGCGATCTCCTGCGGCACCACGCCAAGCAGTTTCTTGGCTTCCATCGGCTGCCGCGTAATCGAGAAGCCGCCGATTTTGGCATCGCCATGCGTCGGCGTGAGCAGTCCGCTAATCATCGAAATGGTGGTCGATTTGCCTGCGCCATTTGGCCCTAGCAGGCTAAAAATTTCACCGCGATAAATATCCAGATCAATGCCTTTGACGGCCTGTACTTCAGTGCCATCCTTGCGCTTATACGTTTTTACCAGCCCTCGTGCTTCCACTAGCGTTTCCATAGCTTTCTCCTTTTAGCAGCGATTAGCTTTTAACATTTCGTAATGAGCAAAGTAGTTGACTAAGTAAATTTTTAAACTTGTCACTTTTAACTCATCCTACTTATTCTTAAATACGAAAAATTAGGGTAAACGGTTGCCCTCTTCTCCCGCTTCACCGTCAAACTGGCGCACAATCTCGAGTTTGCTTTGCATCCAATCAATTTGAGCGCGGAGCATCGTAATTCCATAATCCAGCGTCATCGCATGTAGGTTGCCCTGCCGAGTCACCAGATCAAAACCTGGGCTATATCGGCTGCGATCTCGTTCCAATGCTGTAGCCAGCCCTTCGATTTGCTGAATGCGAACTTCAAATAAATGGATGAGTGTGTCTTGGCTCAATAAATCCCCAAAAAACAACTTCCCCACCCATGCCTCACGAGTGTGTGTTTCGTCCATCGGCTCTGCCAGCCAGCGCAGCAGTTCTTCGCGTCCGGTAGAAGTGAGATGGTAGACTTTCTTATTAGGGTTTTCTGTCTGGATAATATCTTCAACTTCAACCCAACCCTGTTCCTCAACTTTATGAAGCGCCCGATATATTTGGCTTTGCTCCGTCCACCAAAAATGCTGAACGGTCTCCTGAAAAACCTTATTCAGGTCGTAACCAGAAAACGAGTTCCACGTTAATAAGCCTAAAATCATGTGGGGTAAAGACATAGCAGCAAAACCACCTAAAGGCACTTACCTCTATATGCAATTACATATACTATCAAGATAGAGGCAAATTGCGATGCTGTCAACATCTTGATTTTAAGTAGCTCAAGATTTAGGTTAGGGAATCACAAAACCCCGCCACAAGTTCAGCAGGTCATCAAAATAAAAAACAGAGGCTATAAAAGCCTCTGTCTAATATTCGATATAGCGTTTCCAGGCATCGGGGCCGCTACCCACCGCAATCACCAAATAACTTGTGCGAGGGGTCTTTGGCTCCCATCGCAGGCGCATCCCGGCTTCATGTGCCAAGCGGTTGCCCTTACGATGATTACACCCCCCACAAGCGCAGGCCGTGTTGCTCCAGGTATCTTTGCCACCCTTGCTGCGCGGGATGATATGATCGACGGTAAAATCACTTTTACCGAAAATCTTCCCTTTAACTACCGATCCGGGCTGCACACCGCAGTACACGCAAATGTAATTATCGCGCACCAACACCCCTTTGCGGCTCCAGTGGGCTTTGCGACGTGGCACATTGATGTACGTCCGCAAAGCGATGACCGAAGGCACGGGAAACTGCTCACGCACGGTATTCAAAAACTTGCCTGTTTGCTCAATGACCGTCGCTTTTTCCGAAATTAACAGATTGATAGCGCGTGGCACAGAGATGACGGCTAACGGTTCCCAAGTGCTTCCATTGAGTAAAAGCACACGACTTTGTAAGATTTTAGCACTGGACACGAGTAAAATTCCCTCTCTACTCGCACATTATTTCACAACTTCATTATAGCTCATTTTAGCAAATTTGCCGCCAAATAGTGACTTATTACGTAGGAACTTAAACGATTTTTAACATTGTGTGATGTCCATAAATCCCGGCGGTTGGACGGAGCCAACACCCCTATCAGCCATCGTGACACGCTCAATGCACGCGATGCGCCCCGCCGCCGGATTTTTAAGAAAATTAGTATTACCACCTTTGTGGATTGTATGGCGTAGAGGGAGCAAAGCGTCCTTCGCTCCCCTAATGTTTAGGTCAATGCTGATTGAAACTGCTTGCCACTACCATTAAACCGCTGCTCGTGCTTATAACCCGTTTACGCTGTTACGATAGATCTCACCCAGATGAAACGTTTGAATTTCGGTGGTCTCTTTTAGTAAGTCTGACCAGCCGTCACTCGTTGCCAAAAACGAGGACAGCCGTATTGCTTTGCTTCAGTTGCGTGATCGTATTCGTCCATGTGATCGTATTCGTCACTACTCATAAGGCAATCCTTTCGTTATTGTCCTTCAGGAAACACTGCTTGGCCTACCGTGCTTCCTATCATTTCAATCCATATTGTCGCACAATGCTTATCCTTACCGATATAGTACGCAGTTCTTAATTTTACGATCTTTAGTCACCTTTTTCAGGCGCTCTGTTGATCGCTGCGCGGTTTTTCCACGACCCGCAAAACCGATTCCCGGCGAACTTCTTCCCGCCGGGTATCGCGCTTGTTCAATTCCTGAAGGGTTTCCTGCGCGGTATAGATCACATCCTTCAGTAAAGCCACCAGTTCGCGTTTGTTCATGGTCGTGACCGTGTTAAGCTGCCCGTCACTGGCAGCACTGTGCAGTTCGTCGAGTACCTCGAACAGCTCCGCCAAATTGTTCTCAGTGTAAAGGTTGGCGCGGTTGTGTTCACTAATCTGCATCATGATGTTGTTCCTGGCTTTTATAGTCGTATCATTACAGGCGAAACAAAAAAGGGACGTGAGACTTTTTCTATCAGTCTCACGTCCCTTTTTATCTTGCAAGGAACTCTTCTGCACGGTGGCTTGGCTTTTTACGGCCTTCGCCTTCGTGAGTGAGACTGACAGGTTAATGGATTCTGGCTATCGGCTGCGCCCACGAAATGACGCAATCCACCCATACCGAAACCCAGCCCATAGGGGATCCCCGACGGCACTTTAACGCCATACGGTTGCGCTACCCCACCATTGCGCGTAAGCGCTCCGGTGAGTTGGCGGAATCCACCCTTGGAATTTGCTGTGCTGCCAAAAAGCAGCAAGCCGAGTTGGGTGGTGGGTGCGGATAACCAGCGGGTTGCCATTTTTTGTCCTAAGCGCCTTTTTCTACGGTTGTATCTTCGAGCATGGCCTGAATGCTTTCGCCAGTAATGAACACCCGGCGCATACCGCTGGGTTTGCTCACTTGAAGATGTCCTCGTTTAATGAGGCGTTTGAGCGTACTCAGGCTAATGCCGAGCGCTTCTGATGCTTCTTGTCTTGAATAAACCGCACCAGGCTCAATACGCGGCTTTGTAGTATGTTCCATCATCTTTTCCGTCCTTTACACTGCATAATACACATTACCATATTCCAGAATGGTCGTCAAGGGTTTTAATCTACGCTTAAATGTTCATAACTAGGCTAAACCGTCCTTAAAGGTTCATACGAGCGCAACAAGGCAATTACTTGACAAGCCGCGCTAACCCATCGCATAATTAGGAAGATAGGCGACAATGGAGACAGTCCATACAAAAACGCACCGACAGAGAGCCAAGATCACGGACTGAAAATCTTGGTAGGTGGATCATGTATTATCCGTAGCGTGTATGGAATTCCCTCTTGAGTTGGATATATGGACGCGGTGCTGGTAAAGGCGCGTGCTAGTTGTGCGCCTTTACGGGCGAGCCGATGTGCATTTTCATAATCCATGCGCTGACGGGTGAACGTGTAGGAGAAATAGGGATATGAACGATCATTTCCCGAAAAACCCCACACCAGTAGTCTGCTCCGTACTTTTCCGACGTAACCGGAAACACCCCTACCCTATGACCGACGTGGGGGTGACGAGTGGACGGATTAAACACCGTCAAATAGGGTGGTACCGCGGGAGATTGCAAACATGCGCTCTCGTCCCTGAATTCGGTAGGCCGATTCTTTATCGGCACATCGACTTCAGCGACGAGGGCGTTTTTCATTTAGTTATTAACCAGTAGGAGCGACGCGCGTATCGCCCCTACGCCAGGCTCAGGAGAAACAATGCTCGAACAACTCAATACCTTGCAAGAAAATGCCCTTGCTGCGCTCCAAAACGCCAACAACAGCGACGCGCTGCAAGCATGGGCCAGCCAATATATCGGTAAAAAAGGCGAATTAACCCTCACCCTACGCGGCATGGGGCAGCTTTCTAAAGAAGAACGCCCTGCCTTTGGGAAGCTCGCGAATGACGTAAAAGAAGTTTTGGAAGCAGCCTATGCCAAGCGCGAGGCACTCATCCAAACACAGGAACTCGCCCGTGATTTAGAAGAAGGCGAAATCGATGTAACGCTGCCGGGTCGTCCACAACAGACGGGTGGGCTGCATCCTTCCACGAAAACATTGCGCCGCTTGTTTGAAATTTGGGGCGATATGGGCTTCCAGGTCTATCGCAGCCGCGATGTCGAAACCGACGATATGAACTTCACCATGCTCAATATCCCGCCACATCATCCGGCGCGTGATATGCAGGATACCTTTTATACGACCAAAGAAGGCGTGATCTTGCGGACGCATACCTCCGCCGGACAAATCCGCGCCATGCGTGAACTCGGCGGCGGCGGATCACTACCGATTCGCGTGATTTTGCCTGGTATGTGCTATCGCTATGAGCAGATTTCCGCCCGAAGTGAAGTTCAGTTTCATCAAATGGAAGGGATCGCTATCGGGCGCAACATCCGCATGAGCGACCTCAAAGGCACAATTGCGGAATTCGCCCGCCGCATGTACAACCCGGATGCCAAAGTGCGCTTTCGTGCCTCTTACTTCCCTTTTACCGAACCGAGTATGGAAGTCGATGTCGAGTGCTTCCTCTGTGGCGGCGAGGGCTGTAACGTATGCAAATATTCCGGTTGGCTGGAAATCGCTGGCAGCGGTATGATCCATCCTGTCGTGCTGCGGAACGGTGGCTATGATCCGTCCGAATGGAGCGGGTTCGCGTTTGGCATGGGACCAGAACGCATGACGATGCTCAAGCACGACATCAAGGATATTCGCTACTTCTGGGGTAACGATCTGCGCTTCTTGGAGCAGTTTTAGGTTGAACCATAAAGTACGGGCGAGGCTGCTTCGCCCGATGTGAGGCAAAGTGATGGACGAAAGACTCTCAAAAGCTGAAATTTTAAAACGACTAGAAACCGAATATCTGCGCTTACAAACCGCGCTGGATGGCGTGACACAGGCGCAGATGATCTCTCCCGGTGTATGCGGCACATGGTCAATCAAGGACATTCTGGCGCATCTGATCTATTGGAATGACCTTCCGGTGAATGAATTAGAACATGCCTTAGCTGGCGAATCGCTGCCCAACGAGGATCTGGACGACGAAACCATCAACGCCCGCAGCGTCGCAGAGTATCATACAAAATCGACTGATGAAGTGATGATTGATTTTGATGCCAGCTTTTTGAGAGTCGTGGATGCCGTCCACGCCTTGCCTGCATCTGCCTTTGAATCGGATAATGAGCTTGAGCAGCGACTTGGGAATACCGTTCATGGAACGCTCAGCGGCAACACCTACGATCACTATGCCGAGCATCTGGAAGAGATTCTGACGTGGCTGAAAAAATCAACCGCGAAAACAAAAAGGGTCATCACACAGCGTAAAGATTAACGATGATTCAAATCCCAAATATCGTGATCCTGCAAGAGAAAATTGTGGCCTTCTGTGAAAAATGGCATATCACTGAAATGGCTTTGTTCGGTTCGGTGCTACGTGATGATTTCCGTCCTGAAAGTGATGTGGATGTCTTGGTCACGTTTGATGAGAATACCCGTATCAGCCTCTTTGATCTGGTCAAAATGGAAGATGAACTCAAAATGATTTTCGGGCGCAATGTGGATTTGGGGATGCGTGCAACCGTGGAATCCAATCCAAATTATATCCGCCGTAAAGCCATCCTGAGATCTTTGCAGGTGATTTATGCAGCGTGACGAAAGTACGTTTTCATAGATGCGATTAAAAACTATACACGAAACGACCAAATGCAAGAGAAATCACATAGAGAGTAATAGGTAGATGGCAAATAAAGAAAAAACAGTCTGGGGTATTCATGCGGGTAGAACAGGCGACGCAGATGAATTATTCCTTAAACAGAACTGCGTTGCAATCGGATGGGCGGAAATGGACGACTTAAAGTCCGTACTCCCAAACCGCGATGCTTTTAAAGCAAAGTTCTTAGAAAAATACCCACAGACTAAACCAGGTGCAATTCCGGTACAGGCGGGGCAGATTTTTCGCTTTGTCCATGAATTATCAATTGATGATTTTATCATCTATCCTTCCAAACTAACCCGACAAATAAATATTGGGCAAGTAATAGGCGAATATCAATACAACCCTACTTTGGCAACTGGCTATCCTCATCAACGTTCAGTGAAATGGTTACGTCAGTTACCACGCACCAATTTTACACAAGGCGCACTCTACGAAATCGGCTCGGCAATGAGTTTATTTCAAGTAAAATCTTATGCTGAAGAATTTCTGGCAGCTATAGAGAGCAAAAGTATTCCCCAGTCAGCGCCAGTGACCAGCGATGAAACAGTAGCGTTAGTTGCAGAAGAAATCGAACAAACAACCCGCGATTTTTTACTAAAGAAACTGGCTCAGGAATTGAAAGGTCATCCTTTAGCACATTTTGTCGCACATTTACTAGGTACAATGGGGTATCGTACTAGAGTATCGCCTCCAGGGCCTGATGGGGGCATTGATATACTTGCTCATAAAGATGAACTTGGTTTTGAACCGCCCATTATCAAGGTACAGGTGAAAGGGAGCGAAGGTAGTATAGGTGCGCCCGCTGTACAAGCATTATATGGAAATATTGATGGTGCAAATCACGAATTTGGTCTGTTTGTCGCGCTTGGAACATTTACACCACAGGCTCAAATTTTTGCAAGGAGCAAAAGTAATCTGCGTCTGATTGATGGTGAACAACTTGTAAATCTTGTATTAGAACACTATGAAGACTTTGACTCTCAATATAAGGGACGTTTGCCGCTCAAGCGCGTTTATGTGCCTAATGTGGATACTGGGGAATAAAAGCTAACGGCTGCCCACTGATAACTAACAACTAATCACTAAAAACTAGGAACGATCTATGCTTGTACCTATTTCATGGCTCAAAGACTTCGTAGACATCGACATCCCGCCAGAACTGTTGGCGGAACGTCTCACGCTTGCCGGGTTGGAAGTCGCCCATCTTGTTTATATCGGTGTTCCGCAGCAAGAAGTGCCGGGTATCCGCTGGCCTAAATCTGAACATCTCGTCTGGGACAAAGAAAAACTCCTGCTCGGCGCGATTCAAGAGATCAAGCCGCATCCCAACGCGGATCGCCTCGTGATCGCCACCGTCGATTATGGCGGGAGTGAATTCGAGGAATGCGTTACGGGTGCGCCCAATTTGTTCCAATATAAAGGAACAGGCCAACTTAATCCGCCGCTATGGACGGCTTTCGCCGCTGAGGGCGCGGAAGTATGGGATGGTCACAGCGACGAACCCAAGCGCATGATCCTCAAAGGCAAGGAACTGCGCGGCGTTTATAACAAAAGCATGGTCTGTTCGGAAAAAGAACTCGGCATCACTGACGAACACGAAGGCATTATTCTGCTGGAAAACCCCGGCGATTTCGTCCCCGGCACACCGCTGCAAAAGGTCTTAGGCGATGTGCTGCTGGAAATTGAACTCACGCCTAATCTCGGACGCTGCTTCAGCATTCTCGGCGTGGCGCGGGAAGTCGCCGCCCTGTTGGATAAACCGATTCGCCAGCCGTCGTATGCTGTCTTGATGGAGGGCAAAGCCATTGACGGGCAAGCCTTGATTGAGATTCGCAATCCCGACCTCAACCCGCGTTTCACCCTCGCGCTCCTGCGAAACACCGAAATCAAGCCGTCGCCACAGTGGATGCAGCGCCGTTTGATGTTGGTAGGTCAGCGTCCGATCAACAATATCGTCGATGTGACCAATTACATCACCTTCGAGATTGGTCAGCCGCTTCATGCCTTCGATTATGATAAATTGGCAGCGCGGAGCCAAAATGGTGTCCCGAAAATTATCACACGCCTGCCAGAATCCGGCGAAACGCTGGAAACACTCGATCAGGTCAAGCGCGACTTGCAGGCACACAACATCCTCGTGACCGACACGGCAGGCGTCTTGTCGCTTGGGGGTGTGATCGGCGGCGCGGAGACGGAAATCACGCCGGAGACAAAAAACGTTTTGCTGGAAGCAGCGGCGTGGAACTTCATCAACATCCGCCGCACGATGCAATCTCAAAAAGTCTTCACCGATGCCGGAACGCGCTTCAGCCGGGGTGTACATCCGAGTCAGGCGATTCTTGGTGTGCAGCGCGGCATCGAATTGATGCGGCAAGGCGGCGGTGGGCAGATCGCGCAAGGCATTATCGACGCGTATCCCGCCCCACCGGAACCCGTCCACGTCGATTTACCGATCAGCGAAGTCCGCCGCATGATGGGCATGGATTTCGACCTTGAAGGGGTGGCGGCCTTGCTGCGGCGGCTGGAAATGACCGTAACAGTTGATGGCGATACACTGCGCGTGGATGTTCCCGATACCCGCATGGACATCAGCAATGATCCCGCGATTGGTCGGGCGGATTTGATCGAAGAAATCGCCCGTATCAACGGCTATGACCACATCCCAACGACGCTCATGGACGACGCGATGCCGCCGCAGTGGGCGAATATCGCGCTGGAACGGGAAGAACGCGCCCGTGATTTATTGGTGGCGCTCGGCCTGCGAGAAAATATCAGCTACCGTTTCACCACGCCCGAACAAGAAGGTTTACTCATTCCGTCGGGTATGCCCGTCTCATCCAATGGCGGCTATATCGAACTCGCAAACCCGATTTCGGCGGATAAAACTGTCCTGCGGCATACGCTGCTCATTAATCTGCTGGAAAACGCCCGTAACAATATCCGCTTTACACCGCGCCAGCAAGTCTATGAAATTGGCAGCGTGTACTTTGCCCGTGAAGGACAAAATCTCATGGGGGAAGATGCGCTCCCCGACGAGCCGCGTCATTTGGGACTTCTCATGACGGGCAGTCGAGAAAAATCCGCTTGGATGGGTGGCGATACCGAATTGATGGATTTCTTCGATCTGAAGGGCGTGGTTGAAGGGCTGCTGCATGGGCTGCACGTCCCGGCAGTGACTTATACCCACGCCGATCATCCCAGCTTTCATCCGGGGCGCAGCGCGAAAGTATTTTCCGGCAGCATCGAAGTCGGCACATTTGGCGAACTGCATCCATTAGTTGCCCGTGCCTTCGATATGATGGATGCGCCTGTACTCGCGGCGGAATTTGATCTGGATGTCCTGCTGAACACGGCGGAAATCGATCATCGCGCTCGTCCTCTGCCGATCACGCCACCTGTTTTGGAAGACATCGCCTTGATCGTGCTGGAAACGGTGAGTGCTGCCGAAGTCGAGGCCGTCATCGCGCAGGCTGGGGGCGATCTGCTCAAAAATGTGACTCTGTTCGATGTTTATCGCGGCGCACCCATCCCGGAAGGCAGCAAAAGTCTGGCGTATGC
>DAOTTO010000450.1:0-11965 GCA_034437895.1 Anaerolineae bacterium | reverse complement strand
CATAGTGTGCTACGCACCTACCGAAATCGTATAGAACTACTTAAGTCTAAAGTTTAAGATTGACCTTGCTTTTGACTTATCACTTAAAAAGCTGGAATTTTCAGGGCAACCTTACGCCCTGTGGTTCAAAAATTGGTGGAATAAACGAAATATTGAAAGGATTCCCAATGACAAGTAAACGTTTTGCAATTGGTATTGTTTTCTTGCTACTGCTGGGGCTGTTTATTGTCCCGGTGACGGCGCAGGACGGGCAGACCGTCAAGGTTTATACAAGCTGGCCTCTCACGGGCGGCACACAAGCCGTTGGCGAAAGTATGTTAAACGCCGCGAATTTGGCGCTCATGCACTATACGGAAGATCATGAAGGCATGGGGCCGATGGGGACGACGATTGAAATTGTCCCGTTGGACGATGCTTCTCCCACTACTGGTGCATGGGACGGCACGATTGAAGCTGAAAATGCTCAGCGCTGCGTGAATGACGAAGAATGTCTGGTTTACTTCGGCACCTATAACTCCGGCGCGGCGAAAGTCTCCATGCCGATCACCAACGAAGCCGGGATGCTGCACATTAGCCCTGCCAACACCTATGCTGGCCTGACCCGTGCTTGCGAAACCTGCGAAGAAGGCGAACCAGAAATCTATCGCCCGACGGAAGCTGTGAACTACTATCGCATTCCTGTGACCGACGACGTGCAGGGGCCGGCGGCAGCATCGTGGGCATACTGCATGGGTTATGACAGCGTATACATCATCGACGATGCCCAGGCCTACGGTGCAGGTGTCGCCAATGAATTTGACGCTCATGCTCAGGAAATTGGCCTAGAAGTGCTTGGACATTCCAGCTTGGAATCAGCGGATTCTGACCCGCGCACCCTGCTGACGGATGTGGTCAGCTCCGGTGCGGAAATCGTGTTCGGCGGCTTCGTGATGGATTCGGGCGGCCCTAGCCTGATTCAAGCGATGTATGACGAAGGTCTGTTCGATGACGGCGTAGCCTTTATGGGACCCGATGGTCTACTGACGATTGATCTGGTCGATCAGGTCGGCGGCGCGGAAGTGCTGAATGGTAATACCTTCTTCACCTTCTCGGCACTGCTGCCGAATTTGTTGACCACCGAAATTGGTGTTCGCTTCTATGAAGGGTATCAGGAAGCCTATGATGGCGCAGAGCCGGATCCGTATGCGATCTATGCTTACACTGCCATGCAAGTGATCCTCGATTCGATTGAACGTGGTGGCGATATGGAAGGCGGCATTACCCGCGCCAACATCCTCGCCGCAGTGCCGACCACCGAACTCGACAGCGCATTGGGCACCATTGGCTTCGACGAAAACGGTGACTCTACACTGGCAGCCTTCTACGGCTATGACTTCGCGGACGGCGCTTTCGCCAACCCGACAGCGATCACGCCTGATCTGAACACAACCTGCGAGCGCCCATAATCGGGCTAGTTTGATTTGTAACGTTGTGGGGGCGAGTCATGACTCGCCCCTACTCTAAAACAGCATTTACACCCACCAAAGGCACAACATGGATCTAGAACTTCAAGCGTTTATCCGACAAGCGATTATTGGCTTATCCATCGGCAGCTACTTGGCACTCATCGCGCTCGGTTATACGATGGTCTACGGTATTATTGAACTTATTAATTTCGCGCATGGCGATTTGTTCGCTTTTGGCTTTTTGATCTCCCTAACGATGTTGAATGTGCTGCAACCGCCCGAACCGATGAGCGGCTTATGGCTGATTGTCGTGCTGCCGCTGGTGATGATCGCCACGATGGTGCTGACGGGCAGCCTCAATGTGACGATAGAGCGCATCGCTTATAAACCCCTGCGAAAAGCGGCGCGGCTGGCTCCGCTGATTACGGCAGTAGGGGTGTCATTTGCGTTAGAGGCATTGTATGCCGTCTGGAAGGGCGCTAACCAAATTAATTATCCGCGCTACTTCCCGAATATCGATCTGTTAGGCCCCGATGGGCTTGACCTGGATACGATTGTGCGTTTTACGACCAAAGAAATTTTTCTTTTTGGGGTGACTATTCCGCTGATGATCGGCCTGACGCTCTTTATTGACCGTACCAAACTCGGCAAGGCGATGCGGGCTTCCGCGCAAGACCGTGAAGCCGCCGCGATGGTCGGGATTAACGTCAACCGCATTATCTCGATTACATTTTTTATCGGCGGGGCGCTGGCAGGCGCAGCCGGGATGATCTACGGCCTATATCTGGGACGTGGGCGCTTTTTAATGGGCTTCGAGGCAGGCTTGTTCGCGTTTACCTCGGCGGTCTTGGGCGGCGTGGGCAATATTCGCGGCGCGGTGCTGGGAGCCTATATCATCGGCATGGTGCAGGCCATGAGCGATTTGTATATTGGCGGGGAGTGGTCGCGGATTGTGATCTTCGGCCTGCTAATTTTGATGCTCGTGTTCCGTCCGTCCGGGATTTTGGGTTCCACGCAAGGATTGGAGAAAGTTTAACATGGTCGCTTCAATCCGTCGTTCATGGGAAAAACTACCGACTTTAGCGCAAATCGGGGTCGTCTTAGTTTTGATTGCGCTTGTGCCGCTTGTCTCGGATTTTCTGGAAGGCTTGACCGATTTTGGCTTGCTGACGCAGATCAACCGGGCGCTGATTTATGTGGTGCTGGCGCTCGGCTTAAATATTGTTGTTGGGTTCGCGGGACTGTTGGATTTAGGCTATGCCGCGTTTTTTGCGATTGGCGCGTATGCCTTTGGCGTTTTAACGTGGCCTACGCTTGATATTGAAGCCAGCTTTTTTATCGCCATCTGGATTTGCGCGGCGGTGGCGGCGGTTTTTGGCATTATGGTCGGTGCGCCTACGCTGCGGCTGCGTGGTGATTATCTGGCAATTGTGACGTTGGCCTTCGGCGAGATTATCCCCACGTTGGTGCGTAATCTGGATGACATCACCATTCGCATCGGTAGTTGGACGGTGATCGAAGAATTTAACTTGACCAATGGCCCGTTGGGGATGAATCCACTCGGCAGGCCAGATTTTTCGTTTGTCGAGCAGGTCTTACGGCTGGAACAAGACAGACTGCGCGTGGCGGTTGATCCCAAATTCTGGTATTTCATCATCGTGATTTTAGTGGTTTTTGTGCTGTTTGCCTCTTTACGGCTAGAAGATTCGCGGGTAGGACGGGCATGGAAAGCTATCCGTGAGGACGAGACCGCCGCCGAATTTATGGGCGTGAACATCGTCCGCGCCAAGTTGATGGCCTTCGGTTTAGGTGCATCGTTTTCCGGGCTGGCAGGTGCCGTGTTCGCTTCGATGCTCGGCGCGATTTTCCCGGATTTGTTCCGCTTTCAGGTGTCGATTTTCCTGCTGATTATTGTCATTTTGAGTGGTATCGGCAGCGTTTGGGGCGTATTGATTGGCGGTTTGCTGATCTCGACCTTTGACGGCGTGTTTTTGGCACAGATTATGCCGGAATTGTTCCCCAATTCGGATGTACAGAGCTTGCGCTGGGTGTTTTTCGGCGTGGGCTTGATTTTGATTATGGTGTTCCGTCCGCAGGGGTTGTTCGGTCAACAGAGCGGACGCAAGACGAAACCCGCGCCTGTCGCGGCGGAAGTGCAGGGGTAATAGTGTTTTTGTAAGGGCGCAGCATGCTGCGCCCTTACGCAATACAACCTAATTTAAGATTATTGATCTGTGTTTAAATCCGTCTTTTAAAACTAACGCCTAAAAACTAATCGCTAACCACTAACAGCTAGAAAAAAACTATGGACATTCTTCTCGAAGCAAAAGGCATCAGCAAAGCGTTTGGCGGTTTGATCGCCGTCGATACGTTGGATTACACGCTCAACCGCCGCACGATTGCCAGCATTATCGGGCCGAATGGGGCAGGCAAGACGACCTTCTTTAATGTCGTCACCGGGTATTATAAGCCCACCACCGGCTCGATCAATTTCAATGGTAAGTTGATCGGTGGGATGCGCCCAAGCAAGCTGACGCAAACCGGAATCGGGCGCACTTTCCAGACGATTCGCTTGTTCAACAATATGACCACGTTGGAAAATGTGCTGATCGGGATGCACTATCGGCTTCATGCTGGTTGGGTGGGGGCGATTGCGCGTCCGGCGCGGGTACGTAAAGAAGAAGCCGATGCCCGTGACGAGGCGCGGGGATTACTGGAATATGTCGGCTTAAGCGGCTATGAGGACGACCTCGCCAAAAATCTGCCGTATGGCTATCAGCGCCGTTTGGAAATTGCCCGTGCGTTGGCGACTAAACCGAAGTTGCTGCTGCTGGATGAACCGACGGCGGGGATGAATCCTAACGAAACGCAGGATATGACGAAGTTTATCCGTCGATTGCCGGAAGAACGTGACTTGACGATTATGCTGATCGAACATGATATGCAGGTCGTAATGGGCATTTCTGATAAAGTGACGGTGTTGGACTATGGTAAAAAAATCGCGGAAGGGCTGCCTGCCGATATTCAGAAGGATGAGCGCGTGATCGAAGCGTATCTGGGGCGACGGGCAGTAGAGGCACTCAAACATGGCTAATCATTTGTTACAGGTGGACAACATCCACACGTATTATGGCAACATCCACGCACTGCAAGGCATCAGCCTGTATGTGGATGAAGGCGAAATCGTCACGTTGATCGGCGCGAATGGCGCGGGAAAATCGACCACGATTCGCACAGTCAGCGGCATTATGCACCCGCGTGAAGGCAAAATCACTTTCGACGGAAAAGAGATTCAAAACGTCGGCGCACATGATCTGGTCGGGCGGGGGATCGCCCAATCGCCGGAAGGGAGGCGCGTATTCCCGCGTTTGACCATCCGCGACAATTTGGAAATGGGCGCGTATCGGCGCAATGATAACCATAAAATCTTGGACGACATTGAAAAGGTTTTTGCGCTTTTTCCGCGCTTAAAAGAACGCGCCAAGCAGTTCGCGGGGACGCTTTCCGGCGGTGAACAGCAGATGTTGGCGATTGGACGCGCTTTGATGGCGAGGCCGCGTTTGCTGCTTTTAGATGAGCCGTCGATGGGGCTTGCGCCGCTGTTAGTCGAGACGATCTTCGAGACGATTACGCGCATCAATAAAGAGGACGGCACGGCGATTTTGCTGGTCGAACAGAATGCGCTGATGGCGCTGGAAGTGGCACAGCGTGGGTATGTGCTGCAAACAGGCAAAGTGGTATTGGAAGACAATGCCAATTCGCTCATGAGCAACGAAATGGTGCGTAAGGTCTATCTAGGCGAGCACTAATCGACAGCTAAGACCGACCACATCCGCAAAGACTATAGTGGAAATCCGACAAGTCGGCGCGTTTTATGTTGAAGCGCTCCGCTATGAGGAGGTTTCTATGATTAATTTAGAAGATGTAAAGCAGTTATTGGCGCAGGAAAACGAGCATATCCTCTCGCTTTATCTGCAAGTAGACGCATCGCTGCAAGAAAATCAAGCCGCGACACCGGCCTGGCGTAGTTGGTTGAATAACGCACTCCGCGAGACTGATGCCGCCATCTCCGACGATCAACGCCCTATCTGGATTGATGCCCGTGATCGTGTGCTGGCCTATTTGGAGGATTTTCCCCCACATGTAAAAGGGCTGGCACTGTTTTTGGGTACAGATGTGGAGCAGATTTACGAACTCCCTATTCCGCTGGACAACAATGCGATTCATTTTGGCGTACCGATGATCGCGCCATTGCTGTGGGCGATTGATGAATATGAACCTTATCTGGTTGTGATGGTGGATAAAGACGAGGCGCGTTTCCTGCAAGTGTATCTGGGGAGCGTCGAACACGGCAACTCGATTGTGTCTGATCGTTTTGAGTATGACTTTGCGGAAAAGACGGCTTTTTCCTCACGTCCGTCCGGTAGTGGATTCGGCAGCGTGCAAGGCGCAGATCAAGATAACTTCGACGATACGATGGATGAACACATCTCCCGCCTGCATCGTGAAACCGCCCAACAAGCCCGTGAATTGATGAAGCAAATGGGCGCGGAGCGGTTGATTATTGGTGGGGCAGAAAAATCGGCACATGCAGTGGAGGGCTATCTGCATGAGGAAGCCGCTGCCGGGTTAGCGGGTGTCGTACCCGTGCCTTTCTACTTTAATGATGCAGAAGTGCTGGAGCGCATTACGCCTATCGCGCAGGAGTTTGAACGCCAGAAAGAGATGGAATTGGTGGAGCAGGTCATCGATTTCGCCAAATCTGGCGGGCGCGGCGCACTGGGACGCAAGGAAGTGATGGCTGCGATGGAGATGCAACAGGTCGAGATGTTTGTCATCCCCTGGCCTTTGGAGGATGATGAGTGGATTCAACAACTTCCTATTCAGGCGCTCCATGCCAATACCAAAATTGAATTGGTCAGCGGCGAAGCGGCAGAACGCTTAAAAGAAGAAGGCGGCTTAGGGGCGCGTTTATATTACGCCATCCAGCCTGTATAAACCTAGTGGTCTAACCGTCATGAATAGAGGGGTAAAGACGTTTGAGTTTAATGCGAGCATCGGCAGTAGTGAACTGCCAGTCCACTTTGACCTGACACTGGTTACGTTTGGTTTGCCAGGCAGCAACACAGCCTTGAAGCACAGTTGAGTTGTATCAGGAATACGCCGATCCAGGCACTGGCGGCTGAGAACGCCGAATTCAATTTCCGCCATGTTGAGCCAAGAACCGTGTTTTGGGGTGTAGTGGATTTCTAAACGCTTCGCAATACGTTGGGCTTCAGCCGGTTCAAAGGCCTCATAGAGTGAACCGGCTAAATGCGTATTGAGATTGTCCATAATCAAGGTAATGCTGATAACCCTGTCTCGACAAACCGCTCACGCACCCGCTCAATGGTCGAAATACTCACCTCCAGGGCGCTACGGATGGCTTCGTCTCGCCATGCCGCGTGACCTTCACCCTCGTCGGCTTTCAGCAAAATGCGCGCATGAAGCTGTTTCCGGGCAACCCCCTTGCCTTTACTGATGAGTTGGCTCAATTCATGGCGCTCTTCGCCCGTCAAGCTCACCCGATACTTTTTCATCGCTGGTTTCCTATTCGCTTACTTTGCTTTTAGGAAACCCCATTTTTATCTGCCTGTCAGTTGATGATAGTTAGACCACTAGTGGGTCAAGTGGCATGAACGTCGCCATTATTATTTGGGGAAAATTGATGGTTTTCAACTCAAAGCGTCATTTCCAAGAATGGGCTATATGCACAGCAAGTGACCCACTAGTTGAGGTAGTAGTCAGTCCAATTAGGAATTAGAAGTCACTCTCTTATCTGATTCGAGCGTGGGGTAAAGCCGTGCCAAGCGAATGCGGGTATTGCCGGTTGTCAAATGCCAATTAATGGTGGCCTGGGCGGTATTGCGTCCCTATTCTAAGAAAGTATGTTTACAAGTGTTACACTAAAATAATTTACGACCCTCTCTCGTTTTACCATAGCGAATGATGGTTTTTGCTTCAACCTTCCCGTAATGCTTACATTCAGGGTTCGGACAAAAGTCCCCAACCGACGCTAATTCGCTCATTTGTCTCACTCGTCGTTTTTGAGTATTATTTTACCAATACTGTCAAGGGAGACTACCGTGCTTGGAGGAAATCGCGTATGTCTGAAATCACCATCCGGCTCATAATGGAAACCGACGCGGCGGCCTACAACGCCCATCGGCGGCGCATTTCTGATGAACCGAATAACAACATCACCTTTTCCGCCGGGGAATATACGCGCCCCATCGAAGAAGATCGTGAACGGATTTTGGCGATCATCGCCGACCCAACGCAGCAGATTTTCGTCGCGGCGGTGGGAGAGGAAATTGTAGCGATATGTGCCTGCCGGGGCGCGACCCTCTCCGCCGTCCGTCATGCGGTGAGTCTCGGTATTGGGATCGACCAGCCGTATCGGGGACGTGGACTTGGGAATAAGTTGATGCAGACTATGATTGATTGGGCGTTGGCTGATCCATTCATCAATCGGATAGAGTTGGATGTTTTTACCATCAACCGTCCCGCCATCAATCTCTATCTCAAACACGGCTTTGAAATTGAAGGCCGCAAAAAACACGCTTACTTCAAATATGGGCGGTACGTCGATACGTATATTATGGGGCTTATTCTTGCCGATAAAAAATAAAACATGCTGGTGATATAAGTAACCTCAGTTTTGGATAGCGTACTTTGATTAACTTTTATGATATCCTCATCCCCCGACCTCTTCTCCATTGCATGGAGTAGTGAGTAGTTGTTATCCATGTATGTATTGTATAGCATAGCGCTATATAATGCAAGAGCGCCTTATATCCCCATACCTAAAGGTAGGGGCTTTACGGCGCTTTTTGGTAACGAGAGTCGGACGAATGGGTTAGAATATGCACACTATGTAAGGACGAGCCGTTGGTTCGTCCTTATTTATTGTGTGTGTTGATGCGATTAAAAATGACAGGAAAAAACTAATGTCTATCACCCGGCAAGATGCGCTGGATTATCACCGGAACGGGCGTCCCGGCAAAATTGAAGTCGTCCCGACCAAGCCGCTGGCGACACAGCGCGACCTAACGCTGGCCTATTCGCCCGGTGTCGCGGAAGCCGTCCTCGAAATCGACAAAAATCCGCTGACTGTTTACGAGCTAACGGCGAAAGCCAATTTAGTCGCTGTAGTTTCCAACGGAACAGCGATTTTGGGTTTGGGCAATCGGGGTGCGCTGGCGAGTAAACCTGTGATGGAAGGCAAGGGCGTGTTATTCAAGCGATTTGCCGATGTGGATGTGTTCGACATTGAAATTAATGCCACCACAGTGGAAGAAATTATTGCAGTGTGCCGCGCCATCGCGCCAACATTTGGCGGAATCAATTTAGAAGATATTAAAGCGCCTGAGTGTTTTGAGATTGAAACACGCCTTAAAGCCGAACTCGATATTCCTGTCTTTCACGACGACCAACACGGCACAGCGATTATCTCCGGCGCAGCGTTGATGAATGCCTGTGAACTGCTCGGCAAATCTCTGGAAAGTTTAAAAGTCGTCATCGTCGGTGCAGGCGCAGCAGCGATTGCCACAGGCGAATTTTACGTCACGCTCGGAGTCCAGCGCGAAAATATCACGATGTGTGATCTTCACGGCGTAGTCTATGCCGGACGTGAGATCGAGATGGATGTCTATAAAGAACGTTTCGCCCGCGAGACCGAATTACGCACTCTAACAGAAGCCTTAGTCGGCGCGGATGTGCTGCTGGGACTATCGGCGGCGGGGGCGGTTAAGCCGGAGATGCTGCTAGGGATGGCGGAAAATCCGCTTATTTTTGCGATGGCGAATCCCACGCCAGAAATTATGCCTGATCTCGCGCACAGCGTCCGTCCCGATGCGATTGTCGGCACAGGGCGCAGCGATTTCCCAAATCAGATCAACAACGTCCTCGGCTTTCCGTTTATCTTTCGCGGTGCGCTTGATGTGTATGCGCGGCAGATCAATGAGGAGATGAAGATGGCGGCGGCGAAAGCACTGGCGGCGCTGGCGCATGAAGATGTGCCGGACAGTGTGCTTTCTGCTTATGGCTTGGATTCGCTCAAATTTGGCTTGGATTATCTGATTCCGAAACCGCTTGATCCGCGTGTGCTGCGCTGGGTTGCGCCAGCGGTGGCACAAGCCGCTATGAGCAGCGGAGTCGCCCGTCGTGCGATTGACTTAACCGCGTATCAAGAAGACCTCATCCGGCGGCAGGGTTTCGGGCAGCAGATGCGGAACAACATCATCAGCAAGGCGAAGAAAGGTACGAAAAAACGTATCGTCTTCACGGAAGGCGAAGAATCGCGCATTATCCGCGCTGCTTCTCAGGTGCATGAAGAAGGCATCGGCACGCCGATTCTGCTCGGCGACCCTAATACGATTCGCCGCACCATTGTTGATTTGGGTTTGCGCTTTCAGCCGGAGATTATCAATCCAGCGGATTCCGAGCGGCTGCCTGCTTATCAAGAAGCGCTGTATGAACTGCGCCAGCGCAAAGGGATCACGCGCGCCCGCGCCCGGTCAATGCTCCGCAGTCGGAATTTTTTCGGCCCGATGATGGTCAAATTGGGCGATGCCGATGCCATCATCGGCGGCCTGACCTATGAATACCCTGATGTGCTGCGTCCGGCGCTGCAAATCTTCGGCACACGTTCCGGCGCAACTCGTGCCTGCGGTGTCTACCTGATGATCGTCAAGCGGCGCATCGTTTTATTTACCGACACGACGGTCAACATTGACCCCGACGCAAACACCCTAGCGGAAATTGCTATTCTTGCGGCGGATTTTGCCCGCACACTCGATATTGAGCCGAAAGTAGCCATGCTGTCGTTCTCCAATTTCGGCAGTGTGATTCATCATAACTCGCGCAAAGTGGCGGATTCGGTGGAAATCGTCAGGCGCAAACGGCCTGATCTGAAAATTGACGGCGAAATGCAGGCCGATATCGCCGTGATGGAAAATCTCGTCACTGAGCGTTTTCCCTTCAGCCGCGTTAAGGAAGCGAATGTGCTGGTGTTCCCAGATTTAGGTGCGGCGAACATCGCCTATAAACTGCTGGCGCGATTGATGGATGCCGAAGCAATTGGCCCCGTTTTGTTAGGAACGGGCGCACCGGTGCAAGTGATTCAGGCGGGTGATGATGTGGACGCGATTGTAGCGCTGGCGGCCTTCGCCGCAATTGATGCACAAGGACGTTAATACCACTTCCAGCGTTTGAATACAACCAAGACCGTAATTGTAATGATCGCCATCAGTCCTAACGCAAAAGGCACACCCCATTCGACTTCAAATGGAGGCCATGTCTTGAGAAAGTTCATGCCGTAGAAGCCGACGATGACCGACAGCGCCCCGGTGACAATCGTAATCACCGCCAGCCGATTCACGACGATGTTCAAGCGATTGGCGCTGGAGGAAAGATAGAGGTCAACGGTGTTGGTCAGATTATCGCGCAGGCTGTTGGTGACATCGCCGATCCGCAGCAGGTGATCGTACACATCGCGGAAGTAATATTCCAAAACGGAATGATTAATCAGGTCTTGCTCGTGCCGAGTGAGGATGATGAACATATCGCGCTGCTGGCTGGCGATGCGGGCGGTTTCGCTTAGGGAACGGCGTAACTGGAATAAGCGCGGTAGGGTCTTTTGATTCGGATTAAGAAAGAGCTGCTCATTGATCTGGTTAATCTCGTCTTCAATTTGATCGAGCAGCGGGAAATAGGCATCGACCACCGTATCAATCACCATATAGAGCAGATAATCGGCGGAGCGATATTTAAAATTGCCCTCGCGCTCGATGCGGCGGCGCACATCTTCAATAATGTTATCGCTTTCTGTATGGGCAGTGACGATATAATTTTTTCCTAAGAAGATGTCGATTTCATGAAAATGAATGGTCTTATCATGTTCGGTCAGCGCATTGATGATAATGAATAAATGGTCGGCATATTCTTCCACTTTTGGGCGCTGCTGCTGGTTACAGGTATCTTCAAGCGCTAAGGGATGAAAATGATAAATATCCCCAAGCAGCGCCATCGTAGGCGGTGTGGGGTCGGCGATGTCGATCCAAACGACTTCCTGCTGTGTCGTCAAAAATGCTTTAAGATCAGGCGGAGAAATCGTCTGTAATCCATCGCTGTTAAACAAAGTGATTTTCATCGAAATTAGCCCTTCGGCGATCATGCTGCGCGTGAGGGCTATTGTAGACGATTTGATGCTGTTTTGCTTAGTAGTCGAAATATTATGGATGCAGGGACTAATCGTCGATTCGTCCCTACAAAATAGGCTGATCTTACCCCATCACCGCTACGGATTCGTAACTCGGCTCGACCATTTCGGTCAATGAATTGACCAACGCTTCAACGCTCGTATAGATTGGAAGGGCGCGAATGGCGCTTTCATTGGGGATACCCCAACTCGCGGCTGCATTCGTCAACACGACAAGGTTTTCCGCTTCGACTGAACGCAGATGTGCGTATACATCACG
>DAOTTO010000449.1:0-2217 GCA_034437895.1 Anaerolineae bacterium | reverse complement strand
AGCGACGATATTTGGGACACCAAACAACATGGTATTTACAGGAATACATAATATTGTTGTTTGATTTCATGTCACGTTTTATTGTCATTCCTGTATTATACGGGTGTTTGCTATATAATACAATAACGCCGTAAAGCCTCTACCTTTAGGTATGGGGATATAAGGCGTTTTTTGGTAAGGCCGATTTTGTACGACCTTCGCGTATTGACGCGAACATCCCCTGCTAAAGCATCATCTCCAACTCAATCTCATCACGCAGGGGAATATTATCCAATCCCATCAGCGGGATTTGTGGCTTGAGTTTACGCGCTTCCGCCAGCGCATTACGATGCACCGCCACCAAGACAAACCCATGTTTTTGATAAAATTTGAGCGCGTTCAAATTATCATTGGTCGTAATCAGCCATAAGCGCTTGCATTTGGCGTTTTGCGCCGCTTCTTTCACGGCTTCAATCAGCGCCGTTCCCACCCCCATCCCCGATTCCTGACTATTGAGTGTCATCATCTCGCACTCTGTACCTTCAATCCGATACGTCACTAATCCCGCAGGCGGCGCATCGTCGGGCGCGTTGTTAAGTTCAGCCGTAAAGCCGGGCAGCAGATGCCCATAATACGCTTGCCCCCGCGAGACAATTTTGGTCGATCCCCAATGGGCATCCATAAAATGCGCGACCCAATTGCGATCTTGTGTGTTCAGCGGGCGAATGTGGAAAAGGCGCGTTGTTTCGTCCATAAAAATGCGTCCCGGCAAATGGTTTTGTAAAATGAGATTTCTAACAGCGTAATTATATGTCGGGCGGGGATACACTGCTACTGAGTCATATTGAGGGCTTGACATGTGGAGCGTGTGGCTGCGGCTGCGGGGCGGATTGATGGCACTTTCAACGGCATCGGGGGGCATCCAAAAGACTTGGGCTATCCATCGCCTTCCACCACGACCTCGTTTGAACATTTCATGATGCCCTTGCAGGTGATTTTGGGTTCAACCTTCCTCACCTCCCGCGCTGTAGCCAAGCAGCTTATCGCGCAGGGTAGCGGCGGGTCTATCGTCACGCTTTCCGCCACCTTAAGCGTGATGACCGCGCCATTTATGGCCGGAATCAGCGCGACTTGCGCCGCGATTGAAGGATTAACGCGCTCTTTAGCAGGCGAATTTGGGCCAGCCGGAGTGCGCGTCAACTGTGTGCGCGGGAACGGTATGCCCGAAACCGGCACGATTCAAGAAACGGGCGCAGGCTACCAGAACCTCGGTTATGCCATTCCGATGGTGTTGCCGCCGCTGGGTCGCCCGATCACCGTTGCGGAAACCGCCGCCACCGCCGCATATTTGCTCTCGGATTCGTCCAGCGGGATGACCGGGCAAGTCGTCACTGTTTCAGCCGGGGCATTCGTCGGTTTGTGATAGGATCAACTGCGCCATCCTTCAAGTGAGGGGCTTGTAGTGGATACAAAAACAGGTCAGCCAGTCAGCTTTGCACATGATACCGTGCCAATCGCCAAAAGCTGACCGCTTTTATTTTAGACCGCCGTCACAAGGACGGGCTTGCCTTTGGTGATAATCACCGTATGTTCCATCTGCACCGAGAGACTGCCATCCGTCGTGCGGAGCGTCCAGCCGTCGGGATCAGTATTCACATGACGAGCGCCCGTCGTCACGAAAGGCTCCAGCGTAAGCACCATGCCTTCTTTAAGGACATCGCGGTTGCGGCGGTTAAAATGATTCGGGACGGATGGCTTCTCGTGGATATGACGACCTACGCCGTGTCCGCCTAATTCTTCGATGGTGTTATACCCCTGCTTGCGGATATACGTTTCCACCGCTTTGCCGATTTGGTTCACAGAAACACCGGCACGGGCATTATCAATCGCAATTTGCAGCGCCATCTTCGCTGAATCCACCAAGCGCTGGATTTCTGGCGCGACAGGCGGCACGACGACGCTCATGCCTGCGTCTGCCCAATAACCCCCTTTTTCCGCCGACACATCCACATTCACCAGATCACCCGGTTTAATCACACGCGGACCGGGGATGCCGTGCGCGGCTTCATCATTAATGCTGATGCAGGTGTGACCGGGAAATTTATACGCCAGAATGGGAGCAGAACGCGCCCCATGTTGTTTTAGAAATTCCGCACCAATCGCGTCCAGTTCGGCGGTAGTCATACCCGCTTTCAGATGCTCAATCATGTGCTGAATCGTCAGCCCGACGATGCGCCC
>DAOTTO010000448.1:0-11804 GCA_034437895.1 Anaerolineae bacterium | reverse complement strand
ATACGCGAAGGGAAGTTGGCTTTAATCAAGCCAGTGATGACATCCACGCTCGGACGCTGTGTTGCGACGACTAAGTGCATCCCGACGGCGCGTGCCATCTGTGCGAGGCGTGTGATGGTCTTTTCGGTTTCGTCAGGGCGGCTCATCATCAGATCGCCGATTTCGTCAATCATAATAACAATATAGGGCAGCATTTCATCCTTACGCCGCTGACCAAGCCGCGCATTAAAATCGGCGATGTTACGGGCGACGTTTTCTTCTAGCAGTTTATAGCGCCTGTCCATTTCACGGGTACACCAGCGCAGCACTCCGATAATGCGTTCCATATCGGTTTCGACGGGACCAAGCAAATGCGGCAGTCCGTTAAAGCGGCTGAGTTCGACCATTTTAGGATCGAGCATGACCAGCTTCATTTTGTCAGGCGTGTTGTTCAGGATGAGCGCTGTCGCCATCGCAGCGATACAAACCGACTTACCGGAACCTGTCGTCCCTGCGATAAGCAGATGCGGCATCGAGGCGAGATCAACTGATACAGGTGAGCCGGTTACATCGCGTCCGACGGGGATCACGAGCGGGGTTTTTGCCTTTAACATTTGGTCATGGAAATCGCGGCTTTCATAAACGGAACGCAAGGCAACGGTGCTTGGATTTTTGTTCGGGACTTCGATTCCCATATAGCTGTGACCGGGTACAGGTGTTTCCAGACGCAGACGTTTTGCCGAAAGGGAAAGCTCAAGATCACGCGAAAGCGCCGCGATTTTGCTCAACCTTGTGCGTTCTAGGAAGGTTTCACCTTCGCCGTCTTTCGTTTCGCGGAAGGGCTGCACGGCGTATTGGGTGACGGTTGGCCCCACTTTGACATCGACTACATCAATATTGATGTCAAATTCCAGCAGCGTATTTTCAATCAGGACGACATTACGGTTGATTTCTTTCTCGTCCGGTGGATTCATCTCTACATCTTGCAGCAGTTCAAGTGGGGGCAGGCTTTTATCGCGTTTGAGGATTTTCTTCGGCTCTTTCATGCTTTCTATGGTGAAGTAACGTTTGACGCGCCCATCAGGACGCTCCACCATCAATGGGCCGCCTTTAGTTTTGGTATCCACTGGCTTTCCGATAAGGTCGAAATCCGCGATCAGACTCGCAGAAACCGCCTGATTCGTTTCGCCGCCGCTGACGATCATTTTGTCGAAACGCTCTTCGATGCTGTTGGGTGCGGGTTTAGGAGCCGCTGCACCCGGACGTTGGGAAGGCGGAAGGTTGTCGAAATTAGGCCGAATCCGAATCAGCGCACTTGTTGTTGGGCGGCGAGTGGTGAAAGAGGTCGGTGCAGGCATTGTTTCGATGGATGTTGGGGGGGGGATTTCTTTGGGTTTCGTCGCCTCAAAAATCCGCTGGCTGTATGTTTGCAAACGTTCGCTGGTGGCTTGCAGCCAATGGGTAATTTGCGAGCGACGAATGCCGATGACGACACCAAAGCTAAAGATAAGAATTACGACGTAAATCAAGGTGGCAAAAATGGGGCCAAATGCCCAGTGCAGCGGCGCACTCATCCCCCAACCGATATAACCGCCGCCTTCGCCTGCACGAGCAATTGCACGGAGTTCCGGGTCGCCGCTGGAAAGGTGCATAATTGCCAGAATTGACAGAAAAGCGATTTCCAAAGCGAGGATTCGGCTGGTAGGGAAGGTGATAATGATGTTGAGTTTGGGCAGTAAGATGATAATCCCAAGCGCGAAAATACCGCCGCAGACGAGCAAGCTGCCATATCCGAATAGATTCCGCAGCGCATTAGACCAAGCTGCGGCTAAGGTCGCATCTGACGAGACATTGAAGATCGCCATAAACGACACAATGCCAAACACCAGCAGGACAATCGCGCCGATTTCGTCCAACCAAGGTGGCAGACTATCGAGCAGGGTATCCCAAAATTCCGGTTTAACTTCATAACGGGGTGTACTGCTCGGTTTTGGGGGTTCCGCTTTCTCTGGTGATGGTTTGACCGTTTTTTTGTTTACAGGTTTTTCCTGTGCCACAAACACTACATCCTGAAAAATTGTTGCCAAGAACTTGTGTTTAGTCTACCACTGATAACCTAAACGTACATCTCATTTGAATCTAAAAAGCCAGTATAACCGCGCTGGCTTTTTTAGAACATAAATTTAATTTACAGCGTTATATACTTACACGCAGACTCAGCCCAAGCCGCCGGGCTTGACCGTTAATGCTCAAAATACGGGCTTTGATGTGCTGCCCCTCAGAAACCACATTACGAGGGTGCAGAAAGTGGCCTTCTGCTAACTCGGAAACATGAATCAGCCCCTCTAGGCCGTCTTCGATGCAAGCGAATGCCCCAAAATCAACTACATTGGTGATGATTCCCTCGACGATTTGGTCGAGCGTATACCGATCTTGAACGGTTTGCCAAGGGTCGGGGCGCAGCCGTTTGATGCTTAATGCAATTCGTCCGGCTTCTCGATCAACATCCAGCACATATGCCTCGATATCCTGACCACGTTCTAGCATATTAGCAGGATGCCCCACCCGCCCCCAACTTAACTCACTAATATGGATTAAGCCCTCTAAGCCGCCTAAGTCTACGAATGCGCCGAAATCGCAAAGATTCGTGACGTGACCAGTCACAATATCGCCTTCTTTAAGACGGGTGAGGATGTCCCATCGTCCGCCTGGTTCAGCTTGTGCTGCGCGTTCAGATAAAATGAGGCGATTTTTTTCAATATTGAGTTCGATAACGCGTAAAAGTAAATTCTGCCCAACACGCTCCGTCAGTGCGTTACGGCGTATTGTACTGTTTAAGGTAGAAGGAAAATTAATGAGCTGGCTGGCGGGTACGAAACCACGCAATGAACGCCATTCGACCAGCAATCCACCGCGATTGTACCCAATGACCTTAAGTTCAATGACCTCATCGTTTTCTGTAATACGGGTGATTTCTTCCCAATCGGTGTCGCTGCTGTCGTGATGATCTAAATAATTCTCTTCCCCTCCATAAGACGACTCTGTTCGGGGATTCCCCCCCGTATATTCCAGTGGGGCAGACCGCGCAAACTCGCCCTCACTGAGCAGCGATGACCAATAACCCTCGTCCAATGTGGGTGAGGGTGGTTTGTAATCGTGTCGCTGTAAATCTGTAGACATAACCGCTTTCCCCCTTGCTTGCTAACGTCAGACACGACCGTTATAGAAATTTGTTGAGTTGTATATATAGATGTGCTTGCGATGAGGCGATTATATCACATTGATAAAAAACAGGACTGAAGAAATTAGAAGTGGATATAAAATAGAAGTTAGGCAGTTCAGAGTGATTAGTTTTTAGCTAAAGCAGAATATAAGGGAAAACCTTTGACCTTGATAACAACTTTTAGCACAGAACTTGGTCAACTGCGTAAGTCCTAATTCAATATCAATTGAACTCCAGACAGATAAGGATAGAAGAATTAGTCTTCTTTTTCCATCATAATAATGGCATCCGCAACGGTTTCAATGGCAACATTTTGCTTGCGATAGAGGCTGGCTTCTGCCATATAAAGGCGTTGGGCGGTTTCTCTAGCTTTGCGTTTTTCGATAAAGCGCAGTTGGATGATGTTGTAAAGCATCCATTCTTGGCTTTTCATATCGCGCTCGCCCGCCGGACGTAATTTCTCAATCGCCTGTGTGAGGACTTCGCGCAGCGCTTTAACTGCATTCCCATTCGTTTGCGGCAGCATGTCTTGAACAATCCCAAGTTCGAGCAAACGACTTTGGCTCAAGCCCGGCCCGCCCCAATAATGGCGAAGGGCGGCATGAACTTGCTCGATGATTTGTAGGCGGTCAGATAATCTGTTGCCTTTTAGAGAGGGGGTTCTTCCGGGACGGAACTCTACCTCTGCGGTGCGGCTGCGTGTTAGGCTAATTTGCGGCAGCAACCCCTCAAGTGCAGCATAAATTTCTGTTTGCAGCAGCATATCATCCAATGCTTGGGCGGCACGATACACAAAAGTGTTGAGCGTTTGCACCTCATCCGAGGTGAGATCAATTTCGCTGGATCGTGCTTCGATGCCCATAATCCCAATAATGCCGATTAAAGGGTCATCTTGGGCAGCGGCGCTGCGTTGGCTGTAAAGCGGGATGACCCAAAAAGATTGCCATTGGTGAAGATTAGGCTGCATGAGATGGCTTATTTCGTCAGGTTGCAGCAATTTGTTTAAGTCCGGCCATAGATCGAGCTGCGTCATTTGTCCCGTCGTTTTAATCACCTCATACTCGCTGGTGTTGATGTCGATGACAGAAGCGACAAAAGCCGTGTTCACGCGCAAATAATCGCAGCTTGCCTCCAAAATTGCTTCGATGAGTTGGATAAGATCATCACGCGAAAGATAACGTTCACTCAGTTTTTGAAATTTCACCATTTGGTCATCGTCTTCATCAGGATAGATGAGGCGTTTTTCTAAGAGCGGAATGGCTAAGTCAATTATCCACTGCCACAGTAGAATCACCGCGACGGTGGCGAAAGGTAAAAATGTATTACCTGGGAGACCCCAAGGTTCCCCAATCGGGTCGGTATAGACGATAATCACCAGCGCGACCAACCCCGTGCCGGGTCCGCGCAGCATAAAGCGCAGCAAATCTGCCTTGACGACACGATCTGGCAACCGCGACCCAAAAAATGAAAGGGGATAGGCCAAAAACAGCAGCATCAAAATGACGACAAGATTAGCAAGATTCACCAAAAAAAGCGCATTCAGCGTGTATTCTTGGCCCGCGCCCAGCACGACGGAGTAAGGAAAAATGCCGATGACGGGCGTAAGCATCGCAAATTGTAAATAAGCCATCCGGCGTTGAGTACCGCGTGTTAAACAGCGGCGGCGAGCGCGTTCAACATTAATAAAAGCGACGCTGTTGTTAAGCAAAAAGTAGACGACATAGATCGGAAATAAAATACCTGCCCCCATGCTGATTCGTGCGCCGAATTGCTGGGGATTAATGATCGAATCCGTAAATGCGGCAAGCACCAGAAAAAACGCGCTAATGCTGTAGAGCAAGCGTACAACGCGCCGCCTGCGCCCCCTGGAGGGCAAGCCAGTTGTCTCTAGGAGTGCGTCTGAAAGATGAAAGGTAGCCGCAGGTATAAACGCCAAGCCCAACCACTGAAAACGTAGCAAAGCTTCATACGTGCCTAATCCTGGTTCTAAAGAGGTCAGCACATCGCCTATATAAACGATTGTGACACAGCCCAAAACGGCGCTTGAAGTTCGGGCGACGCGATCTTTAAAATTGCGCGTCAGATTATAAAGCAGCATCGATACGGCCACAATGACGATAGCAGATGCGAGAGTCTCATTGGATAAATCTAAAAAAACGGTGAGCGACTGAGTCATCGAAGCGCCTGAGCAAAGAAAACCGCAATATCTTGATTTGCGAAGTAGCGGTCATTAAAGCCGCAGAAAGTAAATCCAGCGTTTTGGGCGAAGAGCATAGCGGGATTATTCTTAGTTTGAGTCTCAATCATCAACTTGGTCATTTCGTTTTCTAATGCCCACTGGCGGGCAACTTTGAGCAGGCGTGTTCCAATACGCCGCCGACGGAAGGGCAGTGAAACGACTATATCTTGAACCATGCCGATTTGATGCGTGGGGTCTTGGCGCATCGTTAAATAGCCGAAGATAGTGTCTGGGTCATCTCGATCTGCCGCAACGAGAAAACAGACCGCAGAGTCCAGCGCGAGATGCAGCCTTCGCTCGCTGATTGGATAAGCAACTGTCATGATGCGGGGTAGATGCTCTGTTTTGAACAATACACGGCGTAAACCCGCCTCTTGTTGAAAGCTGACTTGCCAGACATATTCTGTTTCATAAGATGATTCTAAAGCGAGGCAGGCGGGAATATCGCTTTCCAGTCCGTCCCGAATGACGAAACCAGGTGAAGATGCCATGTTCTACTCACGCGAGATAAGCGTCCCCGAAGGTTCCGCTGAGGCGAATTTCGACCACTGTCGCGCTTTCTTCTGCATCCAGCGCGATAAATACTCCGGGTTCGAGGTTTTGATAGCGGGTTTGATCGGCTTGAACGGAGAACATTCGGCTACTGCTCACCATAATGCGTGTCTTATAGCCGATAGGCGTAATAATGTGAATATTGCCGAGTGTAGAACGGACTTGAAGTGGACGGAAGGCTTCTATGGGGCTGACCAGCCGAATATCCCCGATTCCGGTAGCGATGGCGGATTCGTGGATAATGATGCCGGTTAAATCGAGATTGATCTGGCCTAGATGTGCTGTAGCAAGGATTTGCCAAGGTAAATCACGCGCAAGGCTAATTTTCCAATCGGCGAAAGAAGCCCAAGGGGTTGCCGAGCGATCTAACTTAAGGTGGGCATAGGTTTCTGCCATATTAAGCTGTGGACGGGATTGCGCGGCATATTGCCCGGTAATGAGCGCAGGCTGACCGTCACGCAGGCGATAATCTCCTTGCAGCGCACGCACTTCCACATCAATTTCGCCGCTGCTTATTTCTAATGTGCCGGATTCAACGCTGCCGCGTGTAATCCCGAAGCGACGGGTTTCCTCGTTGGGGAAGAGGTCGCCGCGCAAGAGTATTTGCGCGCCGACCATCACCAGAAGCAGCGGCAGCAGCGCCACCGCATTAAAATCACCGAGGAGAAGAAAGTTATCTAGCAGCAGCACAATGCCGAAAAGTGTCAGCGCTAGAGGCCAAAGCCAGTTCCCCGATCTGCGATCTGAGCTTTTTGCCGCGCTTGACTTTGCTTCCAAGGTGATTACTCCCCGTACAGGTAGTCACGCAGGATAATGTGTGCTGAAGACTGACGCAGCCGATTCAGCGCTTGGGCTTCTAACTGGCGGACACGCTCACGGGTGACACCAATCGTCTGCCCGACTTCTTCCAATGTATATACACGTCCATCTTCCAGCCCATAACGCAAGCGCAGAATTTGTGCTTCACGCGGTGGCAGGCGGTCAAGCGCGGCTTGAAGCTGCTCATGGAGCAGATGTGTCGCGACTTCTTCGGCTGGCGCAGGACTGTTGACATCTTCCACAAAATCGCCGAAGGTTGAATCGCCTTCCTCGTCAATTGGTGTTTCTAGGCTGACGGGACGGCGAGCAATTTCCAGCAAGTTTTCAACTTTATCCGGTGTTGTATCTAAGCCTTCTGCCAATTCATTGATCGAAGGCTCACGGCCTAGCTCTTGCAGCAGATGAAGCTGAACACGGCGCATCCGATTCAGTTGATCGCCCATGTGGACGGGAACACGAATCGTCCGGCCTTGATCGGCAACGGCACGGCTTACGGCTTGGCGAATCCACCATGTCGCATAAGTGCTGAATTTATGTCCGCGCCGATATTCAAATTTATTGGTGGCACGGATTAGCCCGATGTTGCCTTCTTGAATCAGATCAAGGAAGGGGACACCGCGCCCGATATATTTTTTGGCGACACTGATGACAAGGCGGGCATTAGCACGAATCAAATGCTCTTGCGCCATTTCACCATCGATGACAATTTCTTTAAGGTCATAAACATCATCTGGGGAAAGATCGTCTTCATAGTCTTTGATTTGCTGCTGCGCTAAGGCTGCTGCTTCCATGCGTTTGGCAAGCGAAACCTCTTCCTCAGCGGTCAATAACGGGACGCGACCCGCCTCTTTCAAGTAGAGGCCGACGACATCATCGGTATCGAGCGCCTGCTGATAGCCTGCGTCTTCGATTAAGTCGCTTTTAAGCAGCACCCGTCCTGTCTGTTCATAAACATTGTCTTCTTCATCTGCTTGACGCAGATCAATCGACTCTGCTTCATCGGGCAGGGGGTCATTTTCCACACGGCTTCCGGGGAGAACATCTACCCCGGCATCAAGCAGGCTGTCCATCAGCTCGTCCAGCAAAGTAACATCACGCTCAATATCTGGAAAAACCGCCAGAATATCGTCGTAGCTAATGCCACCTTGCTTTCGCGCTTTGCTGATAAGTTGCGCCTGCAATTCTTCTCGTTGCGTCATTTGTTGTATCATTACAGCCATAGTGTTACGTGTTTAAAGCCTTGCCACAAAAGCAAGGCCACTTTACCTCTTCCATGCACTCTTATACACATTATGACGCAAAATTCATCAACTGACGACTTTTCTTTCTGAGTCTTAATGCAAACTCATAACTTCTATAGTCAACAAACCCCGCCACAGGGGACGGGGAAGGTTTTGAAGTCGTTAGAAAATCGTCACATGTCAAATGCGACTCTCAAAAAATAACCTTAGTTTCGATGCTTGTCAACAAACCAATTCGATTTTGCCCCAAAATTGGTTTTAATTGGTTCTATGGAGCGGCAGTTGCCTCGCCTGCAAGAGGCGGGGTTTGCATAAAATCGACCAGATAATCAACGGGGCCGCGCTGCACAATATAGATTTCTGGTGTGTCATCAGCGCATGAATCATCGACACAGGCGTAAAATTCGGGGCCGGCTTGCAGGGGATCACCAATGGCAACAGCATGTTCGCTGCCGTCATTGAGTGAGACTAAAATCAGGAACGCACCGTAAGGCCGAAACCCGAACTGCTCTAAATTGCCATCTTCAGGGAGAGGCGTGGTATAGGTATAAGGCAGTAAAACGATGGTTCTAGCGATGTTGCTGGCTTGTTCTTGGTCAAGGGGCGCATCTAAATCTGGCGCGATCCAAGACCCATCGGCAGCCCGTCCCATCGTGAATGATTCACTGGTTATTGGGCTTTGCAATTGAATCGCACGGATTTCCAGCACGGCTAAATCGGGGTAGACCCGTGTGAAAGGGGAAGTCGGCTCGGCGGTGGGGGTATTATTGCGCGTGAAGATTTTGCCAACGTCGGGTTGCAGCAGGACGATGCCCGTAAGAAACACAAAGATGGCAAACAGGATGAAGGTGCTGCGACGGTTGTTCATATTTCTATCGCCTCATCCGACGCAGCCAAACAATCGCGCCCAATGCTAATGTGATCCCCGGCATCACCAGAATGGTAATCACGACGATAAAATCTAAGGTGCGGCTGTCCACAAAAATAAGCGGCTGACCGGTGACGGTTGTCTCAAAAGAAAAGGTGACTGCCGCGCCTGCACCTGTCATCCAGAGCAGGCTGTCCGCGAATAATGAGGCATTGCCAGGCGGTGTTCCGACCTGCCCATTGGTTAAAAAGTCACTATCGCCAACGAGGACAATATTAGCGCCATTGGCTTCATTCCGCGCCCAAGCAACAGTAGTAAGTGGTCCCGGAATATCCACTCCGTCGTCGTAGGTATAGGTGTTGCTTTGCGCCAATGTGGTCACGTCGGTTTCGCCATAGCTGTTTTCTGAAGAGCGAATCGCGCTGCCATTACTGACAGGCGGTTCGGTGTTGACATCAATCGCCCGTGCGACGCGGAATTTGGTGGCGGTGTTGGGGTCTGTGCCTGGATCAATACTTCTTGTGATCTCCAGATCGCTGATGGCATAGCTGAAAATATCGAGTTGGGTTTCATCGCTGGCAATCGCATCGACCACAATCGCATCCAGCATCCGCAGGCCGTAATTTTGCCACATATAGTCGTTAAATAGGCTGTTTGGGCGCATAAAATCGGTTTGGGTGTCTGCCGCGATAAATAAATCGCCGCCGCGCCGCATATACTCATCCAAAACTGTGAGCGCTTGCGGGCTTGGGTCAACATCCGGCCTTGCAAGGACGACAGCGGAAGCATCCTCCGGGATCAACGCGCCGCTTGCCGCTAATTCCTCTAAATTCAATCCTTGTGTAATCAAGCCGTATGCCCTAATCACATCGTTAATATCAGAAATGCCGCGTTGTGATGTATCGGTAACATTGAGTTCGCCCAAACCGATGTCAAAATAGATGACATAATTGCCGCTGAGTAAAAGCCGCGATATGGCTTCGGTGATGTCGCGTTCCTGACGCGATGAGCGCGTTACGTACTGCACTGTACTCATATCCACGTCGCCATTGATTCCCAAAAATGAGATAAAGACATCGCCATCATTGGCTTGAAAATCATCGGCGATGCCCGGTTGGGCGACTGGATCAACATAGTTACGGGTAACAAAGCCATTGGAGGCTTGTTCATACAGCCGAAAGAATTGATCGTCTACTTCGCGTTGTTGTAACGCACGGGGTGAGTAAAATCCTGTGATGCGAACTTCGCGCTGAATATTATTCAAGACCTCAAGCGTGGTATCACTTAAGGTGAAACGTTTTCCTTCGGTCATATCGGCGCTGAGGGCGGAGCGCTCTAAAATGATATAACCCATGACGACGATGCCGAGCAGGAGTAGGGTGGAAAAGAATGCTGTCGTACTGTAACGCGCTTGCCTTCCGGTAATGAAGTTGACAAATTCACGCGGAGAGATGACCCACCATAGCACCAAACCGATAATGCCAACAAAAAAGAGGACGACAATAGCAAGCGTGAATCCGCGCTGCCAAAGAAGCCCTAAAATGCCTAATAAGACCGATAACGCGCCGATAAACCCGAAGGTTTGTCCAATATCGCTGCGGGTAATCGTAATGGGTGTGGAGGTGTTTTGGCTCATTAACGCCACCGCCGAGATTCAACAACGCGGATAGAGATAAACAGCATAATCACGATAATGCCCGCGAAATAAGCGACATCTTCAGCGCGTACTAACCCATAGGCAAATGACGGTGAAAAATGCCCGCCGAGCGTGAGTTTGCGGATGAGATTAGCCAAATTAATATCCGCCACAATATCGCCTGCGAGGTTGCCGAGATACAGCAGCAGCAGCGCCGAAGTGCTTAAAAATGCCGCGACGATTTGATTTTCCGTAAGGGACGAAAACATCAGTCCAACGGCAAGTGTCGCGCCGCCGTAGAGCCAAATTCCGATGTAGGCCGCTATAAAGTGACCCAAATCGGGTAAATTCGGTGTGGTCGAAAGGAGTAAAATTGGATAGACGATGGTGAGCAAGAGCAGCACGGTGTAATAAAACCACGCGCTCAAAAATTTGCCAAATACAATGTCGCTGTCCCGCACGGGGGCAGTCAGAAGCAGTTCGAGCGTTCCCTCGCGGCTTTCTTCCGCCAGCATTCGCATCGTCAGCACAGGCGCAAAGAAGACCATACCGAAGGACAAAAAGGTCGGCACAACAGCGGGATCGGCGGGTCTTATCGTTAAGCTGGAGGTGAGGTCGTTGTTAAAGACCAAGCCCGTCAGCAACAAATAAGCGAAAGCGATCAGATAAGCGACAGGAGAGGCGAAATATTGTCCGATTTCGCGCCGGAATATAATCCACATAAAGTTTTACCTACCGACAATATCGAGAAAAATATCTTCAAGCGTCATCGCAACCGGGCGCATTTCGAGCAGTTTGTATCCGGCTTTCGTCACTTTATCGAAGATGTGTGGGCGAATATCGACCCCCTTTTGGGCGCGTAAGCTGTAACCTGCGCCTTGTGCCTCGATGCCATTAACGCCGGGAACTTGCCTGAGCAGGGTTGAGATTTCCGCTTCGCTGCCGCCACCAACTTGAACATAAACACTGACTTCCGGCTGTAACTGCTGGCGTAAATCTGATGGGCGACCTTGCGCGACGATGTGGCCTTTGTTGATGATAATCACGCGGTCACAGACTTGTTCGGCTTCCGAGAGAATGTGGGTGCTAAAGAGGACAGTGTGATTTTGCCCCAATTGGCGGACGCTTTCACGCACTTCGATTACCTGCTGCGGATCAATGCCAATTGTCGGCTCATCGAGGATGACGACTTTGGGATCATGTACGAGGGCTTGCGCCAAACCGAGCCGCTGGCGCATCCCTTTGGA
>DAOTTO010000447.1:0-3430 GCA_034437895.1 Anaerolineae bacterium | reverse complement strand
CCCCGGCCCCCTCTCCAATACTTGGAGAGGGGGAGAAAAACGCATCTTGAAGTCCCCTCTCCATGCAATGGGGAGGGGATTTAGGGGTGGGGTAAATGCGTGAGCGAAAGTCCTAAACTTGTTGCTGCATCTTCCAGCGCGAATTTCGCCAGCAGATATTTATCGGCTTCGCTCAAGTCGGCTTTCAGCAGCAAATCGGGACGATTACGCCACGTCCGCCGGAGCGATTCTTCGCGCCGCCAGCGCACCATATCGGCATGATGACCGTTTTGTAACACGGATGGGACTTCTAAGCCGCGAAACACAGGCGGGCGCGTATAATGTGCGCCTTCCAGCAAGCCGTCGGCGTGGCTGTCGCGTTGTTCTGCCCCTTCCGCGCCGAGTACACCGGGGATGTGGCGCACGACGGCATCAATAATGACCATCGCCGCCAACTCGCCGCCCGTCAGCACATAATCGCCAATGCTGATCTGATCGGTCACGACGAGTTGAATCGCCCGTTCATCAATGCCTTCATAATGCCCACACAGCAGCACGATTCGCTCATGGCTTGCCAGTTCAACGGCGATTTTGTGCGAAAATACGCGCCCTTGCGGGGACATCAAAATAACAGGCACATTCGCCTGACCTTCGATTACACTCTCCACCGCCCTGACGACGACATCAGGCCGCAGGATCATCCCGCCACCGCCGCCGTAAGGGGTATCGTCTACCGAGCGATGTTTATCGGTGGTGTAATCGCGGATGTTATGAAGGCGCAGATCAAGCAGCTTGCGATCTTGCGCCTTCCACATCATGCTTTCGGTCATTGGCCCCTGGAACATGCCGGGGAACAGCGTGAGGACATCAATACGCATAAGCGTGCGACAATCGGCCTAATCTTCGGCTTTACAGGTGTTGGTCAGCGTCCCAATCGCGTCAATCGTGACGGAGACAACATCGCCATCTTTTAGGTAGCGCGGCGGCTTCATCCCCATACCGACTCCGGCGGGTGTTCCGGTTAAGATCACATCACCCGGCTCCAGCGTAAAAGCGCGGGAACAGAACGCAATCAATGTCGGGATTTTGAACATCATCAAGCCGGTGCTGGCTTCCTGCATCACCTGATCGTTGACCTTTGTCGTGATGTTCAGCGCATGAGGATCGGGGATTTCATCGCGGGTGACGATGCACGGCCCCAACGGGCAGAATGTATCCAGCCCTTTGGCGCGTAACCATTGCGGCTCGGCATTTTGCAGATCGCGGGCGCTGACATCGTTGGCGACGGTGTAGCCAAAGACATATTTATAGGCATCGGCTTCGCTCACGTTACGGGCGCGGGTGCCGATGACGACGGCTAATTCGCCTTCCCAATCGACTTCCGACGTGGTTGCGCTGTTCCAGCGAATCGTATCACCGTGACCGATGACGCTGTTGATGAACTTGGCGAACAATAGCGGGCTTTGCGGCAGATCATGATCGAGTTCGGCGGCGTGCGCGGCATAATTGCGCCCCACACCGATGATCTTGCCGGGGCGGACGGGTGATTCGAGCTTTGTCTCTGCGAGTGGATAATGCACACTGGTGCGTTCTGGCTTAATGCCGCGCTGCATCAAACCGAGCAAGCCCTCTTGCCAATTGGCTAAATGCACTTGATCTGCTTCCAGACGACCCAAATACGATTTTCCATCGCGGTTATAGGTAACAATTTTCAAAATAGGCTCCTTATCATACTTAAGGCGCAAAAACAAAAAAATCGCCTGCCGATAAATGCAGGCAGGCGACCATTGTAAGCGGTTTTTAAAGGCGATGCTATGTGCGTTCTATGCAGATGACGGATTATGCCGTGAGCGCAATCCGGCTCAAAAGTGCTGCCACGAACTGCACAATAACGGTAGCAATCACTAACGAGAAAAAGCCTTTTGTTACACCGAAGCGATACGTCCGCCCGATGGCGCGGCTGTAAAAATAGAGAAAGGCCAGTGATGCGAACATCCCGCCAAAGGCCAGCGCAGGGACAGAATCCGTAAGGGTATTCACTGTGGCGTTCACCTGTGCGCTGTTGACGATTTGCGCCAGCCAATTTTCCGCATCTGGCAACCGCCATAGGATGACCCCGAACAAGACAATAGCGAGGATAAAAGCGACCACATTGACAACCGTCGTCTTGCGGATTAAATTCGGGAAGCGACCTTCACCGCCTAAGAATGACACTGCGACCAGATGGACGAACACATTTTGAAGGATCAGCCCGCCAAATAAACTGAGCGTGGCGAGGAGTGTTACAAGGAGTTGGTTGCCAAAATCGCCGTTGATGAGCGAACTCAGCGAGGGTTCAATGATGCTGCCCTGTAATCCGCCAGAAAGTATAGGCGTAACGATCAACAGGATTGCCAGAATGCCAATAAACGTCACAACAACATACAGCCCCAAATCGAGCAGGGCTTCCATCCAGACAGGATCAAGCATCCGCTGTTTTATGGCAACTTGCTTCTTGCGGGATTGTTCCATCAGCTTTTGAATGGCATCCTGCCCATCATCGCCGGTGATCGCGCCTGCCATCGTAATCACTTGCGGATCGCGCCCCAGAGCCGGGTTGGTCTTAAGCGCTTTGGTGAGCAGTTCAGCCGCTTTACGATCATCGCCGCGCTGGTGCCGTTCCAACGCATCGTTAAAGAATACTTTGGCCTTCATCTTTTGCTCATGCAGCAAATCAGAATCATCTTCTTCATCCGGTTCATAAACCGCATAGCGCAAGCCGCCGCGTGTGGTCCGAACCGCCGGATTTACTTTTTCGTCCGCCAAATACTTCTTGATATTGGCGATCCCCAGTCGTGCCAACGCCTGTACGTCTAAGTCATCGTCGTTACGCTCGATTTCGGTTAAATAAGAAATCGCCGCTGGATTTTTTGATTTTACTAATTCTTTAATCGCTTGCTTGCGCTCGTCCACGTCATCGCTGACGAGTGCTTCGATGATGGTGTCGTCAATGAATGCCACTGTTGTTCCCTAACCTACAAACGCTACGATAACCTGTTCGGTCTCATTGTATAGCGGAAACAATTACTCTAAGCGTTGATGTTGAATTAAAATTTTCAGGTTATATGTAGTTATTTTAATTCAATATTCTCTAAAGCTGAGCTTGATTCGCAAATCTATAGCAAACTTAACTTTAACGCATCTGCTAGGCATTCTCAACTTGCGGTGGGGTTAAAATCATCGCAATAAAGGGCAGCAGCGTTACCACCAATGTGCCTGCCAGCGTGACCCAAAATCCCAAGCCGATCAAATCTGATCCCGTAATTGCGGACGAGATACCAAGATCACCCAAGCCTTCAGCCGGAGACATGACCTGATCGACAGCGCTCAAGTAAAAATAAGCCAGCGGCACTAATCCAACCAGCCCGACGACGATACAGATGAGCCACTGCGCGATGGTCGCCCGCCGCAG
>DAOTTO010000446.1:0-1895 GCA_034437895.1 Anaerolineae bacterium | reverse complement strand
CGCACCGCTTCGTCAATCTGATCAGACATACGCGCTGTCGCCATTTCCAGTTTGGCATCTTCGCGGTCAAGCCGGTTGCGAATGTTGGAAGCCAGCGTGCTGATCTGCTCATCGCCTGCAACAGTCATGTTATCGAGGCTCTTGACGGTCTTGAGCGTGACCTTCTTGGCATCCGCCAATTCGATGAGTGAACGCAGATGTTCGCGCTCATTCTTGAGGGTCGTCATCTTGGCTTCCAGCTTAAGCCGCATACTCAGCATGGCTTGATATTGGCCTTCTTGCGCCTGCCATTGTTCATAATATTCTTGGGCAAGCTGCTGTTTGGTGTTCAGTTCGGCTTGGGCGGCGGCGGCGAGGTCTTCTTTATTCTTCAAAATGAGCGTATCAATGTCGCGGTCAAGTTTATCCGCCGCGCCCGAAAATTCTTCATACTTGCGCTTGAGTGTTTTGACGGTGCCGCCGATAGTCGCCGCCGAATCTTCCAGCGCTTCCAGATTTTTCTCCGCTTGACGGATATATTCATCCATCACTTTGACCGAATTAGCTTCCAGCGCACGGTCTACAATCCCGTGCAGGTTGGCGCTGATGAGCGTATTGACTTTTTCTGTCAGTGAAGCCATGAGTCACTTATCCCTTTTATACTTTTTCAAATACTTTACCGCAGAAATTATAACATGTAACAAGGGTGGTTGCGTCAAATCACTTGCGATTCTCACCTCCCAACCGCCGCTTGACACACCTTGTTATCAGCATTATCTTGTATGTACGCTAATCATCGATTAAAAGTCGCTGAGAGGGTGTCTTTTGCCCCGTTCAAATGTAAGTTTGTGCCATTTTGACCTCACACATCAATACAGCATGGGTGGCTTTGAGCCTCGTTAAAAGTGTCGGCGGCGTGACGTTTGCCGCACTCTTGGCGCACTTTAATCATGATCTGGATGCGGTGTTAAAAGCATCACCCAAAGACCTATGTGAAGTACGCGGAATCGGCAAAACAACGGCGCTCGCCATCCAGCAAATTGATCTGGACAATACCGCCCGTACTATCGGGCGCTGGCAGCAAGCCGGAGTCCACATCCTCACGCGGAACGATCCCGCGTATCCCCGCGCCCTCAAACCGCTCACCGATGCCCCGCCGACCTTGTTTGGATTAGGCAATATCGATGGACTCGCCGCGCTGCAAGGAATCGCCGTCGTCGGGACGCGCCATCCCAGTGAACAAGCCAAGCAAATGGCGGAAATGTTGGCGGGTGAAATCGTGAAGCAAGGGTATGCCGTCATCAGTGGATTAGCTTATGGGGTGGATTCTATAGCGCATCTCAGCGCGTTAGCCGGAGGGCGTACCTTCGCGGTTTTGGGCAGCGGCGTGTTGAATATTTATCCGCCCGATCATTATGAACTCGCGCAAGCCATCATGCGACGGGGGGCGCTGCTGTGCGAAGTCGCGCCGGATTCACCGGTCAGTACGCCGGGACTTGTGGCACGTAACCGCATCATCAGCGGCCTTTCGCAGGGCGTGATTATTGTCGAAACCGATAAAGATGGCGGCGCGATGCACGCGGCACGTTTCGCCCGCGCTCAAAATCGCACAGTTTACGCCGTAGATTTCCCTATCAGCGGGAATCAATCCCTGCTGCAAGAGCAACCTGATACGATCAAACTCCCGATGGATTTCGACGGCCTCGTTTTATAAAAGAGATTTTTGAACCGCAAAGCCGCGGAGAACGCAAAGAAAACAGAAATTTTTCTTTTCCTTTGTGCCTTTGTGGTTTTATCTTTAGGACTTTCGCTCACGCATTTACCCCACCCCTAAATCCCCTCCCCATTGCATGGAGAGGGGACTTCAAGATGCGTTTTTCTCCCCCTCTCCAAGTATTGGAGAGGGAGCCGGGGGG
>DAOTTO010000445.1:0-5180 GCA_034437895.1 Anaerolineae bacterium | reverse complement strand
CGATGGTCAACAGTATGGTTAAGCTGCTGGCTGGCAGCACCATCCCCGAAGATATTGTGACGATGGTGGGCGAAAGCGATATAGTGACGCAGGAGTCGCTGTTGGAAGCTGAAGCCCCTGCTAACCCGTAAATTGTGTTTATGGGGCGCTGCGGCGAGTCGTCCACCCTATCCTCTAACCTTTGCCCCGTTTCCGGGGAAAGGAGACTGTACAGCGCTTCTTGTATTTCTCCCCTCAGCCCTAACCGAGGAGGGGGGGCGACACTAGATTTCTCTAAGAGAAGCGATTGTAAGTCCGCACTTGCAATCGCTTCGAAAACTGGGGTCTCGCTCGCTCAAAATGCGTTTTGCGACAGTGCCTCAAAAGTTACTGTCGCCCCCTCAGCGGGGGTGAGGGCAGAAACAGAGGCGTCTGCGTAACGCCAGTTGCTAAATGTAGTAATTTTCTTAATAGTGTGAATTAAAAAACAGAGGGCATCTCTGCCCCCTGTCTTTAACGCAAGGATGAATCCTTACGGGAACTACTTGATTTCGACGACTGCGCCTTCGGCTTCCAGCTTGGTCTTCGCATCGTTGGCGACATCTTTGCTCACGCCTTCGACCACATTCTGGGGTGCGCCTTCGACCAATTCCTTGGCTTCTTTCAAGCCCAGATTGGTAACAGTACGAACTGCCTTGATGACGTTGATTTTCTTGGGGCCAGCATCCTTGAGGATGACGGTGAACTCGGTTTGTTCTTCAACTTCTTCCGGCGCAGCAGCAGCAGCGCCAGTAGGCATCGCCATCATCATTGGCGCGGCGGCGGCGGCGGTTACGCCCCATTTTTCTTCCAACAGGGTCTTGAGGTTAGAAGCTTCGAGAATAGTCAGGCTGCTGAGGTCTTCTACCAATTTATTGAGATCGGCCATTTTAGAGTTTCCTTTCATACGGATTGCGTCATCAGGACGCAGATTATCGATTTTTTATGTTGCATCGCGGTTCAATCCGTGAGATTAAATCTCACTCGAACCTTTAAAAAACGTGCTTTCACTCAGCACTCATTGCTCAGTACTCAGCACTTCTACTAAGCTGCTTCTTCGCTGTCGCCACCGCGATCTTTGATGTACGATTGCAGCACGTTGACGAGTTGACCCGTCGCTGAATTCAGAACGCTGACCAAACCTGTCGCCGGTTGGACGAGCAAGCCTGCCAATTGAGCGCGAAGTTCATCCATCGTCGGCAGTTTGGAAACACTATCCACGCCTTTTGGATCCAAGATGTCGCGGTCAATGACACCGCCCTTGAGCGTCATCTTGTCTTCCATTGCTGCGTCGGCAGTGAATTCCAGCACAGCTTTCGCCACTGCCGGGAAATCGCGCAGACCAAATACGATGGCGACGGGGCCGTTCAGCAGTTTTTCTGGGACGACCCATCCACGCTGTTCTAATGCTTTGGTAAACAGTGTGTTTTTAGCAACGACATAACGTCCTTTTGCAGTACGAACTTTGCGGCGCAGATCGCTCACCTGCTTAACCGACAGCCCTTTGGCCTCAACGATGATGAATCCATCGCTATTATCCAGCAGTTCGTTCAGAGTGGCAACGAGTTCATCTTTGCGTTGTTTTGAAATTGCCAAGTGATTTTTCCTCCTTCCCTCTAAAATTTTGACTTTTCAGCATTAAACTGAAATAAAAAAGCGACCCGCAAATATGCAAAGGCCGCTGAGATAACTAAATCACGGTAATAAAAATACCAAGTTCAGGTTCAGGCCTTCACCTCGGCAGGAAATTAAGCGGCATTATGTTCGCACATCCGCGCCTGCTGTCTGCGGCAAAGAAATCAATTACGGTCATTATAGGTTGCGCGTAGGGGATGGTCAAGGGCGAAGGCGCAGCACACACATCTGCTGAAAGTTCACCGCCGCTGGACAGGTCGCCACAAGCATACCGCTAGACCACACGTCAAACGCTTCACGCCAAAAGATATGTCCGCTTGATAAGGAGCGCCATGCCTGACGGTAACGACAAAAACTTGGCGCGGGATAAAAACCTGCTTCCCGCTGCCACACCTGCAAGCAGTCGCCCGCCGCTAAAGCATAAACGGCTCGGCTGGAATCCGCCCATTCGTCTGAGCTAAACAGCGACACCGTTTGCACAAAGTTCAAACCGCTTACGTTAACGTTTTCCCCGGTTTGATTCACCAACGTCAGCGACTCGACATCATAAATGAGGATTACAGCCGCGAGTGATGCTGCCTCGTCATCTTGTGCTGCCAGCGCTGTGTTGGGTAAATTGCCTTCATACCACCAACGAAATGCGCTTGCGCCACACACCATCAACAAGAGCAAAATCCACAAGGCAAGGCGTGGAGGCCGCCATTTTGCGCCGCGTGAAACATGCTGGATAGGGCGAGTCGCTTTATCAATACGTTGAATCAAATTAGGTATCGCTAACTGCTGCCCAATTCCGGTGACGAGCGCTCGCATTCCGCCGGCGTAATCGTGGCGAATATCGGCGCGTTGAATATTCCCAAGCTCAAACGGCACGGCGGTTTTTTCTGTCCCACGTATGAGAAGCGGAAAAATCGGGATGTTATGGCTGCTGGCATATTCCAGTTCGCGCTCTACCCAAACCGAATCTTTGGAATCCGGCGAAAGCAGCACGACGAGACAGCTTGCTTGCTCAATCGCCTTTTCGATGGCGTTTTTCCATGAGGGCGTACCGGGTTTGAGATTTTCATCCGTCCAGACGATCAACCCGACAGCACATAACGTGTCGCGGACGCGCTCAAACATGGGACTATCGCGGCGGGAATAGCTGAGGAAGACATCATAAGCCACGTCTCAATTCCTTTTTCGGTGCGATGCGAACTATAACGATTAACTATAGTGTACGCATCGCCATCCAGAAAAAGTGTAGGACTTTGGGGTCATTACAGGATTGTACGATTTATTTCTCGGTATCGCCGATGACGCGCCCCTCAAAACGTTGTAAAGCATTTTGCAACTGCTGTTGGCGCAAGCTGCTGGTCAGGTCGCCGCGTGTACGTTCCAATACGCCGCGCACAATATCGGTCTGACGGCGCAACCCGCCCGTGAGCGCATCAGGGAAATCAAACGTGACAAGTTCATCATAAATTGCGTCCATCCAGCCCAACAAGCGCTCGGCTTCATCGCTGTGCGAATCAGTGCGGCGCATGATGTCCAGAATGAAACGGCGTAATTCGGTGGCGGCTTCTGCGAGTCCATTCAGATAGGTGGCAGCCTCGACTTCTAGTGATTCCGGCGAGGGCAGCGCTGTTTCGCGGATGATGGCATAGGTCGCAAAGGCTTCAACCACTTCCTTAAGCGCATCTTGCGTGTAGCCGCTGTGATATAAATCGGCATAACCCATTACTCCAGCCCGAAGTTCACCGGCAGCAGCACGGATAATCTCCAGCTTAGAATCGGCGGCAGGCCATTCGCGGCGATGAATCGCACGGATGCACTCTGAACAATGGCGGATCAGTTCGCGGGAACGGGCGATAGTTGCATCACGGGCGACGCTTTTGGTGGTAAGAGTCCGGCGGATCGAGTCGGAAATTGCGGTTAATTCGTCCATAAAATCCCCTTTCTTTTTATCTAGCCTAATCTCAGTTTTGGATAGCGCACTTTGATTAACTTTTATGATGTCCTCATCCCCCAACCCCTTCGCCATGCAATGGAGAAGGGGAGAAAAACGGTTCACAATGGTTCTTTAAGTCCCCTCCCCACTTCGTAGAGAGGGGATTTAGGGGTGGGGATAGAATGAAAACACTGTCCGAAACTCAGGTTAGCCTAACGTTTCATCGCCGGGTGTACCGCTGGTCGTTTCGCCTTCCTCTGGGCGGACGTTGCCAAAAAGCTGCTCTGCCAGCGAAATCGGCTTGGGCGGAAGGGTGATTTCGCCGTGTTTTTGCTCATAAATATCGAGATTTTCTTTAAGCGCTTGCAAAAATGATTTGGCGTTGGCGGGGGTTAGGACGACACGCGCTTGCACACGGGCGCGGGGGTCATTCGGTAAAACCTGAACAAAATCAAGGATAATTTCGCTGTGAGTCTGGTTGATGATCGCGCCGTTGGCGTAACTAGCGTTGAGGTTTCCCGGTAGTTCCAAGCGGATTTGACGCTGTGGGGGTTTATTAGGATTAGGGGGCTGCTGCATGATGTCTCCAATTCATGAACTAATATGAACTTATCAGCCAACTTTAGCATACCCAACCGAGCGACACAATTAATTTTATTTGATTCCAACAAAGTACATTGTGATAAAATACACAAGCAAGATTTGCGATATATATAAGGAGGGGTCGTTATGAGGATTATGCTTATTGCGCTCGGCACACGCGGCGATGTGCAGCCTATGCTGGCGCTTGGTCAAGGCTTACAAGCTGCCGGACATCAGGTACGGATTATTGCCGGATCAAATTTCGAGGAGTAGGTGCGTGGTTATGGCTTCGACTTCGCGCCGACAATTGACATGGAAGCAATCATGCAAAGCGAAAGCGGCAATCCACGCAAAGAATTGACTTATATGAAAGATTTGCTGCGGGAACACGGTGAGCAGATGCTTCATCCCATTCATACGCATGTACAAGACGCTGACCTGTTAATCAGCGGTTTTGTCTCCGAGTCGTTTGTGCAAGCGGTGAGCGAAAAGTATAGCATCCGTCAGATCAACGCCGCCTTGCAGCCTTATCTCCCTACACGCAGCGGAGCCGCTTCAATAGCCCCACTGATTGCTCGCAGCCAAAGCGTGCTAAATCGTTGGATGGGCCAGTTGGCAGAACGAATTCTCTGGTCGGTTGCCAGCGAAACAGCCAACAATCTACGGTCAAAAACGCTTCACTTGCCCATCCATACGGCTGCATCTTATACACGCCTCAAACATCAAATTCCAACGATTCAGGGCTTCAGCCGCTATGTTGTCCCGCCAGCGTTAGATTGGGATAAAAATGTCTTTACAACGGGATACTGGTTTCTGAATGAAAAGGAGAGATGGCAGCCTTCGTCTGACATAATAGGTTTTTTGCAGGCCGGAGAAGCCCCCATTTATATCGGTTTCGGCAGTATGTCCAGCAGTCGGCCAGAACAAACTGTCGAGATGATTGTCGCGGCATTAGCCAAAACAGGCCAGCGCGGGATCATCAGCAGCGGTTGGAGCAAATCGCCCCCGATTAATTTGC
>DAOTTO010000444.1:0-7703 GCA_034437895.1 Anaerolineae bacterium | reverse complement strand
ACTGCACGCGATTTAGAACTGACGATTTGTGACGATGGGGTTGGCTTCGACTTAGACGCTGTGGAGCAAATCAACAGCAGCCATTTTGGGCTGATTACGATGCGAGAACGCGCAAAAGGGCTGAATGGCCGTTTGACCATCCCAGACTCAATCAGGGTATGGGACATGTATCCGCTTGTTTGTGCCGCTTCCGCTGATAAGTTAACCTCAGTTTTAGATAGCGCACTTTGATTAATTTTTATGATGTCCTCATCCCCCGACCCCTTCTCCATTGCATGGCGAAGGGGAGAAAAACGGTTCACAATGGTTCTTTAAGTCCCCTCTCTAGGAAGTGGGGAGGGGATTTAGGGGTGGGGATAGAATGAAAACACTGTCCGAAACTCAGGTTAAATTAGGGTCAAAGGCTGTGCGCCGCGAGTGACACATCGGTCACTCCCTACCTTCAGCAAAATAAACATGCTGCTGCCTTTTCATCTATGACCAAAGCCTCTATAATCGCCCTAGATTCAAAGGTAGAGGAGTCGTGTTATGCAATCACTCGGAAACATCCCGCCTGTCAAATGGGCGATTATTCATCCCCGCATCGCCGCGTGGATTGTGCTTTCAGTCGGCATGGTGGTGCTGCTCGTCATCGAAGCGCGTGATGTCGGCTTAGAGATCGGGCAGTGGATCGCGCTGATTGTAGCGACGGTGCTGGTCGCCGGGGCGTGTATCTGGATCGTCAGTTGGGAAGATGCCGACGAAATGGATCCCACCCGCCCTGTGCCGGAAGACCCGCTGGCGACGGGCGAAATTGAAGCGGTGAAAGTGCCGACAAACGCCCAAGATTCTCTGTAATTCCACGAAAATAATACAAAAAATTGGAACCACCAAGACTAGAGCGTTTCTTAAAACGCCTCTTGGTGACTTGGTGGTTGCTTAAAAAATTAAATAAGGAGTTTCGCTTTTACTGGATATTTGTGTCTGAAGATAACAAACTCGAACAGCATCCTAACAACATTCCAACATATCTTACGCAACCTTAAAGAAAATTTTCACTATTCAGTGTTATATTAAGGGCGCTAGGTTCATTCTAATAAATCATAAAGTGAGGGGACAATGCCAAGAATTACCCTGTCCTTTCTGCTGCGCCTATGTGTTGTAATCCTTTTCACATTCTCAACCATCTTTCTCATCAATTCATCACCGAGACCAGCGTTAGCAGCAACGACTAATCCCAACTGCGTCCAGACTTTGGGCGAATGGCTCCCAGCAGCTCCCGCACCCGCCAACCATATCGAAGGCGGGACGGCAGCAGTTAACGGGAAAGTGTATGTGTTCACGGGTTTTGCAGATAGCAGTTTAACGCCCCAAAATCGGCTCGATGTCTATAATCCAGCGACTAATGTGTGGGAAACAGCCGTTAGCCCGCGCGCGCCCATGCCGATTGCCGCCAGCCATATTCAGGCTGCCGCTGACGGACAGTATGTGTGGTTAGCAGGCGGATTTGTCGGTCAGCATCCGGGGCCGCCTACGCAGCAAGTGTGGCGTTACGATACCGTCAGCGATCTCTGGGCGGCGGGGCCACCGCTGCCGGAACCTCGTGCCAGCGGTGGTTTAGTGTTAAACGGGCGCAATCTGCATTACATCAGCGGCCTGACTGCGGATCGCAATACCGACCAGACTTCCCATTGGGTCTTGAATCTGGATAATCTTGGTTCGGGCTGGATAAGCGCCGCCAGTATGCCCTCGCCGCGCAATCACTTTAATGGCGTGACGATTGATGGAATCATTTACGCCATTGGCGGACAGTTCCGGCATGATACCAATCCGCTGGATGTGGCGCTGGTTCATGCCTATGACTCCGTGACAAATACGTGGCAGGAAAAAGCCAGCTTGCCCTCGCCGCGTTCTCATGCTGAACCCGGTTTATTTTCGCTCAATGACCGTATTATCGTCGTTGGCGGCAGGAATGACCCCGGTGGTCAGCCGACGGTGAGCAGCGTGGCGGAATATAATCCCCAGCTCAATACGTGGGTACAGCTTCGTCCGCTGCCAACAGCATTGATTGGCCCCGTCGCGGAGGCGGTTGGTAATCGTATTATCGTTACCAACGGCGGAACGGCTTATAATCAGGGCAGTGTCAATACGTGGATTAGCGAAGTGACGACAAATTGTGTCGTGGTTACGCCCACCCCTAGCCAAACTGCCACCGCGTCTTCAACACCAAACGGCAGCTTTACGCCGACCTTCACTTCCACCGCTACTGCAACTTTGACCCCAACCGCAACTTCGCCGACGGGGCAGGGTGTCGTCAGCCTTACGCTCATCAATGCCGATACCGATCAAGATATTGCCACGCTCACCAACGGTATGGTCATCAGTTTTGCCGCCATCGGCACAAGAAACTTGAGCATCCGTGCCAATACAACCCCTGCAACGGTTGGCAGTGTGCGCTTTGGGCTGGACGCGAATGCCAATTATCGCACTGAAAGTCAAACTCCTTACGCGCTGAATGGGGATAATAATCGGACAGATTACATTGCCTGGGTACCATCGCTCGGCGCACACACTATAACCGCCCGCACCTATACCCAGTCCAATGCGCGGGGCGGCGCGGGTAATACGCTTACGGTCAATTTTACAATCGTGCAAAATCTGCCGACTAATACCCCTACACCGTCCTTTACGCCCACCTTCACACCCTCAGTGACACCAACACTTACGCCTACATCGACGCTCACGCCTAACCCGGAAAGCACGTCGGAGGTCGTGCCAACCCCCATTCCGACGGCGACTTCTACCCCCACTGCTACGCCCACTGCGACTCCGAGCTTGACCCCCACACCAACCGCCACAGCCACTTTAACCCCAACCTCGACCCCCCAACCAAGTGTGGTCTATCGCATTAACGCAGGCGGTGGGCAAATTAACTTTAGTGGGACGACATGGGCAGGCGATCAATACTTTTCCGGCGGACAAGTCAGCGTCATGACGGGCGCAATCGCCGGGACGACCAATGACGCGCTTTACTATCAAACGCGCAGCGCCTCCAGCAACACCGCCAGCTTTAGTTATAATCTGCCGCTGACCAACGGTAGTTACAGCGTAAGCCTGCATTTTGCCGAAGTGTATTGGGTGGGTGGCAGTGGACGCGGCCCAGCGGGAGCAAATAAGCGCGTATTCGATGTGCAAATCGAGAATGGGCTGGTGCTTGATAATCTTGATCTGTACGCGGTGGCTGGCCCACTGACGGCTTATGTGCGGACGTTCACCCTTAACGTCACTGACGGGATGCTCAATATTAATTTCCTGCCTGCCAGCGCTGATCGTCCAATCATCAGCGCGATTGAAGTAGTGCGTAACGCAGGTGCTGCCGCAGACCCTAATGCCGCCGCTCCTCCTGCTGTGCCGCCGGGTGAACTTATTTCGCCCGTCCAAGCGACCTTTACCCCTGTGCCAACTGCCGTCGTTACAGAGACACTTGTGCCGACCTTTACGGCAACCTCATCGCCAGAACCGACTTTCACGCCGCTGCCAACCTTAGAACCGTCGGCGACTCCTTTACCACTGCTACCTACACTGACGGAAACCCCCACCGAGATTCCGAGCATCACGCCAATGGCTTCCCCTTAAAGCGAGCAGCAGGAGAGAGGGTTCCCTTTCTCCTGCTACCTTCTGTTAGTAAAACCTCGCATCATTGTATGAAAACTAACGCGTTCCCGTGATACCTTAATTTAACTTGTATGCCAATTACGCCTCTCTAAACGCCCCTTTGTTTGCATTTAGTGATATATTTAACAATAAATTTTTAACGGCCTCCTCATATAGGTGTCACTTCGTGTTGAATAAATCAAACTATCTACAACGCGGCCTTGTTCAATTGAAGTGGCAGATCGGCATTGTCGCCCTTTTGACGGCACTGATTTCGATTATCATTTTGCCTTATGAACCTGTGAGCGCTTTTACCACAAATCCTAGTTGTACACAGACCCTAAGTCCTTGGCAGCTTGCCGCCCCCGTTCCCGCACGACATTTAGAAGGATCAGCGGCAGTGGTCAATGGCAAGCTGTATTTGCTTTCTGGCTTCACCTCATCGGGACCCCTAGTGCCGACTAACCGCGTGGATGTCTATAATCCAGCAACCAATACATGGGAAACCGCCCAGAATCCGCGCTCACCCATGCCCTTCGCTGGCGCACATATTCAGGCGGCTGTGGATGGACAATATATCTGGCTGGTCGGCGGCTTTATGGGGCCGCATCCGGGGCCGACGACAAGTGCTGTTTGGCGCTACGATACCGTGAATGATCTATGGACACCGGGTCCTGATTTGCCGCAGCAGCGTGCCAGCGGGGCTACCGCCGTTGTAGGGCGCATCCTGCATTATATGAGCGGGGTGGCTTCAGATCGCAACACCAATCCCTCCACACATTATGTCTTGAATCTGAATAATCCAGTGGCCTGGACGACGGCTGCCCCTGTGCCGCGTCCGCGTAATCATTTTCAAGGGATTGTCATCGACGGCCTCATCTATACCATCGGCGGACAGCTCAATCATGACATCAGCCCGGTGGATGTCAATTATCTCGATATTTATAATCCAGCGACCAATAGCTGGACACCCGGCGCGAATTTGGCGATTATTCGCTCTCACTTTGAACCGGGTACGTTTAAAATGAATGATCGTGTGATCGCGGTGGGGGGGCGCTCCGGCAACACACTCGCCCTTAATCGCGTTTCGGAATACAACCCACAAACGAATACGTGGTTGGAACTACGTTCTTTGCCCACTCCGCTTTATGAGCCGAGCGCAGGCGTGATTGGGAATACTGTGGTCGTCACGGCGGGTGGATATCGCTGGGATCAGTTGCAAACGGATACGTGGGTGAGCCAACTATCGACTAATTGTGTCCTGAGCGACCCTGTGCCTAGTAATACGCCTAACGGCAGCGCAACAGCGACACCAACCAGCACCGTGGCTCCTTCCGCTACAATAGATTCACAGCCCACCACCCTTTATCGCATTAACGCAGGCGGTAATGAAATTAACTTTAATGGGACGATATGGGCAGGCGATCAGTTCGCTTCGGGTGGACAAACTAGCGTCATGACCGGTGCAGTCGCCGGGACAACCAACGACGCGCTTTATTATCAAACGCGTAGTTCCACCAGCAATACCTCTGGCTTTAGCTATAACCTGCCCGTGACGAATGGCAGCTACAGGGTCAATCTCCATTTTGCGGAGGTCTATTGGGTCGGTGGCAGCGGACGCGGCGCGACTGGGACAAATCGGCGCGTGTTTGATGTGCAAATCGAAGGCGCGTTGGTGTTGGATAACCTTGATCTTAATGCCGCTGCCGGGCCGCTCAATGCTTATGTACGGACGTTTACAGTCAATGTGATTGATGGGACGTTCAATATCAATTTCCCGGCGGCGAGTGTGGATCGCCCCATTATCAGCGCGATTGAAGTGATCTCAAATCAGTTGACGCTACCGTCATCTACGCCAACCTCATCATCCACACCGACAGCGACGCACACGCCGTCCAATACCGCCATCCCATCAGAAACATCCATTCCCTCACAAACGCCAGTTCCGTCTGAAACATCCATTCCGTCCATTACGCCGATTTCCTCAGAAACGCCCATTCCTTCTAATACGCCTATTCCGTCGGAAACCCCTGAACCATCCAATACACCCATTCCTTCTGAAACGCCTATTCCGTCGACTACACCAACGCAGACTTCTACACCGACGGCGACCAGTACCTCGACGACCACGGCGACTCCGACGGCAACCTTTACGCCCTCCGCAACCCTCATCGCAGAACCAACGCTGAGGTATCGCATCAATGCTGGCGGTTCTTTAATTACATTTGGCGGTGTGGCATGGAATGCTGATGCGAATTTCTCCGGCGGCAGAAACAGCACGATGACGGGCGCGATTGCCGGAACGACCAATGATGCCTTGTATTATCAAAGCCGCGTTTCTGATGCAGATACTACGGGCTTTAGCTATAACTTCCCGGTGGCCAATGGCAATTACACGGTCAACCTACATTTTGCGGAAATCTATTGGGTGGGAGGCAGCGGACGTGGACAAGCTGGCGCAAATCGGCGCGTGTTTGATGTTCAGCTTGAGGGCGCTTTGGTGATTGATAATCTTGATCTTTACGCGACTGCCGGGCCGTTGAGGGCGTATGTGCGGACGTTCACAGCCAACGTGACTGATGGCAACCTCAGCATCAACTTCCCACGCGCTACGGTTAATCGTCCGATTATCAGCGCAATTGAAGTGTTCCAGAATTCAACAACGAATCTGCTGTTAAGCGGTGTCAATACGTCGCAGCGCATTACAGCGCCGACTTCAACCCTTGTGCCCAGTGCAACCGTCATCTCATCGGCGACACTCGTGCCAACATTTGCCGCGACCACGACTTTCTTGCCGACGCTTACCCCAACGTCAACTTATACGCCGACTAGCACAAGCACGGTGACACCAACACTGCTTCCATCCTTAACACCTTCTTTGACACCGAAACCGATTATTCCGCCTTCAGCGAATGCAGGGGAAGATCAGACGATCATTGACGTGGATAGCGATGGGCCAGAAATTGTGGTCTTAAACGGACTGAACAGTATTGACACTGATGGAACGATCATGGCTGGATTATGGACGCGGGAGGGGATCGAAATTGCGGTGGGGCTGAATCCAAGCGTGACGCTGCCAATCGGGGTACATACTATCACATTGACGGTCACGGATGACAGCGGGGCAATCGCCACAGATACGGTAACTGTGACGATTGCTGCACCGCCAGCACAATAGGCTTTAGAGTTCGATTTTCTCGTTTTCGCCTGCTTGATATTCGTCATTCGTGACGAATGCCCGCACGAATTCAAGTGCGCCAACGATGGCATTCGGGGATGTCCAATATTCGGCGCGGTCTGCTTCGATTTTGATTAACGCCAGATTGGGATCGTCTTTACCGTCAGGAAACCACACTTTGAGGGCATCCGTCCAGTATTCTTCGATTTTTGACCGGGCGAGTACTAATTCGGCGCGTCCGACCACCGAGACAAAGGTTTTGCTATTAGAATAACTCACATTGACGTTAGGATTGTTCTGCAAGTCATCGACTTTGTGGGTGGTGACGAGGGTAAAAAACCATATATCCCCGTCGAATTCTACATCTTGATTTGCCATCGGACGGCTGGTGAGTGATCCATCGCGCCCGACTGTGGTTAACATCGCCATTTCGATGCCCTTGATGAGGTCTTTAAGTTTCTTGTTGTTCTCATTCTGGATAGTCATTTGGGAATAAACTCCTTCATTCGATTATAAATACCGGTATGGTAAAACGAAGATCATAAGATCAAACTTGTTATGCGTGTTGGGGATAATCGTAGGAGAATAGAAGGGAAAAATGCAGCGGCATCAGATCGTCATAACATGCTCAGTATCGCGCTTTAAACGGTTAATTCGCTGAATAAAGCCTTAGAAATGACTAAATTTGCTGACGTAGGACTTAGACAATTGATTGGTTTTGTAGGGGCGACTCGCCGAGTCGCCCCTACAGAAAATCTTGTTAAATACTTAACTTCTCAGGACTTTCGCTTACCTCACCCCCCGGCTCCCTCTCCAATACTTGGAGAGGGGGAGAAAAACGCATCTTGAAGTCCCCTCTCCATGCAATGGGGAGGGGATTTAGGGGTGGGGT
>DAOTTO010000443.1:0-1917 GCA_034437895.1 Anaerolineae bacterium | reverse complement strand
ATTGAACCTGATGCAACCCAAATGGATTACTCGAATCAGGAAATCAACAACTCCGCGCAAAATACCTCCTCTGATGCGGTCTGGACGTACCGAGGCTATCGCATACGCCCTGGAGAATTTAGCACCGCGATGGTGCATTTCTACCGAGCGGAAATCAGCCGCGCTAATACCTGGCGCAATCGATTGGATATAACGACTAATTGGGCGCTGCTGGTCACGGGGGCTGCACTTTCGGTTGCTTTCGGGCAGCAGGAGGCGCATCACAGCGTCATCATTCTCGATACGCTGCTGATTACGCTCTTTTTGTTTATCGAAGCGCGGCGTTATCGCTATTATGAGTTATGGAGCTATCGCGTCCGTTTAATGGAAACCGATTTTTATGCCGCTATGCTGGTGCCGCCGTTTAAACCGGACGCAGAATGGTCACAAAAACTAGCGGAAAGTTTGCTGCACCCACATTTTCCCATTTCAATGTGGGAGGCTTTGGGAAGGCGCTTCCGGCGCAATTACATGTGGATTTATCTGGTATTAGGACTGGGGTGGATTGCTAAAGTGATGCTTTCGCCCGGCGGCGATGGTTCATTGGAAGAACTTCTTAGGCGCAGCAGTCTCGGCATCATCCCTGGTTGGCTAGTGCTGTTGGCTGGGATCACTTTTAATGCGACACTACTATTGGTAGGTATTTTAACGTGGAACTTACGGGAGGCTACTGGAGAAGTTCTCCCGCGATACGGTGGCAGTTCTTCGGCAAAAACGGGCAAACAGCCTATTGTGCCGCCCGCCGCACCGAAGGCTACTCCTGTATCACAACCGCCACAGCCCCCTATCGCCTCTACATATCTGGGTTTGGTCACATCTAATCAAATTGAGCCGATGACGAACCGCATCAAATCTGAAATGAACCGTGCCGCCGCCATTTTAGACCCCAACAACACCAGCGGCGCACAGACGACATTAATGCTTTCCGTGACATACTCCCCATGCCTGAAGGCAGGGGCATCTGCCGTGAACGCCGGATGCCGTGCTTTTCGCAGGGACTTCCACCGACTGACACAGTATGAGATGATGCCCCATCTCAAAACACAGACGTTGTTGGTTGAATATTTTACGTGGCAACCTATTTGCCACAACCGCCTATATTCCGTTGTTAAAGTGCCTCAATTGGCTCAATTACCGAGCTTTACGCCTCGTGCAATGCGCCAATTGAATGAATGGAAGTATAGCGCCAATGGTTTCAAGCTTCAAGATTTTCTACGTCTTATATCCCCCTATCTAAAGCTAGGGGCTTTACGGCGTTTTTCGGTAAATCAAGCCCAGATTCGTTGCCAAGTCGAATATCCAACAAGACGATGTCTGGGGCTAATTCTGCGATTATCTCCCGTGCCGAACCCAGTGTAGCGGCTTCACCAATGACCTCAAAATTCGCGTAATTCGACAGCAAACTTTTGATTCCTCGTTGGACAACCGGATGATCGTCAACAATCAAGATGCGGATGGTATTCATAAAAATAGTCTCTTATTTATTTAATTTAACCTGAGTTTCGGACAGTGTTTTCATTCTATCCCCACCCCTAAATCCCCTCCCCACTTCCTAGAGAGGGGACTTAAAGAACCATTGTGAACCGTTTTCTCCCCTTCGCCATGCAATGGAGAAGGGGTCGGGGGATGAGGACATCATAAAAATTAATCAAAGTGCGCTATCTAAAACTGAGGTTAATTTATCAGCGGAAGCGGCACAAACAAGCGGATACATGTCCCATACCCTGATTGAGTCTGGATGGTCAAACGGCCATTCAGACCTTTTGCGCGTTCTCGCATCGTAATCAGCCCAAAATGGCTGCTGTTGATTTGCTCCACAGCGTCTAAGTCGAAGCCAACCCCATCGTCACAAATCGTCAGTTCTAAATCGCGTGCAGT
>DAOTTO010000442.1:0-2768 GCA_034437895.1 Anaerolineae bacterium | reverse complement strand
ACATCAAGCCTGCCGCCTGGGCAGGAGTCGCGCGCCATTGTTCATGGCATTCATGCCCGCCAGCGCATTCGACCCCATGCTGGTCATCAAGGATGCGCCACCTGTCGCGGCGGCGGCTGAGCCAGTGACGGCAGCAGAAGCGATTGAACCGGGCGAAAGTAGAACGTTGCCTGTTACCTGTCCCATCGCGTTAAACAGACGGTTGAAGCTGTTCCAAACCGCTTTCACCCCTGACCACATCGTAATCACGATGAAAACCAGACAGATCAAGCTGATGCCGACGATGGCAGGCGCACTGCCGGTTGCTGCACCTGCCAGAAAGAAGCCGATCACCAGCGCCTGAATCAGTGAGATAATCGTCGTCTGGACGATCAGTTCAATCCACTGGTTGATGATGCTGTGGGCGATGCTTTCGGTGCGTTTGAAAAAGGCAAACAGAATCGCCACGCCAAACGAAACGAAGGTGATGCCCATCGCAATCGTGATGAGTAAATGGACAATCTGTTCCACCAGTCCAAACAGCAGCAGCGGCCACGCTGTCAGCGCCCGCTGCTGGGATGACCCTGCCATCGACACCGCACGGTCACGTACCGAGTCTTCCATATCATCCCAGGTGATGGGGGAAACATTGTGGTCGAAGTAGTTCCCCTCCATGTTCCAGTCCATCGGCACGACGGATGTGCCGCCTGCGCCCGCCCAGGTCGAAGGGTTGGGATTTTGCAGATAGATGCCGCAGCCGGGTGAATAGACGGGCTGCGGATAACCCATGACATCTTGAGCATGAGCACGCAAATACGCCAAAGTGATATCCAACCCGTCAATCGGTCCGGGTCCGGTTGCACCGGGGAGGTATACATCGAAATAGTCACACAATGCACCTAAATCTAGGTCGTTGGAATTGACCTGTGCCAGCGAGGAGAAATCGCCAGCGTTGGCATTCAATCCGTCAAGCACACTCAAGTACATCACCTGGCTGATATTCTGGCGAAAGGTGTTCATACCCTGATAGAAACTGGGTCCAATGGTAAAAAACAACACACCAGCCACATACCACATAATCGCACTGCGCGGGCTGACCACATCCAGCCGGATGAACGCCGCCAGCAGGTAGGTGATCCCCAGCACCAGCAGCGCGACCACAAATACTACGCTGATGGCAAGGCTCAGGCTGTTGTTGGTCTGCGCGATAATCGGCATGAAAGCATTTTCGATGAGCCATTGATTTACGAGCTTAATGGTATAGCCCGCCATCAGCAGCGCCTCTTGCAGACTCCAGTGAATCCCGGCGATCAATACGATGATGCTGTATTGCAGTTCATCTAGCATCCGTGCGAAATCAGGCATCGAAAATCAAATACGTCGTCTGAATGTTCCCTTGCGGTACTGATACAGACGACGCTGTTTTATATTCGCCCGCTTGTTTGGACAGGAATAGCTGGCACTTCAATTTTTGGCGCACCGCTGTAAGACAGACGGTATCCTGCCATGATTAAACTGAGTCGGGAAAGGCGGAAACCGTTGTTGTTGTTCCTGTTGTGTGGATTGTTCCTGTTACGGTAATCGCAGCGGAAGTTGTCTGTATTATTATTGTTCCAAGAACCGCCACGAAGCACGCGATTCGCTCTCCAGTATCCCATGATGCTATTTTGTCACAGTTTTGAGCCAAGCGCCAAGTAAATTGCCAAGTTCAACACAGTGTTCAAAGGCAAATTTCAATTGATCAGGTTTGGTATAGCCAATTTCAGCAGCAACACGTAAATATGAACGCAAACACTCTAAGTCAACATCAGCAAGTTGCAGATAGTATTGAGTGCGCTCTAATTTGACCGCATTCACCAGATTCCGATGAAAACTGAAAAGTGTTTCTTCAAGTTGTTTTGCCAGTCGAAAACGCTCATGTTTGGGGAATTTGGCGGTATGTTCCAGTAACCACTTCATAAAAACTTCGGTCTTGATGAAGATGGGTGATTGTTGTGACATCAGGCGACAATCTCACGAAACAGCTTACGGCATAGATTGTAGGTATCGCCATACTGAACATGCCCCAACCATGCCATGACACTTGCTCGCCCATCTTCACGGCTAATTTCACCTGCTTTGAATTGGCGATAGAGCGTTTTGAGATGCCGATGATACATGATACCTTTGCTACGCTTGAGTCGACGATGGTCAGGATAGACGGTGAAGCCCAGAAATGGGATACCCTGCTCTACAGGTTTGGCTTGAGCGCGATTTTCATGGATGGTCAGACGCAGAGAAGCCAGAAACGCGATGATGGCATCCCGCCAATGGTGTAAAGTCGCTTTGTCATCAGCAAATAGCAGAAAATCATCGACATAGCGCAGGTAGGCTTTGCATCGTAATGTGTGTTTCACATATTGATCCAATTCGTTCATGTAAACATTCGCCCAGAATTGCGAGGTGAGATTGCCAATCGGCAAGCCACGGGGACGTTCTGCCGCAAACAGATCATCATCAGGAAAGTAGCGCATGTCATATTCTGCGGATAGCACGCCCACACCGCTATCAATGATTTTGCTACATAAATTTAACGTAGATTCACAAGCAATTGTTTTCGCAAGAATATTTTTCAAAATCTGATGGTCAACTGCCGGGAAGAACTGCTGAACGTCGCATTGCAGCACATATTTATAGCGTCGCATGTAATACGTACAACGGTCTAGGGCTTTGTGAGTGCCCTTGCCTACCCGGTTTGCGTAACTATCGAAAATGAATTTGCGCTCATAAATTGGCTCGATGGTGCGAAT
>DAOTTO010000441.1:0-7343 GCA_034437895.1 Anaerolineae bacterium | reverse complement strand
AACGGATAGACCGAACTGCCCATGCTCAAAAACTCGACATAGCGCTGCGCCGCACCGTCATCGCCTGCCAAAATCTTCTCGGAAAGCGCATGAGCCGCAGAAATGCCCGTCGCGTATTGATACACATAAAAATTGCTATAGAGATGCCCGAAGGTCGCCCAAGTGATCCCGTCGCGCTCGCGGTCAAGCGTCATTTCGTCGCCGTAGCCTTCAGCAAATAAATCCGCCATCAGCGCGTTCATATCCTGCGCGGTGATGCCCTGCCCACGCTCGGCGCGTTCATGAATTTCCAACTCGAACCGTGCCAGTGTGGGCATGATGAAGAAATAACGGTGGAAGTTGCCCATCGCCTCTTGAATCAGCCCGATTTGGAAATCGCGCTCGGTCATGGTGTTCATCAGATTCGCCCGTGTCATCGCCTGATTAAAATTAGATGCGACTTCCGCCACGAACAGCGAATAGCCGGAATAGACCGCTGGCTGATTTTTGCGCGAGAGATAACTGTGCATCGAGTGACCGAGTTCGTGCGCTAAGGTACTCATCGCGCCTAAGTTATCATCGTAGCTCATCATGATAAACGGAAAGGTATCGTGTACGCCGCTGGAAAATGCCCCCTGTCGCTTGCCCTGATTCGGATAAATATCCACCCAGCGATCTTGCAAACAGCCCTGCCGCAGCGCATTCACATAATCCGCGCCGAGCGGCTGCATCCCTTCGCAAATCCAATCGACGGCTTGCGTATACGGCACAGGCTGATCTTTTTCCAGGATCGGTGCCCACACATCATAGGTGTGGATGCTTTCCAGCGCCATCGCCCGCCGCTTGACCGCCCAATACTTGTGCCAGGTAGGGATGTTGCGCTTGAACGTATCGACCAAATTACGGAACACCGCCATCGGGATATTGTTGGCGAAAAGCGATGATTCCAGGCTGGAGCTGTATCCGCGCACCCGTGCCATAAAGACATCCTGCTTGACAGAAGCCGTATACGTGGCGGCGATGGTATTCTTGAACGCGACATAGCCATCCATGTAACTTTCCCACGCCGTCCGGCGGACTTCGCGGTCAGGATGATCGAGCAGCGTGCCGATGCTGCCCTGCGCCACCTGATATTCCGCACCGTCGCTGCCCACCGCTTGACGAAAGGTCATATCGGCGTTGGTCAACTGCCCGTAAGCCGTCTGAACGCCGCTGAAAGGGTCGATCACCATACCCAGCACTTCTTCGACTTCGGCAGAACGGACGTGTGTTTCCAGCCGGAACAAGTTATCCACATACTGCGCGTAAACGGCGAGGCGCGGCTCCCCTTTCAGCCATTGTTCCAGCGTTTCGCGCCCAATCGCCAGCAGTTCAGGGCGACCAAACGCCAGCGCCGCGATCACCTGTCCGAATAAGCCCCGCGCCTGTCCCGACATCGCCGTCGCTTGTTGATCGCCTGTATCCACCGCGCTGGACATGCTGGCATAAACGAACACTTTGCCGACCTTGCGCGTGAGTTTATCGGCGGCATCCATATAATCCGCCAACACTAATGCGCCTTCCGCCAAACGGCCTTTAAATTTTTGCACTTCCGGCAGCGCGGCGACGACTTCTGCCGCAGCCAATTTCCAATCGTCCGGCGTGAGGAACACACTTTCGGCATTCCAAGTATGCGCTTTAGCGATGGCGCTGCGGACGGGTAATGCGGTTTGGGTCATGCCCATGAGGAAAACTCCTTGATAAAAACTATTCATTTAAAAATATTTTAACAGCGATCAGGCCGCTTACACAAAAAGGCAGTGGCTAAAGAAATCGGTATGTAGGGAGCGACCTATGTGTTGCTCCGGGAGGAAGCACACATCGGTGCTTCCCTACTCACCCAAATAGCCACTCCCCACAAAAAAGTCATATTGTCGAGATAGGGGATTCAGTGTTATCGTATGAATCGTGAAACAAACGCATTTCACGTTCATTTATCATTAGGATTTGCACTTTATGACGACCAACCAGGTTTCTCGTCCGGCTTCCAAAAATAAAGATCGCGGCTTATTGCAGCAGTATCAAGCGATTATGGAAGCGGCGGGTTACGTGATCTTCACTGCCGACAGCGAAGGCAACTTTACCCATGTCAGCGCGGGCGCGACAGCCCTCACAGGATATACGCCAGAAGCGATGATCGGACGGAATTTCTTGTGGTTGGTGCATCCTGATTGGCGTGAAGATATACGCAGCTATTACGCCCAGCATTTAGCGTCCGACGACCATGAAGCAACTTTTGAATTTCCTATCCTCACAGCGCAGAGCGAAATCTGCTGGCTAGAACAAACCGTCATCATTAATGAAAATGGGTTTCAATCGATTGGGCGTGACATCACCGAGCGCAAACAGGTTGACAAAGCCCTGCTCAAAAGCGAAAGCCGCAACCGCGCCCTGTTAGAAGCCATCCCGGATTTGATGTTCGCCGTCAACCGTGAAGGCACGTATACCGAATTTCATTGGTATCCTGAACTCGCGCCGATTATCCCCGCCGAACAAATGATTGGCGAAAACATCAGCAACTTTGGCTTTGGCGACAACAAACTTTCCCAAATCTTCAAATATATTGATGTCGCCATCCTCACGGGTGTCCCGCAGTCGTTTCAGTTTGATCTGAACACTCAGGGCATCATCCGCGCTTATAACGCCCGTGTCGCCCGTTTGAACAATGACGAAGCCCTGTTTATCGTGCGCGACATCAGCGATTTGATTCAAGCACAGGAGATCAACAAAGAACACGTCCACCAGCTAGAAACGTTGCAAGAGATCGAAGCGGAATTGGCGGAAATCCTTGATCTGGATTATGTGCTGACGATGGGGCTGGATTCCGCCATGCGCCTCAGCCATGCTGATGCTGGCTATATTGCCCTTAAAGAGGAAGACGGCTCCATCCGCATTGCCAAACTCGTGGGCGATTATGATCTTGTGCGTGAGGAAGAAACCCTGCGAAATGGGCGCGGCGCGATCAGCCGTATCATACGGGCGCGTCATGCCGAAATGATCCTTGAAGTGAGCGCCGACAGCGATTATGTTTCCACCCGCAGCAAAACACAGGCACAAATCACCATTCCGCTGATCTCACAAGATACGCTGGTCGGTGTATTGAATTTAGAGGCCAACCGCGCAGATCGTTTTACCGAAGAAGGTTTCGATTTCGTCAAGTTGATGGCCTCGCGCATCGGCGTGGCGGTGGATAATGCTCGCCTGTATCGGCAGGTGGCGACCCAACTCATGCAACTGCGGGATCTCTACCGGCAGGTAAGCAACCTCGAACAACTGAAGACCGATATGATCCGAATCGCCAGCCATGACCTGCGAAATCCGCTGTTTGTGATATTAGGGCATCTGGAAATGATGCGCTGGGATACTAAACACGATCCGGTGGAGATCGCCAGCATTGTCGATCATACCGAACAAATGGAAAAATCCGCCCGAACCATGCAGAAGATCATCGCGGATATTCTTTCGTTGGAGCGGATTGAACACTCCGCCAATGAGGACACCACCATCGTTTTCGATTTGTGTGCTTTGATCGCGCAAGTGTGCTTCGATCAACAACCGCACGCCACGATGCTCAAGCGCAATTTAAAGATGATTCTGCCCGATGAAGAAATCCCTGTTCGCGGCGATCTGCCACAAATGCGCGAAGCGGTGAGCAATTTGGTGAGCAACGCCATCAAATATACCCGCGACGGCGGCGATATTAATGTCAAGATATGGACGGAAGGCTCCAAACTGATATTTGAAGTCCAAGATAACGGCATCGGCATCCCGGAAGATCAGCAGGATCGCTTATTCCAGCCGTTCTACCGCGCCCAAACGCAAGAAACCGCCAAGATCGAAGGCACAGGCTTGGGATTGCATTTGGTGAAAAATATCATCGAGCGACACGGCGGGTCGATGCGGTTTAAGAGTGTATATGGTGAAGGCAGTACCTTCGGTTTCGCCATTCGCATGGCTCCAGAGGTGTAATGCTTGCGGCAAATTACGCGGGTGGCTTCGCTCCTGATTCTGATGTGCAGTGCGTTGGTCGTCTCTGCCTTAACTGCTGGACGCATCCACCCTCATGCGCCCCAGATTGCTTTCGTCTCCTCCTTTAATAACAGCAGCAGCATCTATCTGCTGGACATCCGGCATGGGGCGCTGCGCCCACTCACGCAGATTCGCGGCATCCAGCGGGGACCCGTTTGGTCAAATGATGGGCGGCGATTGGTTTACGAATCCAACGCACTCAACAACAACGTCAACCTCTTCATGATCAACGTGCGCGGCGGCCCAAGCGCGGAACGTCAGCTTACGTATTTCAGCTTCGACGAAGTTGCGGCCTTATTCATGCCTAACAGCGAACAAGCCCTAGAACGGCTTGCGTTTACGACGGTGCGCGGCCCCAACGGCGATATTTTTATGCTCGATGTGCCGCCAGTAGGTGAAAATAATCACCCCGAACTGCTGACCGATTCGCCGTTTGCGGAATATGCCCCTACCTGGTCGCCGGACGGAAAAGTTATCGCGTATGTTTCTGCGCGGGAGAATAACACCGACCTGTTTATGCTCGACCTGACGACAAATCAAGAAACACGCTTGACCGATCATCCACAGCTTGATTCCAGCCCTACATGGTCGCCGGATGGGCGCTATATCGCCTTTCACAGTCGGCGGAATGATAATTATGAGCTGTATGTATTGGACATGATGCTTACGCCGCCGACGCTGCACCAACTGACCGATCATCCTGCCGAAGATCGTGATGCGGTGTGGTCGCCGGACAGCCGCTATATCGCCTTTATTTCGCAGCGGGATGGCAATAGCAATATTTATGTGCTGGCAATTGGGGCATTAGCAACTTTGCCATCGGCCTATCGTCTGACTGATGATCCCGGTACAGACCGTGAGCCAGCGTGGGCATTGGACAGCACCCAAATCGCGTTTATCTCGTATCGCAGCGGGGATGCTGATCTTTATATCGCGCCGCTACCGAAGGGTGATAAGACCCCACGCGCTCGCCGCCTGACGTTCAGCCGAGGGCAGGACAGCAGTCCCGCATGGCGACCTTAAGCGATTCTGGTGCAAGGTAAACTCTCGACAACAAAAGTATGGAGATGGCTAATGTGTCTGATAAAGATCGTCATCAACTGCACTACTTCTTATTTTCACCTATAGGCTTCATTTATGGAATTGTAATTGGCTTAATTAACCTGAGTTTCAGACAGTGTTTTCATTCTATCCCCACCCCCAAATCCCCTCAGCCACTTCGTAGAGAGGGGACTTAAAGAACCATTGCGAACCGTTTTTCTCCTCTTCGCCATGCAATGGCGAAGGGGTCAGGGGATGAGGACATCATAAAAGTTAATCAAAGTACGCTATCCAAAACTGAGGTTAATTATGGGTGTACTGTTAAAAATCTTGTCAAATATATCAGTATCTCTCATAAGTTCGATAATTAGTGGTGCCTTTTGGGGGGTAGTGCTTGGCCCAATGGTGGATGCTAAAGCCCAACGTCAGTCCCTACTTTATCCATTTTTAGATACGCAAGACAAACAAGCAGGACTTTCGCTTACCTCACCCCCCGGCCCCATCTCCAAGACTGCTTTGTTCGTAAAATCGTGTTCGCCCATTTTCGCACTTGATACGGCGCGTGTCAAAAATTATCTCGCCGCCTATCACATCAAATTTTCGACGTAGTTCGTAAAAAGTCCAAATCTAACCACAAAGGCGCGAAGATCACTCTGCCTCGCCGCCTGCCCTGCGGGTCGGACTTGGACATCTGAGTTCGACCCCCATACTTTACGTCCGCAGGTACGATGCACCATTTACATCAAGGATTGCGCCCGTGAGGAAAGCCGTTTGTTCCGCCGCGAGGAAAAGTACGGCATACGCCACTTCTTCCGGTTTGGCAACGCGCCCTAATGGGCTTTGATTACGGATCGAGTCACCTTTTGGGCTGGCTAAATCCGCCGCCGCCATATCGGTTTCGACCCATCCCGGCGCGACGACTCCCACAAAAATTTTATGGGGCGCGAGCGCCACCGCCAGTGATTGGCTCATGGCGTTCATCCCGGCTTTACTCGCGCCATACGCAGGCGCAGTCGGTTCGCCCCGGAAAGCACCGCGTGAGGAGACATTCACGATGCGTCCGCCGCCCTGCCGCATCATGATCTGTGCCGCGCAAAACATCGCATTCGCCGCGCCGATCAAATTCGTCTGGATAATGCGTTCCCATGCCGTCTGCCATGCCGCATAATCGACCTGCACGACGGGATGTTCCTCATAAATTCCAGCGTTGTTGATTAGAATATCCAGCCCGCCCATTTGTGAGACCACCGCTTCAATCATGCGGCTCACGGCTGCTGAATCCGCCATATCTGCTTGAATCATCAGATGGCCTATACCAGAGAGTGAGCTTAAAACAGTCTGCGCCGCCGCGAGATTGGTGTGATAATGCACGGCTACCCGCGCCCCCTTGAGGGCAAACTGTCGGGCGATCTCCGCCCCAATCCCGCGTGATGCCCCTGTAACGAGGACAATTTTGTTCGTAAAGTCCATTTTTTAGCCTTTAGTGGTTAGCAATTAGCGGTTAGTTGTTTGATGGGAGAGATTAACCGCAAAGGCGCGAAGAACGCAAAGTTTCGCCAAAGAATCAATCCAAACCACAAAGGCGCAAAGATCACAAAGAGAAGATGAATAAAGTTGTAGCCTTCGTATCATCGCTTCGCTTAGACGGTTCAAAAATTGCGATAAAAGATAAATCTAGCTTTAGCTGCCGCACATTATGAAGGGGAAGCTATGGCGGGGAAAATTTTTGTTAAATCGATGATCTTGCCGTCCAACACAGGCGAGACAAACGACTGCTCCGCGCCGAAAACGCCCATAAATTTAAACTTGCCGTTTTCTAAAGAAAATACTTCGACAAACTGCTCCAACGGACTTGCAATCCAATATTCACGCACCCCGTGACGCTCATAAAGTTTATATTTTTCGATTTTATCATAACGGGCTGTGCCGGGTGAAAGTACCTCAATAATCAGTTCTGGTGCGCCATGCAGCCGTTTTTCCTCGATCACACAGCGTCCATCCGCCGCTACCCACACCACGTCCGGCTGCGGGATACTGCCATCATCCAGCAGCAGTTCAATCGGCGCGACGAAGACCTCTCCATTGGGGATGAGACCGTCCACAAGTTTATAAAATCGAACTACTAGCCGTTGGTGGTCGGGAATCGGTGGTGGGGCCATGACTATTTCTCCGTCGATAAGCTGTGCCAAGAGGTCGCGGTCTTCCATCGCCAGAAATTCATCCGCCGTTATACGTATTTTGAGTTGGTCGATCAT
>DAOTTO010000440.1:0-4682 GCA_034437895.1 Anaerolineae bacterium | reverse complement strand
GTATAGATTGGAAGGGCGCGAATGGCGCTTTCATTGGGGATACCCCAACTCGCGGCTGCATTCGTCAACACGACAAGGTTTTCCGCTTCGACTGAACGCAGATGTGCGTATACATCACGGGCATTGTCGTTAGTCGCCGATTCTTCGATGACGAAGGCATCAGGATAATAGAAGACCTGCATGGCGAGGGCTTCCATCGCTTCTTCCGGGAATAAAATCGTCCAACCACAAGGTTTGACAGCCTCTTGTAAGGCCAAAGCGCGATTGAGTTCGCCCACATACACGATTACGGGATTGATCTTGGTCATTTTGATTTTCTCCTTTGTGAGCAGCGTCTAATGGTGCGCGCTCAGCATGAACTTTTCGATTTAAAACACCTCATGATGGCGTTTTTTGTAACTTTTAACTTTCGACTCTAATTAGACCAACGGTGTCCATACCGCCATTGATTCACTTGCGCGGTGCGGCGAATCGCGGTGTTCGCGCATGATCTGCCCCAACAGGGCGACGATTTCGTCAATATCTTCGGACGATTGGCTGCCGAAGCATAAGCGCAAATGGCGATCAATACCCGGTTCCGTCATAAAGGCTTGCCCCGGCGTAAAAGCTAATCCACGCTGTAAGGCAGCTTGATACAGCACCGTCATATTGTCTTGTGGCAGCGTAAGCCATGTACAGAAGCCGCCTGCTGGTCGCGTCCATGTTACGCCTTCCGGCATATAATGAGCGAGGGCTTGCATCAGCGCATCGCGCCGCCCCCGATAAATCGGAATCATCCGGCGTAGATGGGAGCGCATCCGCCCCTGATGTAAAAAGGCGGCTAATGCCCGTTGGATGAACATCGGGCTAAATAAATCCGCCGCCCGTTTGAGCGATAATAAGCGATTGACCATTTCCGGCGGCGCGACCATAAACCCGACGCGCAAGCCAGGGATCATAATTTTCGACATACTGCTGATGTAAATTACCTGATGATTCGGGTCTTCTGCTTTAAGCGCGGGCGATGGTATGCCGTCATAGCCCAAAAAGCCGTAGACATCATCCTCCAAAATCGGCAGCTTATATTTTGCCGCCAGCGCCAGCAGATCACGCCGCCGCTGTGGAGACATCGACTGTCCCGTCGGATTGTGATAATTGGCTATCGTGTACATAAAGCGCGGACGGTCATGCTTTAATGCCCGTTCCATCGCCGCCAAGTCCGGCCCTTCATCATCCATTGGCACAGAAATTGGTTTTAAGCCATACGTTGTCAGGATATGGATCAACCCGACATAGGTGGGCTGTTCAATCAAGACGCGATCACCCGGCTGGGCTAAGGCTTGTGTCACCAAAGAAAGCGCCTGCATCGCGCCGGATGTGACGATAATTTCATCTGGCATGGCTTCTACACCGCGCTCACGCAGTAAATTCGTCAGTTCCACCCGCAGCATCGGGTCGCCTTGTGGCGATTCGTAAGTCATCAAAGTTGCTACATCACGCCGCAGCGCTGTTAAGCATCCCCAAAAATCATCAATCGGCGCTAAGGTTGGGTCGGGATTGGCGTAGGCTAATGACCGCAGCGTCGGTAGATGCCAGATCGGGGCGCAGTTACTTAAGACGGCATCCGCACTGGTTTGCGTGCCAATCGCCGAAAGGATCGCCATCGGCTGTGCGTTTTCCGAGACAAATGTCCCGCGCCCGACGGTGGACTCGACCCAACCATCAGCCTGCAATTCGCTGTAGGCGTTATGCACTGTAAGGCGCGTTACGCCGAGTTTAAGCGCGACCTGCCGGACAGAAGGCAAGCGTGTTCCCGGTGGCAGCCGCCCCATGCTGATCTGGTTTTTGATCTGCGAGGCGATTTGATGATAGAGTGGACGGTTATCCTGTCGGTTGATTTGCAGCGGGAGTGACATCGCGCCACCTCTCCAAATTTCGTCTTTATAGGGCGGCGATCTGGATGATCTTTGTCCTATACTTTTAGTATATTGTCATCGTAGCATGATTTTCGTTAAGATGAGAGGACACTTAAAGGCGAAACAGGTAGGACAATCACAAGAAAGAGGATGACAATTTGTACTATTCTTTATGGAACAATACCATTTTATTAAAGTCCACCAGTCAGTACCCGCCACACTAAAAACACACCCATCCCCAACAGGATCGTCCAAAGTAAGTTACGAGTCCGCCACGCGACCCCTATCGCCACGAGTGCGCCGATTAGATAGGCATTATCCAGCGTAAGCGCAATTTGCCCATCGCGCAATAAGACCGGCGGGACAATGATGGCCGTCAAGACCGCTGGCGGCACATAACGCAAGGCGCGAATCACAGGTTCGGGTAGTTCGATGCGCCCGACTAAGGCCAGTACCGGATAGCGCACGCCGAAGGTGACGATCATCATGCCGAGAATTAAAAGAGCTTCTTTCATAAGATAGCTTTCAGGAGTTAGTAATGAGTGATGAGTAAAACATTTATGATTCGAGTGTTTCCTCAACAATATTCGCGTCTTGGTGGTTTAAAACCAATTGTGTTTCCGCAACGTAGCCCGCCACAATTCCGGCGAGTGCAGCGACCATCAATCCCATTTGATTGGGCAGGCCGTTAAAAATCAGCGCACACAATCCCGCCGCCGTGACTGACAGCAGCACCGGATGAGTCCGAATCAATGGGACGACGATGCCGATAAATGTGACCACCATCGCAAAATCCAGCCCCAGATTACGCGCCTGCTCCTCATTGATCGATTGTCCGGCGATGATGCCGATCAGTGTGCAAAGCTGCCAGTTAAGATACATTGGCAGTGCTGAGCCAAAGTGAAACCAATGTTTATACGGTGAACTATCGGGCTGTGTATAGCGCTGGATCACAACGGCATACGTTTCGTCCGTCAGCGAGAAGCCGAGCGGCAGCAGCCAGCGCTGCGGTAGATGCTTCATATACGGCGCTAGTGAGGCAGAATAGAGCGCGTGACGCAGATTAACGATAAACGTCGTGAGGATAATCAGCGGATTCGCCACCGCTGCCGCATAAAGTCCACTGGCGATAAACTGCGCTGATCCGGCGAAGACAAAAGCCGACATACCGATTGTCGCGGCGGGCGATAATCCCCCCGTGACGGCAACCGTGCCGAAGATAATCCCAAACGGAATCGCGCCGACAATCAGCGGGATGGTCGCTTGTGCGCCTGCTAAAAATTCACTTTTGCGTGTGTAGGTTTCGGTCATAAATGTTTTGAACCACAGAGACACGGAGGATGCAGAGAAATAATGCTCACCAACTTAACATGATTTGTTGCCATTGGCTACGGACAAGCAGGACAAATTGTTCTAGGACAATCGGGAATCAAAAACGCCCTAGTCGATGGTCTGACTTGGGCATTCGCTCGTTAACGGGTTGACTGCTATTTAGCAGGGGCAGGCTTCGCATTCCTCAGTCGTGTTGAGGACGACTGCCGGGAATTCGCCGGAAAACATGTGGCGCGGTTCGGTACGCGTCTTTTTGGGATATTCGTTGTAGACCTTGAATTGATCGGCTTCTTCACCCATCGGTTCACGGCCTACGATTTTCTTGATGATGACTTTTGGGTTGAAAGATTTACCGTTCATAATGCCCTCTACGTTTGTCTTTGATGCCTACAACACTATATACGAATTTTTATAAGAATAAGTTGCGGATTTCACGAACCCCTAAAAATTAGGGGGTGGCCTGAGTGCCATGTTATAGATGTTGTAGGGGTGTAAGCTATTACGCCCGATTTTGTTTATCGTTTTAACGGACGAGTTCGCCCCGTGCTACAAGGAATACCTTGCCCCCGACATTGACCTCGACTTGACCGTCAATTTCGTGCGCTTTAAGCAGCAGTAGTGAGCGACGGTTGATCTCATAGCCTTGCTCAACGCGGCAGTCTACAATGTCCGTGCCGAAATAACGATGTCGGGAAAGATAGGCCGCGAAACAACCGTTGGCTGCGCCCGTCGCCGCGTCCTCCGGCTCACCAATCAGCCCATCGAACAGCACGCGCACATTGAGTTGATTTTGCGCGTGATACGTTTCCGGCGAAAAGACCAACACGCCATCCAGATCGGGAATCTGTTTTCTGATCGCCGCAACTTTGGCATTATCAAGCTGCACTTTTTTGATCGCTGCCAGCGATTTCAGCGGCACGATGATGAACGGAATCCCAGTCGAAACCAACTGCACCGGAAAATTGGGATTGAAATCCTCTGGCGTAAGACCAATCGCCTCCGCGATCAGTGCTTGATCGAAAGTGTCGCGGAATACAGGCGGATTATGGCGCATCCAGATTATGCCGTCTTCATGAAATGTGACCGGAATCTGCCCGACAACATAATTCAGCAGCATTTTATCTGTTGGCTGCGAGAGAATCTCATTGTTGATGATATAAGCTGTGCCAAGGGTGGGATGTCCGGCGAAGGGCATCTCGCGGGTGACGGTGAAGATACGCACATCGTAGCCGCCGTTATTTTGCGCGTCCGAGAGGATGAAGGTCGATTCCGCGTAGTTCATTTCCTGAGCGATGACGAGCATTTCTTCAGTGGAAAGTCCCGCTGCGCCGCGCACGACGGCAAGCTGGTTTCCGGTGTATTTGGTTTCCGCGAACACATCGACGATATAAAATTGCAGATTGGGCATGGTATTCCTCTGAGTCAGTTATGAAAGACTCGAAGCATACCACGACT
>DAOTTO010000439.1:0-24359 GCA_034437895.1 Anaerolineae bacterium | reverse complement strand
CGGCATGGCGGGCAGTATGCAGTTTTGATGAACCTGCTGTCGTCATCGTTAAACATCTTACGCCATGTGGCATAGCGATTGGCAGTACCATCGCCCAAGCCTTCCCTAAAGCACTCGCATCTGACCCTGTGTCGGCTTTTGGATGTGCGATGGCGGTTAATCGAGAAGTCGATGATGCGTTTGTGGCTACACTCGGTTCGCTGTTGATTGATGATCTTGCCGCGCCTTCCTTTACCCCATCCGCATTAGAAACCCTTAGCGAAAAACGCAAGAACTGCCGTCTTTTACAAATCCCCCATCCCTATGACGGCAGCCACATGGAAATCCGTACAGTGCATCGCGGCCTGCTCGTCCAGCGCGTCGATATGGGCGACCCCGAAGGCACATTGATGAAAGCCGTTACGCAACGTGTCCCTTCCCCAGAAGAAATGGTCGCGCTCCAATTTGCATGGAAAGCCGTTCAGCATGTTAAATCGAATGCTATCCTTATCGCATCTGCCGATGCGACACTCGGCATTGGCGGCGGTTTGACCAGTCGTGTCGATGCAGCCGTTCTCGCGGTTCAAAAAGCAGGTGATCGTGCCAAAGGCGCGGTGATGGCCTCGGATGGCTTAATCCCCTTTGCAGATGGCTTAGAAACCGTCGCAGCGGCGGGGATAACAGCCGTTATTCAACCCGGCGGATCTATCCGCGATAGTGAAGTGATCGAAGCTGCCAATAAAGCGAATATTGCGATGGTGTTTACAGGGACACGTCACTTTCGGCACTAAGCCAAGCCGCCCGCGCCAAAGGGAGTGTCTATTTTCGTAGGTGTAGGGAGCGACCTATGTGTCGCTCCGAGCGGGGGTACACATCGGTGCGTCCCTACAATTATACAATGACCGCGCTTTTAGACACTCACAACGCAACGCCAAAACAGGCTTGATAGCCCAACAAATGCCTGTTATAATAAACGGGTAATTTCAAGCCATCGTAGCTCAATGGCAGAGCATACGCTTCGTAAGCGTGAGGTTGTGGGTTCAAGTCCCACCGATGGCTTATTTTCTTGCCCGCGACACCCCTTGTCTGCGGGCATTTGTGTGTAAGGACACGTCACAATGCCAGAAAATGACATTCCAAGTCCGATCACGATTGCCGTCGCAGGCGGCACCGGTTCTGGAAAAACAACCATCTCTAACGCGCTCTTACACCGGGTAGGCCACCAAAATATCGCCTATTTGCCGCATGATGCCTATTATAAAGACCTGAATCATATGCCCCTTTCCTTCCGCAAGACGATCAATTTCGACCATCCAGACGCACTCGATACCCCCCTTCTCATTGAGCATATCAAGCAATTACAACAGTGGCAGCCAGCGGAATGCCCTATTTATGACTTTACCGAACATCGCCGCATCGAAAAGACCGAGCATGTGCGTCCCCAGCCGATCATCTTGGTTGAAGGCATCCTCATCTTCGTCGAAGCCGAACTTCGCAAGTTATTTGATGTCAAAATTTTCGTGGATACCGACGCAGATTTGCGCTTTATCCGCCGCTTAAAGCGCGACATCGAAGAACGTGGGCGTACCGCCGAATCGGTAATCGACCAATACTTAAATACCGTGCGCCCGATGCACATGGAATTTGTCGAGCCGACCAAACGTTACGCCGATGTGATTATTCCCGAAGGCGGCTATAACGAGGTCGCTATTGATATGGTCGCTGACCGTATTCGCAGTATGTTGACCCTAAATCGTCCCCAGCATTGACGCACATTTTTCTGACGTGATATACTTTTGTACAATTCTATAGTTAAAGACGTTGATTGGGATAAATACGCTACCTCCCTTATGTCAGAGAGTGCAGGCCATTAGCTGAAAGCCTGCTCATAACAGAGAGCGCAATGTCACCCAGGAGTCGCTGAACTGAACCCTATGTCGTGTAGGGGTGAGCGTTGATGTTCACCCTCTAAGATCAGCCGGGTAAGCCCGTTACAGCATCAAGAGCGCGGTAAATTCTTGAGTTTACCGAAGCAAGGTGGTACCACGAAAGCTCGCCCTTTCGTCCTTGTATTTTTATAGGACGCGAGGGCTTTTTAGTTCCCAGAGGTGAAAGATGATAAGGACGCATATGGCGATAAGCAATGACACCAGCGAATTTTATGATGCGATTGCTGAATTCTATCCCTATTTTTACCGCGATTGGCAAACCCAGCTTGACCGTGAAGGGTTAAGTTTGCGTGCGATTTTCCGCAACAAAGGGGTTGAGCGGGTCTTAGATGCTTCTTGCGGGGCGGGTACGCAGGCCGTATCAATGGCACAACTCGGCTTTAAAGTCGTCGCTGCTGACCCTAGTCAGGGTATGCTCAAAAAAGCGCAAGAAACCGCACGCACCTACAACGTTCACGACAAAATGACGTTTGTCGAAAGCGATTTTTTGCATCTGCCGGATTGTGTCACAGGACCCTTTGATGCCATCGTCAGCAAAGGGAATGCCTTACCGCATCTGCTGTTAGATGATGAAATTGAATCGACCCTGCTGATTTTTTACGAACTGCTCAGGCCGGGCGGCACATTAGTCATCGGGATGCGCGATTTTGCCCCTTTTATGGAAGATCGTCCGCGCTTCATTCCTGGCTTCATCAACAATGACGACAACCATGAGTTTATCACCTTTGATGTGTGGGAATGGGAGGACGGCCCGCCTGTCATCGCCACACAAAATCTGTTCATCGTCAAAGGTCAGGGCAAGGATTACAGCGCCCTCAAGCGACAAGTCGCTTTCCGTCCACTTTCGACGGATGAAGTGAAAGTCGTCTTACTGGAAGTCGGTTTTGAGGATATTACCGATCAACCCGATCGCAGTGAGCGCGTCTTGGTCGCAAGAAAACCGTAAAAGCCACAGTACAACTTATCACTAAAAACTAAGGACTAAATTATGACAATGCCAAAAAACTTTGATTTCGTGGAAGCGGAATCTCGCCTCTATGCGTGGTGGGAGGAGAATGGTTGGTTCAAGCCAGAAGCCGCACCTCCAGATGCCGAATCGTTCACGATTAGCATCCCGCCGCCCAATGTGACAGGTTCGCTGCACATCGGTCATGCGTTGTTCGTCGCGCTGGAAGATTTGATGACACGCTATGAGCGGATGCGTGGTAAAGCCGCCCTGTGGGTGCCAGGAACCGATCATGCCGGGATCGCTACGCAACTCCAAGTCGAAAAGCTGCTGCGCGACGAAGGCACCAGCCGTGAGGAAGTGGGGCGCGAAGAATTCTTAGCGCGTACATGGGAGTTTAAAGAAAAAAGTCATGGCAACATCACAGGGCAGCTTCGGCGTATGGGCGCGAGTGTGGATTGGTCACGGGAACGTTTTACCCTAGACGACGGCCTTTCAGAAGCCGTGCAGCTTGTATTTATCCGCCTTTATGAACAAGGCCTGATCTATCGTGGGCCGCGTCTGGTGAATTGGTCGCCGGGGCTGCAAACAGCGGTTTCTGATTTGGAAGTGGAGCGCGAAGAAGAACAAAGCAAGCTCTATTATTTCAACTATCCGGTGGAAGGCGGCGAATTTATCCCGGTAGCCACCACCCGCCCCGAAACGATTTTGGGCGATACGGCTGTATGCGTCCATCCCGACGATGATCGTTATAAGCATTTAGTCGGTAAAAAAGCCTATGTGCCGATGATTAACCGCGAGATTCCAGTGATTGCCGACGATTATGTAGATCGTGAGTTCGGCACAGGGGCGCTCAAGATCACGCCAGCACACGACTTCAACGATTACGAAATTGGGCAGCGCCATAACTTACGCATGATTAACGTTATGACGCGCAAAGCCACAATGAACGACGAAGCTGGCGTTTATGCCGGGTTAGATCGTTTTGAATGCCGTAAAAAGCTGTGGGCAGATATGGAAGCCGCTGGACTGACGATCCGCGTAGACGATCATCTTCAGGTCGTGCCGCGCAGCCAACGCGGGGGCGAAGTCGTGGAGCCATTGATTAGTACGCAGTGGTTTTTGAAGATTAAGCCGCTTGCCGACAAAGCAATCGCCGCCGTCCGCGACGGACGCATTAAAATTGTCCCGGAGCGCTTCGAGAAAATTTACTATCATTGGATGGAAAACATCGAAGATTGGTGCATCAGCCGCCAATTGTGGTGGGGGCATCGCATCCCGGCGTGGATTCATGACAATGGCGAAATTTATGTAGGCCAAACTGCACCGACTGGCGACGGCTGGACACCAGAATTAGATGTCCTCGATACGTGGTTCAGCAGCGGATTATGGCCTTTTAGTACGCTCGGTTGGCCTCAACAAACGTCTGATCTCAAGCGCTTTTACCCAACCTCAGTCATGGAAACAGGCTACGACATCCTATTCTTCTGGGTAGCGCGGATGATTATGATGGGCCTGTGGTTCACAGACGATGTGCCTTTCCATACCGTTTATCTGCATGGCTTAGTGCGTGATGCCAAAGGACGCAAAATTAGCAAAACACTCGGCAATACAATTGACCCGCTGGAATTGGTGGATAAATTCGGCGCGGATCCGCTTCGTTTTGGATTGGTGACAAGCGGCACACCCGGTAATGATGTCAATGTTGATCCGGCGCGAATCGAAGGCGAATTCCGTTTCGTCAATAAAATTTGGCAGATGACTAATTTCGTCACAGGGAATCTCGAAGGCGATCTCGCAGCAGGCATTCCGCAAGCAAGTGAGTTGGATTTGCCTTCACGCTGGATTCTAAGCCGCCTAAATCGCTTGATTGGCAGTGTGCAAATTCTCTTTGATAATTACCAATACGGTGAAGCGGGTCGGCAGGTACGGGGTTTCCTCTGGGACGAATTCGCGGATTGGTATATTGAAGTGAGCAAAGCGCCGCTTTACGGCAGCGATTTAAAGGCCAAAGAAAATGCCCGTCGCGTTTTAGTCCATGTCCTCGATCAGTGCTTACGGCTGCTGCACCCATATATGCCGTTTGTAACGGAAGACATCTGGCGTTACTTGCCGCACGAAGATAAGCCACTCATTCTGGCACAGTGGCCTGTGGCAAATCTGGCTTATGTCAGCGACGAGGCGGAAGCACAAATGACTATCCTTATGGACATCGTGCGCGGCATCCGCAATGTCCGTTCAGAATACGAAGTGGAACCAGGGCTGAAGATCACAACAATAGTCGCGCCGGGAAGTCACAAAGCGAATATCGAAGCCTACAACTATCTTTTCGCTCGCCTTTGCAACGTACCCAAAATCGAATTTTTAGCGGAAAACGCCGCCGCGCCAGAAAATGTCGCTTCGATTGTGGTCGGCGATGTGGTGATGTATCTTCCACTCACTGGCATGATTGATGTGGTCGCGGAATGTGCGCGGTTGAACAAAGAACAAGACAAGCTGACCGAACAGATAGGTAAATCGGAGACCATGCTTGGGAATGAAGGTTTTGTGAGCCGCGCCCGCCCGGATGTCGTCCAACGCGAAAAGGATAAACTTGCGGAACTTCAAGCCAGCGCGACCCAGATCGCGGAACGATTAACCGCCCTGTGCAAATAACATAACACGAGACAGGGGCCAATTGCTGCCCCTATTTTATTGATGTATTCAATCGCTTGATTTTTCTTTCATCTGTTTTAAGAAAATCGTGCGTCCGGCCTCTTTAGCCGCTTTACGCACTTCCTCGTCCTCATCATCCTCGTAAACGGACTTTAGCGCGTCCATTGCATCAGGATGAGCCAACAGCTCCAACTCTTTAATCGCCTTCAAGCGAATATCAGGGTTCTTATCTTTTAAACGGTTGATATGGTATTCAATCACTTTAGGTAATAGTGTCACGGCGAAATTCCTTGCCGAAATATAAAATTTAAATAACGCAGCTAACTTTATTATAACAAAGGTTGCCTAACGCGCCTTAATTTTTTACCAATTTCACACCTATAAGTAGGAAAGAATAGCTATGCCTGATATAATGCCGGGAGAGATTTTGTTTGAAAATTCCAACACACCGGCTTTATTGCCAGAGGTTTCACCATTGATCGAACGCGCCGTCATCCTCGCAATCGGCAGTCCTAACCACCGCAGTTTATTAACTTACAATCGCACTCATGCTATGCTCCCTGCACTCGGCAAACCGTTGGTTGCGCGTGCGATGGATCGTCTACATCGCGCTGGCATACGCGAATTTACGATAGTCATCGGTGAAAACGAAGGTGCTGTTGCCGCCTATCTTAACGCACAGTGGGTGCCAAATGCGAAGGTGGATTTTTTACTTAAATCTAGTACCGACAGCCTTCATTCGCTACTGTCTCAAGTCGCCCGTAATTATGGCAAGCCTTTTATCGTATGCAGCTACAACAGCTTTACCCATACAAATTTCCCAGAAAGCCTCATCCGCCAGCATAATGATTATCAGAATCAACTCGTCCTCGGCGGGGCGACCAACACCCTTTCTAAATCACAACAGCATTATTTCGCCATGATGGATGGGCAAAAAGTCCGTGAAATTACACAAGCAGCCCCCATCGATCAAAGCGGATTTACACTGACTGATCTAGCTGTCTGCGGTAAAGATTTCGTCCAGTATCTAGCAGAACCGCCCACCTCACAAAATGGCACATTTAACTGGCAGTTTATGGATATCGCCAAGCGCTACATCCATACGGGTGGTTCAGCAGTAGTGACGGAAACCTCATGGATACTCCAAATTGAAGCAGATCGAGACTTGCTCACGCTCAACAAGCACCTGCTTAATGAGGGCCAAGATAACCACATTTTGAGCGAAATCCCCTATACCGTGCAGATCATTCCGCCTGTGCGGGTCGATCCACAAGTCAGCGTCGGGCAAGGTGCGAAGATTGGCCCGCATGTTTACCTTGAACGGGGGTGCAGCATTGGTCATGAAGTTGTGCTGCGGAACGCAATTATTTTAGAAAAGGCGGTTGTCCCTGCCCGTAAGACGGTCTATGACACCATTATCTCGACTCGTGGCCCCATCCCGTGATGATGACCCTACCCTCGCACGTCGGCATTGCAGGGCGTATAATGTGAGGCTGTGGTCGATCTTAAAGGGGTTTAGCGGTTGTCCGAGTCGTACAAAATCTGCCCAATTTGCGGCGCATCCAACCATCGTAATGCGGTGCGCTGTCTTAACTGTGGCGCGGTTTTAACCCACGTCGAGACGGCGAAGGCCAATTCCCCCCAACAAGCCAACAAACTCAAATATGATTATCGCTATGGGGAAACTGATCTCTACGAAGGCAACCTTAAGCGTACAGGCCAGTATTATTTAGCAGGGGTTATTGTATTCTTGGCGCTGTTTATGTGTGGCGGCCTCGCTTTACTCCTTGGGCCACGTTTCTTTTCCAGTATGCCCGCTATCGCCCTTCCCGGCATAGAAGCTGATGCGGATACCAACACCCCCCGTCCAACACTTGATTTACCCACTGTCACAACCGGCCCGCCGACCTCTTCACCGACGGCATCAGCAACGCCATCACCCACACCGACCATGACACCCACCCGCGAACCTTGCTATCAAGATGTGCAATCCGGCGATACGCTTTATAGTGTGGTGGCTCGCTGCGGCTATAATGAGTTCGAGTCGATTTTCCCGATTGTACAGGAAATCAACGGCATCACTGACCCGGCCTTAGTCGTCTTGGGGCAGCGGATTGAAATTCCTTGGCCTACCGAAACCCCTGATCCGAGTACCTTACCCACTGCGGAAGGAACCGGAGAAGCCTCTACAGGAAGTGATGTCGTCGTTTCAGATAATGAAAGCCCATTAGAGGCGACTTTCGATCCATTATTCATTCCAACAGCTACCTTACAACCTGGTATTCAATTTCATACTGTCATCGAAGGCGATAGCATTACCAGTATAATCATTCAATATAGTGCTAATGTTGAGGCGTTATCACAGCTCAACCCGGAAATTGAATTTCCGCAGTGTGATTTTGGGCAAACCTTTGGTGGGCCACGTTGTGCGCCCTTGCTCTCTCAAGGCCAACAAATTCGTGTGCCTGCGCCCACGCCCACCCCAACTTTATCACCCACACCTTCTGGGAATGAAACACCTACACCCATGCCAACCCCGACCTTTAATGCGCCCAGTGTGTTAAGCCCAGATAATCGCGCTCTATTTCGGCGCGATCAATTGATTACGCTGCGTTGGCTAGGCAGCGGAACACTCGGCGAGGGACAATCTTATCGTCTGCAAGTGGAAGACACGACAGCGGGAATCGTATACAGTGTAGATACCCTCAGTAATTCATTTATTGTGCCAGAGGACTGGCAGGGGCAAGCCATAGAACGTCACATTTATACATGGACGGTCAGCGTCATTGATCTTGATACCCCTGATACCCTTTACTTTACCACTGAAGTTCGCAGCTTTACGTGGGAGGGGCTAGCCACACCATGAAAACAACTTGCTTTCGATTTCGTCTCATCTTTGTGGCTGTGATCGCCATCAGCGGCCTTACCGCCTGCAATTTTACCAATACCGATGCCACACCGACCTCTGATGCGCCGATTGAAGAACCAATTAATCCGCTGCCAGAACGGACGGAAGTCACCGATACGCCCGCGCCGACCATAGCGACCCTCGCACCCAGTCCATCGCCCCAAACGATCATCCAGATTGCCAGTGGCACACCCACGCCTACCGCCGGATTACCCACTGAAACCACAACACCGCAAGCCACTGAGGGGCCGTGGGAATATGTGGTGCAGCCCGGCGATAGCCTGAATAATATCATTGCGCGTCCGCCGTTTAATTATCGCAATTTTAACGTTATTGACGATATTGTAGCCCTGAATAACCTCCGCAATTCGGAAAGTATCACCGCCGGACAGACGATTCTCATCCCGCGCCCCACACCGACACCTGTTCCTGTCGGCGTGGAATTGACCGCCGCCGCTTGTATCGCATTGGGGCTTGATTCCGAATGCCGCGTTATCGGCGTACAAACTGGCCCCTATACCGTGCGTGAAGGCGAAAGCGCTGTTAGCATCGCCGATCAATATGGCGTAACGCTGGAAAATCTGCGCGATCTTAATCCCGACATTAACTGGTTTGGTTGTAATTTCGAGATTCCCAGCGGAGGGGATACCTGTGCGCCGATACTGAGTATTGGACAAAATGTGAATGTTCCTCTGCCTACAACCACACCTACCCTTTCGCCCACGCCCTCCGGCAGTGAAACACCAACTCCTACGCCGACTTATCCCGCGCCAAGATTAGCCTATCCCCCTGAAGGTGGCCTTGCGCCCGGCGGGATTATTGATTTGGAATGGGTTAGCGTTGGGATTCTTGCCCCTAGCGAGTTCTACCTGATTGAGGTAACAGATGTCACGCTCGGCACAAATTGGAGCGACGTGACCAAAAACACCGAACTCTCGCTGCCAGAATCTCTGATCCCAACCGATGGGCGCATCCATGAAATTATCTGGCGAATCAGCATTGCCGCCCAAAACGCCCAAGGGACGTATGGATTAGTCGGTTCAGCAGGTAATCAACGAACCTTTTTCTGGCAAAGCAGGTAAGAATCCAGCTTTTAGTTAGTAGGGGCGACTCGGCGAGTCGCACCTACGGAATATCTCCTGAACTGCGTGAATTCTATCTTTACCCCCGCCCAAATTCACGCGCTAACTGATCGCCACTCATGTGCAGCATCGTAGGTCGCCCGTGTGGGCAGGTATGCGGGGAAGCGCAACGCTCTAACTGGCGGATAATACTTTGCATCTCGTCTATACTCAAAATTTGTCCGGCTTTTACAGCAGCACGACGGCACACTTGCTTGATAATCTTTTCTTCAATTGTTTGCTGCCCCGGTTGCTTATCCAGCGCCAGATCATCCAGAATATCCATGACGGCCTCGACTGGATTTTGATCTGCCAACATCGCCGGAATGCTGCGAATCACAAAGGTATTCGCCCCAAATGGCTCAATTTCAAAACCCACGAGTGCCAGCGCATCCAGCTTTTCTTCGACCATACGTGCTTCTAGCGGCGGCAGATCAATCGTTTGTGCGTCCAAAGTCAACTGACGGACTTTTTCCCGGCGTTCATAATCTTCCATAAACTGCTCGTAGAGGATGCGCTCATGGGCTGCATGTTGGTCGATCAAATACATCCCAGAAGGCCCCTCCGCCACGATATACATCGCGCCAATCTGCCCCACAACGCGCAGCATCGGTAATGTACGCGGCTTGCGCGGCGCACCTAATCCAGACGGAATCGCGGTTGGGTCTTCAGCTTCAGTCAGGGTTTCTGCTGGATTAACACGCTGCTGCGGATATTGCCCCGGAGAGTCTAGCGGAAGATCAAGATCAAGTTGTGTGCCGCCATTCCAGCCCAGATTTTGCCGCGCATAGCTTTCTGGTAAAGATGGACGCGAAGCCGCAAAGCCGCGATATTGACTACCCGAAATATCCTGCGTTTGTGCCAGAGCGACCACTGATTGCCGCACCGCCCGCTGCACCGCAGAAAAAACGGCATTCGCGTCACGAAAACGTACTTCCGCCTTAGTCGGATGAACATTAACATCGACCTCTTGGGGATCAATATTCACCATCAAAACCGAAACTGGATAGCGTCCGTTCATCAGCAGCGTGTGATAAGCCTGAATGACAGCATACGTCAGGCTTGAATCCTGCACCCAGCGCCCATTTACAAATAACGTGATATGGGCGCGATCCGCCCGATTCAGCCCCGGCGCGGAGGTATAACCAAAAACAGTGACTGCCGGGCGATCTTCGCGGGCTTCATCTTCCGCATTTACCTCGACCATCTGCTTAAAGCTGTCTAACCCTAATGACTTCACCACCACATCAGCCAGATTCCCCGTCCCGCTAGACCGAAAAACCTCGCGCCCATCTTGCTCTAAGACAAAACGCACATGAGGATACGCCATCGCATAACGTGTGACGATGTTAGCGACAAAGCGTTTTTCAGTATTTTCTTTTTTCATGAACTTAAGACGAGCAGGCGTATTAAAGAATAAATTTTCAATCGTGATGACCGTTCCCGCTGGAGCGCCAACCGCCTGTCGATTAAGTAAAGTACTGCCTTCTACCCGCAGTTGCGTGCCAATATTTTCCTCGCGATGGCGTGTCACCAGTGTTGCGCGGCTGACGGCGGCAATACTGGCGAGCGCTTCTCCACGAAAACCGAGCGTTTCAATAAAAGACAGATCATCGGCGGTACGCAGCTTGCTCGTCGCATGACGGGCTAAGGCCAGTTCGACTTCATCCGCCGGAATACCGCTGCCATCGTCACTCACACGGATAAATTTTTGCCCGCCGCCATTTACCGCGATATGCAAAGTCGCTGCCCCAGCATCAAGCGCATTTTCCAGCAGTTCCTTAACTACCGATGCCGGGCGCTCTACCACTTCACCCGCCGCAATTTGGGCGATCACATGTTCTGATAAACGTTCAATAGACATGATCAATTCCTACAAACAACAATCCCCCGTCAAAAGGGGGATTTGGTTTCAAATAATCAGCGGGAAAATAGATAACTACCCACCGTCAGAGATAATCGAATTTGAAGAGTCAAGCGGGATACTGATGAAGAATGTGCTGCCCTGCCCTTCCGCACTTTCCACCCACGCCTGCCCACCATGCCGCTGCGCCACACTGCGGACGATAAACAAGCCCAAGCCACTGCCTTTAACCTTCTTGTGTTCGCGGCGCGGAATACGGAAGTGACGCTCAAACAACATTTTTTGATGTTCCGCGCTGATTCCCAATCCAGAATCCTTGACGCTCACCAGCACTTGATCGTTACGCCGCCGCACACCCACTTCGACCTTGCCGCCGTTGGGTGTGTATTTAATGGCGTTATCAACCAGATTGATGATCGCCCGTTCCAACATATTTACATCGGCGCTGATAATCGGCACATCGTCGCTAATCACCGCCGAAACCGATAATTCCTGTTTTTCGGCTGGGACGAGATAATTCTTGATAATCCGGCTGACCATCTCCGTCAGGTCACAATGCGAGCGCTCCATCTCATAAAAACCCGTTTCGGGGTCATAACGCCCCGCATCCTGAAAGTTGTCAACCAGCAGCGTCATCTGATTCACACCAGAAAGAATCTTTTCCACAAAATGCGCCTGTCGCTCGTTGATGTCGCCCACAGTCCCCTGTTCTAACATGCTGGCGAAACCTTGAATCGAGGTCAGCGGAGAGCGTAAATCATGAGATACAATCCGCATAAACTCGCTCTGATTCCGGCCTAACTTTTCGTGCCGCGCAATCGTCCGTGTGTTCATCGTCACAATCGTCAGCCCATCCACCATAGACTGGATGCCTTCTAGCGCAACCTCGCTAAATTCTGGTTTCGAATCAAAGACTAACCAAAACAAGCCAACGATCTGTTTTTGAATGCGGATTTGTGCAGCGACCCAACCACCCTGCAAAACCGGTATAGCTTCCGGCAGGGGCGGATTTATATGAACACCATAAGGCAGCGCCAAAGCAAGTGCTTTCGCTTCCTCAGTGGGCAGCGCAGATTCAGTAGTCCCCGCCGTGAGTAGCAAATAGGGTTCGCTAAATACCAATAAGCTCGCTCCTATCGCACCAGTCAATGTTCGGGCGGCTTCTAAAATAGGCGGAATGCTCGATTGCGGTTCTGGATTGGTGGCGATAATGTGCAGCACATCCCGCAGGATAGCGTGCTGATCCTGCTGATGTTGAGCGTCAACCTGGGTCATGAAAAATTCCACCCTTACTACCCGTCATAAACATGAACCGCGTCATTTATAAAACAATCTTTTTACCTAGAGGAATTATAATGCAAGTATTAAATTGTGGGCAAGTTAGCTTAAGGAAAAATAGTTCGCCTTGCTTGCACCACCATACCTTTTATGATAAACTTTTGTAACGTGAATGTTACAAAATGTGAATTATTATGTCGGAAAAAATCTTAATTGTAGATGATGATCTTGATAGTCTTAAGCTGATTGGTTTAATGTTGCAGCGGCACGGCTATGAGGTGATTGCGGCGGGTGCTGGCAATCAAGCCATTTCTAAAGCCTTTAGCGAACATCCCGATCTTATCATTCTCGACGTAATGATGCCAGATATGAACGGCTATGAAGTCTGTCGTCGCCTGCGGGCTAACCCCGAAACTCATCCCATCCCGATCATCATGTTCACCGCGAAAACACTTATTGATGATAAGGTTGCCGGGTTTGAAGCCGGAGCGGATGATTATCTCACTAAGCCCACCCATCCTGCCGAACTCGCCTCGCGGGTTAAATCGATTTTACAGCGCAGCGCCAACCAACGCCGCAAAGAAGTCGGCAAAGGTTTAGCCATTGGTGTGCTGGGCGCAAAAGGCGGCTTGGCGACAACGACTTTAACACTCAATATCGGCGCGGCGTTGAAACTCGCTGGCGAAAATCCGATTGTTGCGGATTTCCGTCTTGGCACGGGCAATCTTGGCATGTATATGGGATTAGGACGCGCAGGTGGGATGGCAACTGTGTTGGCCCACCCCCTTGCAGAAATCCGCCCTAATCTCGTGGAAAAAGAGCTTATTACCCATCCCACCGGTCTCCGCGCTTTACTCTGCACCGCCCGTCCCAAAGAATCCTTGTTGAACTTCCCCACTGAATCCAGTATTTCGGTAGTCAAATCCCTGCGAACATTAGGGAAACCAGTGGTTATTGACATGGGAAGCGGTTACAATACACTCATCAGCCGCCTCCAAGTTGAGATGGACAGCATCATCCTCACCGTAGACCCCATCGCCAGTACGCTGGTCATGGCGCGGGAGTTGATGCAGGAGCTTGATCCCGAAGTTAAAAAGCGGGTTCACGTTGTTGTCGTAAATAGACACCAGATGAATGCACAAATAGCTTGGCATGAAGTCGAAAACGCCTTAGGGCAGGAACTCTTAGCGATTATTTCGCCCGCGCCAGAGGTTGCAGCAGCGGCGAGCGAGGCTGGTGTACCATTGGTCAATTATCAACCGACTGCGATTGTTTCTAGCCAAATTGTGAAGTTGGCAGAGGGATTAAATGTAACAATGCGATCACCCGCGTAAATGGAACAAGCGTAATTGAAAAACCACTTTTTGAGATTGATTTGTTTTTCTGATGATATTTGAAACACTGCACGACAAAATAGCTCACGCAGCATCCTTATTTAAACAAAGTCATTATGCGTTGGCATTTACGGGCGCTGGCATTAGCACTGATTCTGGCATTCCAGATTTTCGCAGCCAAGAATTAGGACTGTGGCATAATGTAGATGCGATGACGGTTGCCAGTATTTTTGGGTTTAAGCGTAATCCGCAAGCATTTTATGATTGGGTCGCACCGCTGACACGCACAACCCTCGCTGCCCGTCCCAACAATGCTCATATCACGCTGGCGGAACTTGAACGACGAGGCTTTTTACACGGTGTGATTACACAAAATATCGATATGCTGCACACACGCGCTGGATCACAGTGCATTTATGAACTACATGGACACATGCGAACTGCAACCTGTATTAGTTGTTTTAAAGTTTTTGAAGGTGAGCCTATCTTAAAACAATTTATTGAAGATGGTCGCGTCCCACATTGCAAAATCTGTAATGGTGTGCTTAAACCGGATGTGATTCTGTTCGGGGAGCAGCTTCCGATTCGTGAATTTCAAAACGCGCAAGAAGCCGTCCGCCGCTGTGATCTAATGCTGGTGGTCGGGTCATCGTTGGAAGTCGCCCCGGCTGGGGATATTCCACTGATGGCAGCACGGCGCGGCACAAAGTTAATTATCATTAATCTGGAACCAACCCCAGCCGATAAAATGGCAGAAGTTGTTATTCATGCCCGTGCAGCGGAAATATTGCCGGAAATTGCGCGGCGAGTGGAGAGCCTCTAATGAGTAATACGACCAATGGTAACACTTCCGCTTATGGTGATGTCCTCGCCCATTATGAGCGATTGATCGAAATCAGCAAGCAGCTCAATTCAACCTTTGACCATAAAGCCCTTCTGCGTCAGATTATTTCTGCCGCGACGGAACTGACCAACACCGAAGAAGCCTCGATCATGCTGTATGACTCGACTACGGGCGAACTCCGGTTTGAAATCGCCACCAACATGGCTTCTAACGCCATGCAGGATATTGTCATCCCACTGGAGGGCAGCCTCGCCGGGTGGATTTTCTCGCACGGCGAACCGCGTGTCATCCAAGATGTATCTCAGGAAAAAATTCACTCTAAAGTCGTGGATAACGCCACAGGTTTCCAGAGCCGTAATTTACTTGGGGTTCCGATGCGGACCCATAAAAGTGTTATCGGTGTACTCGAAGCGCTCAATAAGCGGCAAGGTAAATTTACTGATGACGATACTAATACACTGACTACTCTCGCAGGGCTGGCAGCTATCGCCATCGAAAACGCCCGTCTGTTTCGGCAAAGCGACTTCATCGCAGAGATGGTACATGAACTCCGCACACCGTTGATGGCACTTAAAGCCAGTACGTCACTTTTAATGCGACCTGACCTGCCCCCAGAACGCCGTGAAGATATGATTACGACCATGCAAGAAGAAACCAATCGTCTTATGCGGCTGACAACAGATTTTCTTGATCTGGCGCAGATGGAATCTGGGCGGACGCGCTTGGATGTGTCACCGTTTGAGCTGTCTAAACTGCTTTCAGAAAGTGCACAAATTGTGATGCCGCAGGCGACAGAAAAAGGCATTGCGTTCACAACCGACCCCACTTCACACATCGTCAATGGAGATCGTGGAAAGCTCAAGCAGGTGCTTCTCAACTTAATGACGAATGCCATCAAATACAATCGCAAAGACGGCACGATCAAAGTCAACTGCAAGGTAGAAAAAGACGACAATACGCCCATGGTACAGGTTGCCGTCGCTGACAGTGGGTATGGCATCTCTAAAGAAAATCAGAAGCGGATGTTCGAGAAATTTTTCCGCGCACAATCGACAGCGGGTGAAACAGGCACAGGGCTTGGTCTTGTCATCACCAAACACATTGTTGAGGCACATGGGGGTAAAATCTGGCTTGAAAGCGAAGAAGGGGTTGGCACGACCTTCTTTATCACGCTGCCCCTGAACAATTAAAAAGGGCGTGGCCTTTGCGTCACGCCCTTTTTATCATTCTGCAAATTTAAAAATCCAAAATGACTTTTAATGCCCCTTTTTGTGCGGCATGTTGCACCGCGGTCAGCGCCTCATCAAACGGATAACGGGCTTCGATGAGCGATTCGACATCAATCAAGCCACGCTCCAAAAGGCGCAGCGCAGCCGCAAATGGCCCGCACCGACTTCCGACCACACGAATTTCGTCCACCGCCACACGGGTTAAATCGGCCTGCGGCAGTCCGACATAGGTGCTTTTGAGGACAATTATGCCGCGTGGCTTGACGAGCGCCAGCGCATCAGCAAATCCCTCGGCCTTACCCGTACAATCGATGACGACATCGGCGCTGCGATTCGCTAATTCTTGCCGTTCATAGGCTGGAATATGCCAGCTTGAAAGCAATTGTGCTTGCCTCTCCCGCCGGACAACTGCTGCCACATCCGCGCCAGTCAGTTTTAAGACCTGCGCCGCCAGCATTCCTAACTTGCCTGCACCGAGAATAATCACGCGATCTCGCGGCGAGACATGGACGGCCTCCGTAATTTGCAACGCCGCCGCTAATGGCTCGACAAACACAGCCGCACCATCGCTCACAGTATCCGGCACGACGTAAAGATTATGCGCTGTAAGCTGTAAATAGTCGGCAAATGCTCCAGGATGACGATCAATACCAACCGTAGTGCGATGGCTGCATTGGCTAGGGATGCCGCGCCTGCAAAATTCACATTCGCCGTCCGCGACATTGATCTCACCTACGACGCGCCGTCCTAGCAAAGAATCGTCACCCTGCTGCACTTCGCCCACGAACTCATGGCCTAAAATTCCAGAAAAACCCATGTAACCCGCGACGAGTTCCAAATCGGTATTACAAATTCCGGCAGAGCGAATTTTGAGGAGCGCCTCGTCCCCTTTTAGCGTAGGGATGAGGGAAGATTGTTCAAACCGAAGTTGCCCATCATAAATCAAGGCGCGCATGGTGTTCTTCAGTTAAGCCTCTACAGGCTTGGCGGTGATAAATTCATCGCCCTTTAAGAAGGGGATTTCGCCTTTTTCCCACGCGACCAACAAAGGGACAGCATTAAAAATGGACGAATAGGTTCCGCTAATCAGGCCGATGAACATGATCGCGATAAATTGTTTGATCGTCTCGCCACCAAACAACAAGATTGCCGCCATGATAAAAAAGGCATTAAGCTGTGTTGCAAGTGAACGATGAATCGTCTCCCAAATGCTGCGATTAACGATTGCTTCATAAGGCTCACCGATATGTTTCGGGATATTTTCGCGGATACGATCAAACATCACGATGGTATCTTGAACAGAATACCCCACTACTGTCAGCAGCGCCGTCAGGAAAAGTGCATCAATTTCCCATCCAAAGATCAGCCCCATCAAAGACATGATGCCGCATACCACCAACACATCATGCAGCATCGCCGCAATCGCACACGCGCCGTAACGCGCTGCTTTTGGCACCTGTCTGAAGGCGATCACGATAAAGCCGGTCACGATCAAGGACGCGACAATTACCGCAAGGAACGCGGCCTGCGCCACTTCACGCCCAACCGTCGCCGAGACTTGCTCGATGCGTAAACTAGAGCGATCTAAGGGCGCGATGGTCTCTAACGCATTCAGGATTTCTTCGGTGGTCTGTTGGCTTACAAAACCGCCGCGTATCGACCATCGATATTCATTTGCGTCGCCCAAACTTTGTACGATGACATTCTCTTCGCCGAAATTAGCAAACACAGCGCGAATATTATCTTCGTTTGCGCCTTCCGCCGTAAATTTGACTTCATAAATACTGCCGCCGACGAAATCAATGCTTAAGCGGAAGGGAGAACCCGTCGTGATCGTTGAGTAGATCATGATAAGCAGGCCAGGGACAATGATCGAAGCCGAAAACAGAAAAAAGAACCGCCGTTTTTGCACTAGATTAAACATCGATTATGCTCCTTGGCTCACGCCGAGCAGCCAACTGCGCTCGGTAACGGGCCGCCGCAAAATAGCAACCAATAAATAGAGGAATGTGCGCGTGACCAGAACTGCCGTAAAGAGGTTGACGATCAACCCTAGCGCCAATGTCACCGCGAAACCGCTGACGATACTTGCACCGGGCGTTTGCCCAAAGAGGAACAACACGCCGCAGATGATAATCGTTGAGAGATTAGAATCGCGGATGGATGTCCAAGCACGGTCAAAGCCGGCGATCAACGCCGTATCAAGCTGTGTCCCGCCACGAATTTCTTCTTTAATGCGCTCAAAAATCAGAATATTACCGTCTACCGCCGTACCAATCGAGATTAAAAACCCAACAATCGAAGGTAATGTTAACGTCACCGGGATGAGTTTAAACAAGGCCACGTTGAGTATGACAAACACTAAAAGCGCCAGATCAGCCGCGATGCCGGGGACGCGATAGTAGATGAGCATAAAGGCCAGTACAACGATAATGCCGACGATACCTGCACGAACACTCAGTTGAACCGATTCTTGACCGAGCGTTGCGCCAACCGACTCCGCACTTTCTACACGCAGCGGAATAGGCAGCGAACCCGCACGGAGTTGAAGCGCCAACTGCTTGGCTTCCTGCTCGGTAAATTGCCCCTCGATAACGCCACCCGTATCCAATTGGGCATTAATTCTGGGTGCAGAAAGCACAACACCATCCAGCACAATCGCTAACGGCTCGCCGATGCGCTGCGCTGTGAAGGGCCCGAACACTGCGCTTCCCTCGGAGGTTAATTCAAAGTTAATTACCCACTGCTGTCCAGTGAATTCCGCAACCGCCGCCTGTAAGCCTGCGCCCGTCATAATCGTATCAAAAGGCAGGCCTGTATTGGGATTAACGAGGGGCGCTTCAGCTTGGCTGACGGTAGGTTCGGCAGTCGCTTCTGGATTTTGCGCCCCTTCCTGTGCAGCAGCAGCTTCACGCTGCGCTTGACTTTCTTCTTGCTGATCAGTCAGGATACTGCGCCCCACAAGTGATTGTGCCTGAGTTCCGAGTCCGCCAAAATCAACAAATTCCAGCAGCGCGGTTTGCTGAATGGTATCGATGGCTTGCTGCGGATCAGTAACACCCGGCAGTTCGACCAAAATACGGCTGTCGCCTTGCAAAATCACAGTAGCTTCGCTTAAACCGAGTGAATTTACGCGCCGTCCCACACTGTTCGCCGTTTCCTGCAAATCGGCACGGGTAAAAGTGTCTGTCGGCACTTCCGCTTGCAACAGCACACGCAGCCCACCGACCAAATCCAGCCCTTGGCTAAATTCTAGTTCAGGCTCAAAGCGCGAACAATCCACCGTCGCCGTCGGGTCTGCCGCTGCTTGTTGTTGGCATTCTTGCAACCGTACTTCATTACCACCGCGTTTTAAGAAATTCGGTTTAGGCGTATCAGGCAAAGCAATATAAACTGAAAAAGCCGTTAAGGCTACAATAAACACGAACCATAAAAGATTGCGCCGCATAGAAAACCTTTCTTGACAACATAAAAGCGGGGCTGCGATTTGCCCCGCTGAACTGCACTTATCTACTAAACTGTTTCTTGAATGGCCTCTGGCTCGTCTTCTAAGCCTGCCCTTGCGTTCCGGGCGATTTCTTCGGGGTCGAAAGGCTGCATAAGCGCGGCAGTAATCATTCGGACGACGATACCATCAGCAATTTCGACAGAAGCAACACCGTCTTCGATTGCGATCACCTTGCCGATAATTCCGCCATACGTAATTACTTCATCACCCTGCGCCAAAGAACGGGCGAAGCGCTGGCGCTTTTGAAAATCGCGCTGTTTGGGGAAAGTCACCATTGACCACCATGCCCCCAACGCCAACAGCATCACAAAGCCAAGAAAAGCGAATTCCATTTTACCAATACCTTTTTAATCCTCATCGCCCATGATTACAATAGTCATCATCGGGACGCAGTTTAAGAGATTCACCGATTTGCTTGACCATCTGGCAGATTGACCCTAAAATCGGACGCATTATACACGATAGGCGATTGTTATAGGATAGTCGCTTTTCGAGGAGGCTCAAATGTTCATTTTTAAGAAATCGTTCTTGGTCGGGTGCATCGCGCTGCTGCTCGGCTTATCACTACGAACCGCGCAAACGGCTCAGGCAGGGAATGTGGTTTTAACCAACAACACCACTTCTGGGAGTACGAGTTGGTTTATTTCTGGCGAAGCATCCGTCGTCGTCAATCGGTTTGATCTGCTTGCGCGGGGCATTACGCTGCCTACACGTCTTGATCGCGTCAGCATCAATGTCGCCAGTGCCGCCGCTGGTGTGGCAGAAAATGTCGTGGTCTATCAAGATGCGAATGGCGGTTCGCCCAACGATGCCCAAATTCTCGGCTTCGCGCAGGTCGATATTTCGGCGGCGGGTGTTTATACCTATACCTTTCCGCAGCCACTCACGATCACCCAACCCTTTGTGTGGGCGGGGTTTTATCTCCCTGTCGATTTTCAATTTCGCGCAGATCGCTCTGGCAACAGCGGCGTAACCTATTGGGCATGGCAGCCGAATGCCGCATTTGACATCAATAATTTGGGCGCAGCAGCGGTCTTGGGGCCATCCAATGGGTCTGCGCCTGTCAATATCAACATGGGTGGCGCAGCACGGATCAACATCGAACTGATTGTGGATAACCCGCCTGCTGGCCCTTCACCCGCGCCAAGCCTTCGCACAGAAGCAGGCCAGCAAGGTGGTGCAGGTGTCGTGATTTCTGTGCCGTCCGCCGCGCCACCGATTCGCCAAGTCGTCGGTACTGCGCCGGATTTGTCGCCGCTGGTGCAGTACGATACCACCACATCTTGCTCGATTGTGTTGGTCGATCTGCAAGACATCATCGTGACCTATCGCAACAGCGTGCGGGTTTTCTGTTATGTCTTGCCCGATTATCTATCACCACCCAATCCAGAGGGGTACACACGCAGCGGTTTCAGTTACGATATTTCGATGTATGGCCTCGAAACAGGCACACGCCCACTCCCTTATAGGATTACGCACTGCTTCCGTCCAACCGGCGATGTCTTAGATCGCGCAGTCTTTGGTTTGGCCTTTGGTGCGCCGCGCCGCTGGACAATTTTGCCCACCGTCCGTTTTAATGATCTCATCTGTGCTGAAGTCACCCATGCCGGCACCATTGCTTACTTTATACCCAATCAATAGCGAGTTAACATGCGTATCGAAACTAACGAGAAACTGATACAACGCAACAAACAGATTGCCACTTATCTGTTTCTTTTCAGCATGACCATCTTAATCGGCGGCTTCTTCATCGCCAACGGACAGGCCTTCGGGATTGAAGCACTTGAGAATTTTTCCGATTCCCTTTATCTCCTTGTGATGCCTATCGTCTTGATCGTCGGCATGACCAGCACCCTTTTTTCCATCCGCATGACCAATCTATGGGTACGGATGCCGCGTCCAGAGACCATCATCGAAGCAGGACTCAAAGGGATCGGCAAAAAAGGCGTACTTTACAATTACTATCACTTCCCGGCACGTCATGTCTTGATCGTCCCACAAGGGGTGTTTGCCATTATCACGCGCTATCAGGACGGGTCTTATACCGTTGAGGGGGATCGCTGGAAGACCCATCGCAGCCCATTGAGTCGTTTGTTTAGCATTTTCCGGCTGGACGGCATTGGCAACCCCACCCAAGACGCAGTGCAAGCAGCAGAGCACATCCAACGCATTATGCAGTCACTTGGGATCAATGCGCCTGTTCAGCCCCTCATTATCTTCGTGGATCCACGCGCAAAATTAGAAATAAAATCGTCTCAAGTGCCTGTCCTCTTTGCGGATAGCAAATTATTCCCGAATATCAAGGATTATCTGAAAGATATTCCCAAAGACAGCCGCGCCACCTTGCTCCCGGAAGAAATTGACTGCTTCGATGAAATCACCAAGTCCGGCAAAATCTCGGTGCGTCAGATGAAACAAAAAAGCGCTTAATCAGCGCCTTTAAATACTCAGATAATTGCAGGTTTGTAGGGGGCGTAGTGTGATACTACGCCCTTTCGTTTTATGTATTAACTGATGTTACGCAGCTATCCGCTCTGGGTTCCCAGAGCTACCCCTCAATTTGGAAACCTCTAAAGAGGTTAAAGAATCTTTACTTAACCCCTTCAGGGGTTTCCAAACGCTTTAGCTGGCAGTTTTGAACTGCCAGTGTCCAGTGATTTGAGTGTCTGCGTAACGTGAGTTATTTGGCAAATCTTTGAGCAGATCGCAATTTTGCCTTCACCGCTTCTTCAACACGATCTTTCGGCGGCGCATTCGTCTCCAGTGAATCGAGCAGGTTTTTGGAGATGAGCGTTATCGCATCGACAGCAGCGAGGAAGGCGGCTTCATTCGCTTTAGATGGCTTGGTGAAGCCGCTGATTTTCCGCACATATTGCAAGGCGGCGGCTTGCACTTCATCCTCGGACACTGGCGGTTCAAAATTGAAAAGCGGTTTGATATTTCTGCACATTACGATGTCCTCTTAGTTGCTTGTGACCCTCGTTGACGTTGATTCATATCCACCACCAAGCCCTACCCAAGCGCCTGAAAGCGTATTGTCATCGTCGCTAAATGTGCCTTTATAATAGGCGGGTGAACCTTTTTCGCCACTCCAGATCGTGAGAGTGTCACCTTCAAGTTCATAAACGTAATCGAGTGTGTCGCCCTTATGTCCATAATAGCGCGATTTAATGGTCTCGCTCGGTTCAGTCGTACCAAAGACGCGTTCCTGTCCGATGATCTCCATGCCTTTGCTTCTATTGCCACGCAGTTCAAGATCAACATATTGAAGCAAGAAAAAGCCGTCTTCCATCCACTCATAGCGAATCTGGCCTTTTGTTTCACCCGATAGACTCCATGTGCCGATCAAGCGCCTTGAGCGCAGCACTGGGTACTGGTTCCTGCTGTGTAACTTGAGCATCGTTCTGTTCTGTCATCGGATGATCCTTTATGGTGATTTTGATGGATTAGCTGTTAAAAAACTCGACCAAAACGGGCGCAATCGCCTCCGCAGCGACTTCATGCGTCTGACCTTCCAGCGTGCGGTGCTGTGCATGGGGCATCGTGTTAGCCAGCGCCGCCGCTGAGATGTGCATAAATGGATAAGGGGTCGCGCCGCCGTCCATGATGAGGGCAGGCACCGTAATACGGGCTGCTTTTTCGGTGGGAACCGAGGCATCTTCGCCCATAGCGGCGGCATCGTAAACAAGGGTGGGCGCTACTGCTTCAAACATCGGCCACATCTCATATTCGCGCATTCCGGCAAGATGTTCTTCCGGCATACCGAGCAGCGCCATAAACAACGCCACCGCATCACCTCGGCGGTCTGCTGCAATCAGTTCTTTAAGCTGTTTTTGATAAGTCACCCAGGCTTGACGGGCAGCCGACTCATCGTTATAAGGCGCTTCGTACATCACAAGTTTCTTCACTTTGCCGCCGAGCGTTAGCGCTGCCTCAAAAGCGAGGGTTGCGCCGGAGGAGATACCGGAGACAAATGCCGAACCACCTGCTTGGTCGATCAGGGCTTGAATGTCTTCAATCTCACGTTCCACCGCGAAGGGCTGCGTATCGGTGCTGTCGCCCCGCCCCCGACGATCATAATGAAACACGGTGAAGTGCTGCGCCAGCAGCGGGTATGCTGCGAGGTGTGCCGTGTCCGAGTCCATCGCCCGTTGTTCAAACGCGCCGCCTACGAGGATGAGCGCTGGTCCTTGACCGGACTGATCGAAGGCGATGGTCGTGCCGTCTTTTGAAATTACCTTGTGCATGTACGTTCTCCGCTTAATTACAATTCCGCCAACAGCGCTTCAAGACGATCATAAGATTCGCTCGACCCTTCCTCCATGCCCGCGCTGAGCATCCCATCACGGTCTGCAACCGACTGGAAGACCGAAGAAACAATCATCTTGGTCTTGCCTCCTTCGTATGCTTCCAAAGTGATTGTTTCAAGAATCACATGACCCGCCATTCCCTCGAATTCAAACGTATCAACGACCTGTTCAGGTGTAATCGAGTGGTATACCCCATGAAAGGCAAACTCGTTACCCTCTTCATCACGCTGAACGAAGCGCCAAAGGCCACCGGCTTTGACCTCCATCTTATCCACGCTGGTTGTATACTGCTTTGGCCCCCACCAATGCGGAATATGCTTGGGATCCATCATGACCTCGAATACAAGTGATCGCGGCGCGTCGAATTCGCGTGTCATGATGACCTCATGTGTTCCCGGTGCAGCGACAGTTTTAAGTTTGGTCATTTTGTTTAT
>DAOTTO010000438.1:0-2773 GCA_034437895.1 Anaerolineae bacterium | reverse complement strand
GGAGAAAACTGCATTTCTTTAATTACGTAGTGGATAGCCTCCACCCGAAATGCACGGTCATGACAAGCCTCGATAAATTCCGCAATAAGCTGCCGAACCGACTCATCCTCCCCCAACTCATAGATGTCTAAACCAGAAATCTCCTCACGTTTTAAGACATCAGCGGCAGCAAGACTCTGTAACTCGCGTTCAATCGTCTTGACATCACGCCCAATATAACGTGCGAGGTTTTCCACGGTGTCTTTCGTATGCGGGTTATCATGAAAAAAACGCACAAGATCCCACTTAACAAAAGAATTGACCTTCTGATGCAAGAAATCGAGCAGTTCAGGGGTCATTACAGTGCGAGATGCTTTGCCAGCCAGCGAATCACTTACCATAGTTTAGGGTTTTACCTCAATGAGTTAATCTACGTGTGATTTCGGGATTTAGATTTGTTGGTAAGGGCAAAGCCTGCTTTGGTTTCACCCTTACCAACCATAAATCAGCTCCCTGTGAGTTGATCCTGTTTGAGATGGCAATTTTTGTACTTTTTACCGCTGCCACACCAGCATGGATCATTGCGGCCTATTTTGCGCTGTACCCGCACCGGTTCAGGACGGGCTTCCGCAACACTCCCGCCACTTACGGTTGGACGAATGGTTTGCATTTGCCGAGGTGCAGCTTGGCGCTGTACAGCCGTAATTTGGACACGGAAGATATCTTGAATAGCCTGTTTATTGATGCTGGCTCTCATTTCCTCGAACATGGCGAAGGCTTCCCGCTTATATTCCACCAGCGGGTCACGCTGGGCAATCGCCATCAAGCCAATCCCCTCGCGCAGGACATCCAAATCGGTCAAATGGCGCTGCCAATGGACATCAATCGCCCGCAGCAGCACATAACGTTCCGCCCGCAGCATATTTTCTGGCGTAAGCGCATGTTTCTTGGCCTCGTAGGTATCCCGCGCCCCTTGCAGCAGGGTTTCTTCCAAAGTCTCCAACGTAGCGTATTCCGCCATGATCTCCGGCGTGATCTCTTCCGGCACTGGGAATATGGTATAAAGCTGGCGATACATGCCTTCCACATCCCATGTGAGCGCGTTATTTTCATCATCCGCGAATTCATCAATGATGTCTACGACGGCTTTTTCTAGTAGTTCGAGATAACGCGGAGTCAGATCATCCCCATATAGAATATCACGCCGCAGGCCATAAATGACCTCGCGCTGTTTATTGACGACATCATCATACTCCAAAACACGCTTGCGAATATCGAAATTATGACCTTCGACCCGCACTTGCGCTTGCCCGATGGAGCGCGTAATCATCGTATGTTCAATCGCCTCGTCCTCTGGCATATTTGCCCAAGACATAAAGCCCTTTACACGATCACCGCCGAAACGCTTCATCAAGTCATCTTCAAGGCTCAGATAAAAACGGGTTTCGCCAGGGTCGCCCTGCCGCCCCGCACGACCTCGAAGCTGATTGTCGATGCGCCGCGCTTCATGCCGTTCCGTCCCAAGCACATATAACCCGCCAGCAGCAAGCACCTTCTGGCGATCAACCTCGGTGATGGCTTTGGCTTGTGTCAATGCTTCTTGCCAAATTTCGGGGGTCATCTGCGTAATGTCGATTTCCTTTTTACGCAATGTATCCCGCGCCAGCCCTTCCGGGTTGCCACCGAGCAAAATATCGACACCACGCCCAGCCATGTTGGTTGCAATCGTCACCACACCCGCCCGTCCAGCCTGCGCGATGATGGTCGCTTCGCGCTCATGCTGCTTGGCGTTTAACACTTCATGCGGAACACCCGCTTTTTTCAGCATTTTGCTCAGGCGCTCGGAAGTCTCGATAGCGACTGTACCGACCAACACAGGCTGGCTTTTTTCGTAACGTTCTTTAATTTCTTGGACGACGGCATCCCATTTGGCCTTCTCGTGCATATACACAAGGTCTTGGTTATCCTGCCGGACTATGGATTGATGCGTCGGAATAGCGACCACTTCGAGATTATAAATCTTCTCGAATTCTTCTGATTCAGTGAGCGCTGTTCCCGTCATACCTGCGAGTTTGGCATACATGCGGAAGAAATTCTGGAAGGTGATTGTCGCCAGTGTTAAGTTTTCGCGGCGAATCTGAACACCTTCTTTAGCTTCAATCGCTTGATGCAAACCTTCAGAGAAACGCCGCCCGATCATCAATCGTCCAGTAAATTCGTCCACGATGATGACCTGACCATCCTGAACAACGTATTCCTTGTCGCGGTTATACAGCACCATCGCCCGCAGCGAATTATCTACATAAGGAATCATGTCGGAGTTATCGGCATGATAAAGCTGATCGACACCCAATTTGCGCTCAATTTTCTCTACACCGGCTTCCGTCAGGTACGCCACACGGTCTTTAAAATCGACCACATAATCGCCGTCGGGATTCTCATCATCAATACTGTCTTGGCTGCTGGGCTTTAAGGTACGCACTATCGGGGCAAAGGTCTTATAGTAATCAGACGGCTGATCGGCCTGCCCAGAGATAATCAACGGGGTACGCGCTTCATCAATGAGGATGTTATCCACCTCATCCACAATGGCGAAATAGAGTTTTTCTCGTTGGCTGAGTTGGGTTTTATCCATCACCATGTTATCGCGCAGATGGTCAAAGCCAAACTCGTTATTGGTGCCATAGGTGATGTCCGCTTCATAAGCAGCGCGGCGCGTAACCGGACGCAAATTTTGATAGCGGTCATCCGCGTTTTGATACGTGGGGTCAAAGATATAAGAGGCCGTATTCGG
>DAOTTO010000437.1:0-3655 GCA_034437895.1 Anaerolineae bacterium | reverse complement strand
TTAAGCGCGTCAATGCTTTCTTGCTTCGCTGCATCGATAAAGCCGCAGGTATTCACAATCAAAATATCGGCTTTCGTCGGATCACCTACGCCGCGCATCCCATTTTGATGCAGCACCTGCGCGATGCTCTCTGAATCGACAGTGTTTTTTGAACAGCCTAAGCTGAGTAGATAGTAGTTTTCTTTGCGAGATTTCATTTACTTTATAGCCTCAAGTGTTATTAGATTCTAGGCATTCCCAATTTAGAGCGATAGTGATTTAAAATCTCTATTTCTTTATCTGTATAATCTGCACGTATAAGTACCCATAAATCTTTATTTTGTTCAGGGGCATTTAGAAGATGACTATGTTCTGCAACAAGGTCAAGAAGACGATCTATATCTGTATCATTACTTTTTCTAGCGTTTTCAGAATGATCCCAATACCACAGTGAACGCATATGATTGAAACAAAGCAAGTTGAATAAATCTAGGAAGATGTCGAGCATTTCCTGAATATCGTCTAAATATAATGCAATCTCTTGTATTTTGATTAGATCAGGGTTTATATTGGTTTCGTAAATAAGATGACCATAATAATTATGGCGAATTTCACGAACTTGATCTTCAAATTTTGCCAAACGTTTATCAAAATTTAACTCGGACAGATTTTGCCTCAACCACTTTTCAACATTATCGTCAATATCTTCACGTTTATTCTTAAAGATATTGTTCTTTAATTTTTTTAACGTTAAAGTATCTTCTCCTTGATCAACACCAATTCGATAGATACTTGATATACAACCCTCAAGTAAACTATTTTTAATAGTGTGCCAGAAATTTTTGTCCCTTATATCTAAAAATAAATTGAGAGGAAAAACGTCTATTTTTTCTATGTAAAATATACGTATATTTAAACCAATTAATTCAGCCCATAAACACTCTAGCTGTTTCTCATATTCGTGAATATAGCTTTTACCAATAACATCATTTGCTGAAATTTCTTCTATCATTTTTTTCTTTACGCCCCTTCTTTCGACGGTGTGGGCGAAAGCGCCGGGATACGCGGCGGCACGGGCGCAGTCGGCGGTGGTGTATTGGAGGGCTGCGGCGTGTCGCTGGCTGTCGGCGTGGGACCAGCCGTATTCGTCGGCAGCGGCGTAAAGGTGATCGTCGGTGATGCGCTCGGCGTAGCAGTCGGCAGCGCTGTATTCGTAATTGTAGGGGTGTTGCTGGCTGTCGGACTCGGCCCCGGTGTCGCCGTTGGTGTCTGCTGTGCGAGCAGTGTCGCCGGAAGCCCTTGATCTTGTGTCGGCGGCGGAGTCGATGAGATTTCCAGCGTCGGTTCGAACCCCGGCCCCGTCGTAATGCTGGTTTCGGTTGGCGTAAACGTCAGATCGACGGCCTGCCCGCGCCCACCAAATATCCCCTGCGGCTGCCCATTGTAAATCATCACCAGCGCTTCGGCATTGCTGGCGGTCACAGTGATGATGCTCGGAGAACGATAGTCCAAAATTTCTTCTGGCAGCACCAGCCGATTAATCTGTTCATTACCATCCGTCGTCACGCGCAGCCATGTGCGCTGCTGCGCCCGAATCGTGACTGCGACCCCTTCCCCATCATATTGTTGGGCGATTCCAAGCGTATCGACTGGTAGCGTAGGGCCGGGTGTTGGCGCGAAACCCAAAGTCGGCACAAGGCTGAAGGTCGGTTGATCGGGTAACTGCCCCAGAATGCCTTCCGGTTGGTTATCCTGCGGCGGCTGAATCAACTGCACCCCGACGAAGATAATCACACCTATCGCCGCCAACGCGATGACTAAAATCGCCAGCGTATTCAAAAAGTTGAGCGAGCGGCGGTTATCGCTCTTTTCGCCATACGTCACACGCGGCAGCGCAGGATCGGTATCCGTAATCTCACGGCGCGGACGCGAAGCAGGACGATCCGTAAATACTGGAAATTCCGTCGGTGTCATCATCGGATTGGTCGATGCTGGTGCGCTTAGTTCCTGCGGATTTAGTTCTTGCGAAGCGCGTTTCTCGCGGAGTTCACGCCGTTCTTGGCGGGTGCGGCGCTTACCACCCCATCTGCGTTCAGTCGCAGGCTGCTCTTGCGTGACTACACGGCGTGATTCTGTAATCGGCTTTTCTGGCTTACGCTTTTCACTCGGTGGTTTTGCAGGGCGTGATCGCCCTCGTCCGCGACGATTGGCATTCTGGAGCGCGGCCTCATAAAGCAAGACGATGCGGTCATCATCTAAGCCGAGATAACGCGCATAATTCCGCAAAAAGCCGCGTATCTGTACCGAAGAGGCATCCGTGATATTAAACTCGCCCTGCTCAAAAGACTCCAAGATACGCCGCCGAATCCGAAGATCAATCTCAGCTTTTTCAAGCGCAATCTCTTTGGCTTCGCGTGTATCACGCAAATACAGGCCGAGCGAAAATAAATCCATCGAACCGTGACCAACCTCACAAAAAACACAGCCCCGGACGGTTTTCCCGGCGGGGCTGCGTCATTAAATTATGCCGAATTGAGCGATTAACTATCGCTGTTCTCTTGCTCAGATACTTCCGCCTGGCGCAAGTCGTCCACCGCCGCCCGCACCGCGTCCATCGGCAGCACTTCTGTCGGCAAATCTTGAGCAACTTCTGCCGGAACTTCCTCTTCAGCTTCTGGTTGGGCTTCGGGGCCAGCCTCAGCAGCAGCCTTTGCACGGGCTTCCGCCGCAGCTTTGCTTGCGATATAACCTTGCAATTCGTCCTCGCGCACAATGACGATCTTCAGTGTTGGGGACGTTTCCGTTCCCATACGCACAGGCACATCATGCACACCAATTTCGCGCAGCCCTTGCTGGCTGATACGACGACGGTTGATGTCCACGCCTGTTTTGTTCAGCAGCGATTCGGCAATTTCCTGCGTTGTCACCGAACCGAACAACTTACCGGTGGTAGCGGCACGACGACCAAAGACGAGTTCAACCCCGTCGATAATGCTTGCCACTTCACTCAAACGATTTTCCAGCGCAGCACGTTTAGCGACAGCTTGATCGCGCAATTTGCCAGCGCGTTTTAGTTCACCTACGGTTGCTTTTGCTGCCAACTTACGGGGAATCAAGAAATTGCGGGCGTAACCATCCGCGACATCAATAACTTCACCCGCTACTCCCTGCTTGTAAACATAATCCAGGAGGATGACCTTCATTTTTTGTATTCCTTCTGCTTGTGGTATTTTGATCCACCCCCCGGAAAAGAACGGGAGTCTGGTTGATCTATCTTTAACGAAACTGGAGGATATTATAAAGGAGCGCACACCGTTATGCCAAGACCGAAAGCCACTGGTCGTCCTTTCACAAACGGCGTAAAATGTTTTCGCGTTTAAGTCATTTCATAAAATTGCCCTTACCAACAACAGAAGGCTTGTTTCCGCCTGATGAATGATAAAGTAAAAAATCTCGCACTCTATAATTTTGCCGCGCTCGCGCTCGCCCTGTTCAGCTTCTTCTTGGCTGCACTGGTGAGTGATCGCGTGTTTGACCATCTCCCCCATCTCGAAGACGAAATGGCCTATCTTTATCAAGCGCGTATCTTTGCGCGGGGCGATGTCGTGATTGATACGCCGCAGCCGCAGCGCGCCTTCTGGCAGCCATTTGTGGTCGATTATGGCAACACAGGCCA
>DAOTTO010000436.1:0-32760 GCA_034437895.1 Anaerolineae bacterium | reverse complement strand
ATCGAAAATCCGAGCGCGACTCGTACCAGCGGTGCGCTGCCGCCCTCCTATTTACTCTCGGCCTTTCCATTAGCGCTTCTGGCGATTTATGCACGGCGGCTCATCAACGGCTGGTTAGGTTTATTTTCCAGTGTCGCGCTGGTCACAACCGTTGTTTTGATTACATTCGCGCTCAATTCAACGCTTTATTTTGTGAAGTTCCGTGAGTCTTACGCCAATTCATCTTTACCCTATAGCGATGCAGGTCAGATGCTGCACGACTTTGCCGAAGGCAGTACTTTGGGCAACGCCTTCATGATTGCCTATAACAACTGGTGGGATCATACGATTGTCGGCATGGAAGCTGGCGTGATGCACTGGCCTAATGGGGCTTTTGCCCGCCCCGAAGAATCAGCCGACCCCTCCATTTATCTCCCAAATATGATTTATGATGCGTGGCGCTGCCGAGCCAACGAGTATCAGCTTGACGCGAACCGCAATCTCTTGTTTTTTTATAATTTACGCGATGACAATGCGGAAACGCTGCTTCGGCAGTGGTTCCCAACCGGAACAGCCACTATCATCACAACTTATCAAGTGGGCGATGATTATAAAACCTACTTTGTTCCAGCCATTGGCGAAGGGGGCTTGCAAGACTTCACCGATACCTATACGACTGCTCGTGGGTGTTAACCTAGGTAACATGCAAAGGTCACTCTGTGATCTTTAGCCAATGTGTGGTTAATAGTGAGGAATCCTCCATCTTATGGTGTATTGACTTGTGGTATTCATCGGTCTATTTTTATCCGCTGATCGCTTAGTGCAAACGGCTTAATCCATTTATGTTACAAGCCCGCCCTTTTCAGTCGCAAACACAAACAATCCCACCTCGCTCGGTCAGCATCGTCCGCAGCGATCTACTTGTGGGCGTAATACTGTTTTTTGTCATGGGGATGGGCGGCTTATTTCGCTTCGTCTCGCTCAATTGGGATGACTTTGTGCGGTTTCATCCTGACGAGCGCTTCCTGACAATGAACGTCGCGCCAAAGCTCGGTATGGGCTTTTTGAATTTTACGACCCATCGCACTGACCCGATTTCTGTAGAAGAACAAACCCTTTATTGCGCGGAGCGGAATCCAACAACTAACGGGGTTGGCGGTTATTTCGATACGCGCTGCTCAGATTGGAATCCACATAATGTCGGCGAAGGCTTATACGTTTACGGCACGCTGCCTCTATTTCTCACACGAGTCGTCGCACAAAGCCTGAATGAATTTGGCGCTCTGGGCAGCGTTTGGACGAATTATTGGACGGATTCTAACGGTTTACAATTAGTCTGGCGCTTTTTATCGGCGACAGCGGACATGATTGTGATCTTTATCGTATTCCTCATTGGCACACGTTTGCATGGTAAATGGGTCGGACTGTTGGCGGCGGCTTTATATGCGGCCTGCGTGTTTCCCATTCAACAAGCGCATTTCGGCACAACAGATGCCATGAGCAATCTGTTCGTCACACTGGCAATTTATGCCGCGGTGCGGGTACAGGTCGATGGCAAATTAAGCGCGTATGCATTGTTTGGGCTGGCGTATGGCATGGCGCTGTCAAGCCGGATCAATGTGCTGCCTGTAGTCGGATTGCTGATCGTTGCTGCTGGCCTGCGGATACTGCCTGCTCTCTTGGGACGAGACGCGCAAGAAGAACGCAATCGCATCATAACCTATAGCATAGGTGGATTGGTGTTGGCAGGTTTCATTACTATCTTTACGTTCCGCCTCTTGAATCCATACGCCTTTATGGGGCCGGGTTTTTTCGGGCTACGTCCTAATCCTGCATTTTTAGACGATATCGCCACCGCCCAAAATTTGGTTAGTGGAAAAGCGGAAAGCCCGCCTAATTATCAGTGGATTGGGCGCATCAATTACTTGTTCCCTTGGCAAAATATCGTGCTTTGGGGGATGGGAATCGCGCTTGGTTTAAGTGGATGGTTCGGTTGGACATGGTCAGGCTGGCGGGTGCTGCGTGGTAAGCCGGGATCGCTTCGCAATTTACTGTTATTCGGCTGGATTCTGGTATATTTCGGCTGGCTGGGTGGCAATTGGGTCGCCAGTATGCGCTATTTCTTGGTGCTTTATCCAGTATTGTGTGTGCTGGCGGCATGGGCGCTGGTTGAACTGGCGCGGCCTACTTTTTCCAAAACGCCTAAAATTCGTCCGTTGGGCGCGGCGCTGCTTATCGGCGTGGTTGGATTTACTTTCTTATGGGCGGGGATGTTTACCAATATCTACCGCCATACAGCAACATTCACGCAGGCTTCTTATTGGACGTGGGAAAATGTGCCGGGTGATTTCGCTATGCGGATTGACGGTGCATCTCCTGATGTCCCACTGCTGAACGTAGGAATTTATAATACTAATCCCATCACAAATCCCGATCTCATCCCAATTGAAAATTATCTTTTTGAAACAGCAACCCGTTATCAAGATGGTCAATCCGCTGGTTCGACATTTAAGCCAACCATCGACGGCACGGTGAGCAGCATCCACGCGCCGCACTTAGGCGATCTCGGTGATGATGCTGGTGCCGAGACAGTCAGCATCACGATTACTCATCAGGAAACTGGCGAAATCGTTGGCACGGCGACATTGACAGTCGATTTAACCCGTTCCGCCCATCCGTTGGGAAATGCTTACGATATTCCGTTTGATGCGCCGATGCAGGTGCAGGCATATCAGAATTACACACTCAATGTGATAGTCAGCGATGGCCCCGTAATCGGAGCAGGATCGGTCATGGCGCTCGAATCCGCTTGGGAAGAGGGGATGCCTGCCAACGTATGTACCTTACCAGACGGGACGACCTTAGCCGACGATCCCCCTGCCGGTATGTTTACGATTTATACCTGCAACGGGCGCTCTGTCTGGGCGGGATTATTGAATGGTTATTTATTCAATACGCATGACGAAGATGATGTCACAAAACTTCACCGTATGACGACGATTCTCAGTCAAACCGATTACATCATGGTGCCGACCAATCGCCGTTATGACACACACTCACGCAACCCGTCCCGCTGGCCTCTGACAAATCGGTTTTATGAGGCACTTTTCAACGGCGAACTCGGTTTTGATCTGGTAGAGACATTCCAAGAGACCTTTGAACTGGGGCCACTGCGCGTTTCCGATCAATATTTGCCGACGTATGATGCTCCCCGCTGGCTCAATGAATTTGAGCCGGAAGAAGCCTTCACAGTCTACGATCATCCCGTCGTGTTCATCTTTAAAAAACGGGCGGATTACTTACAAGAGAATGCCCAAAATATTCTCTACGGCGTATCGCTAACTCGAACCGATAACGCCGGTTATAGCTATGATGACCCCACAATTACCAACATCCAGACCTTATCATCGCTGCAAGCCGATGTCTCCCCTACCGGCTTGATGATGACCGACGATATGCGCCAAACGCAGTACAGCGGCGGCACATGGTCGGAGCGCTTTAACAGCCGCAGTCCGATTAACACGCAGCCTGTTGTAACCGTCTTAGTTTGGTGGCTCATCATCGTCGTTTTTGGATGGGCGGTATGGCCTTTACTTTTCGCGCTGCTCCCCGGTTTAGCAGATCGCGGTTATGGCGTAGCGAAATATGTAGGCATTTTGCTCACGGGCTGGTCTACGTGGGTTGTTTCCAGTTTGCGCGTCCCGGTTTGGTCGCAAGCAGGCATTTTCGGCGCGTTATTGATTCTCGCGCTCATCAGTGCATTCACGGCCTTCCGAAACCGCGAAAAATTAATCGTCTATTTAAAAAAGCGCTGGCAGCTTCTGATTTGGATCGAAGTGATTAGTTTTGCGTTGTTCTTATTTATGTTGGCGGTTCGGCTGACTAATCCTGATTTATGGCACAGTTCATTCGGTGGCGAAAAACCGATGGACTTCGCTTACTTCAATGGAGTCCTCCGCAGCACCATCTTCCCGCCGATTGACCCTTGGTATGCTGGCGGCTATCTCAATTACTACTACTTTGGCTTTGTCATCGTCGGCACACCTACCCTGCTTTTAGGCGTGATACCGTCGATTGCCTATAACCTGATTTTACCGACTCTATTTTCATTAACCGGAATAGCGGCTTTTTCAGTCGCGTTCAATGTCGTAAGCGCATGGCGCGGCAAAGCAGACGACGCGCTGGAAGAATCGGGCGCACAAAACACACTGCTTACTGAGATTCCAAAAGAAGAAAAAGTTAAACGCCGCACATTGGGTAATCCTTGGGTCGCTGGGATTATGGCGATGGTGATGGCAGTCCTCTTGGGCAATCTGGATACCGTGCGGGTTTTCGCTAACGGTGTCGCCAAAATGGGCGGCTATGAAATTCCACAGGGCTTCGATTGGTATCTGCGGGAGCGCGAAGAACGGGCGTATCAAGTAGCAACAGGCTTAACCTTTGAACAAATCGCGCAGGATGCCACCGCCCAACAAGAGATCGGTTCAAGGATTTCGGAGGCTTCAGTCGCGGATAGCTTCGGCGATCATATCGGCTATGAGGTTTTCAAAATCACTTCGCTGGTTGAGGGCTTAGTGGGTGGCGCAGGCAAATTACTGCAAGGCCAGCCACTTTATGTCTCACCAGATCGTTGGTTTTGGGCGCCTACGCGAGTTATTGCGGAAATTCCGGAGGTTAACGATTTCTCGATTGCGGAGATGCCTTACTTTACCTATCTCTACGGCGACATGCACGCCCACATGATCGCTATGCCGCTGATTTTGTTTGTGGCTGTATTTGTCTTTAACGAACTCATCATCGCGGGTCGGGAACGACGTTCAAAACTGGCACAATGCGGGGCGCTGCTGGTCGGCGCAATTGCCGTCGGTATGTCCAAAGCGGTTAATTCGTGGGATTGGCCGACGCTGACAATTTTGAGCGTTCTCGGTTTAGGCTATGCGTGGTGGCTGACGTGGGGAAAGATCAACCGACACTCGTTGCTGAACATGCTGGTGCGGATTGGCGGATTTGTCACGCTTACTGTACTTGTCGTCAAGCCCTATGATGCCTTCTTCGCCACTGCGTTTACTAAAATTCAACTCTGGGGCGGCGGTAATACGCCGATTTGGGCCTATCTCGATATTCACGGCCTGTTTATTTTCATGATTTTCTCGCTACTCCTATGGGAAACAGCCCGTTGGATGCGCTCAGTAAAAGTAGCCGCCCTTCGCGGCAAAGCGCCCTTGCTCTTGGCGCTGACTTTCGCCATCATCATCGTGTGGTTAGCTGGACTTATGATTTTCTTCCGGGGGGAACGCGCCGCCTTAATCGTACTGCCACTGGTGGCATGGATTGGGCTGCTGTTCTTCCGTCCGGGGCAATCGCGCTCGATGCAATTTGTCCTCGTGTTAGCCGGACTCTCCCTTTGCATTACGCTCGGCGTGGAATTTGTCGTACTCGGCGGCGATAACGGGCGACAAAATACGGTTTTCAAGTTCTATAATCAGGTGTGGTTATTCTTGAGTGTGGTCGGTGGCGCAGCTTTTTCATGGCTCGTCGCCAGTTCAATCCGCTGGAAGCCGAAATTGGTCATCCCTTGGTATGCGGTGGCAACAACTTTGGTTCTCATGGCGGTGCTGTTTCCGATTATGGCAACACGCGGCAAAGCCGTGTTCCGTCTCGCCCCGAATACCCCTGTCTCGCTTGATGGCATGGCTTATATGCAGTTTGCCAGCTATGGCGAAGAAACAAATCGTGTGACGGTCAATGGGGTCGATCAAGGCATCTATGAAACCCTTTCCTTGCCAGATGATTACACGCTCATCCGCTGGTTACAAGAAAATATTCAAGGCTCGCCCGTCATCATTGAGGCACAAAGCTACGGCTCAGTTTATAAATATGGTGGACGCATCGCAATCAATACCGGGCTACCTTCGGTACTCGGCTGGGATTATCATCAAACGCAGCAGCGCTCACTTTCTCCCATGCCTCAAGTCGTCCGTCAGCGCGGGGCAAACGTCAACGCATTTTACACTACGACGGATGTGAATCAGGCCGGAGCCATTCTGCGGCATTATGAAGTAAGTTATGTCATTGTCGGCTCTTTGGAACGCGCACGTTACAGCTTATCCGGCGGACTGGATAAACTCGCTCGCATGGTCGATCAAGGCATGTTGAGCATTGTTTACGAAGAAGGGTTATCGACGGTCTACAGCGTCAATCAAGCAGCGTTGTCGTCCATCCCTATTGTCGATTTAGGGACAGTCATCAATTTACAAACCGGGCAGTAAGCGCAATAGCGCGAACACAAAAGGCGGATACATTACGTGTTTTTCGATTGGTTAGCCAAAGAAGGCTGGATCATTGTTAATTGGTGGCTGCTGGTCACAATCGCAGGCTTAACCGTTCTGCCGTTGATGACGCGCCTCTTAGGTGGATTGCCAGATCGCGGCTATACCTTAGCCCGACCTGCCGGAATCCTGCTGGTATCGTTTGTCTTTTGGCTACTGGCAAGCCTCGGTTTTTTGAACAATACCCCCGGCAGCGTCCTCATCGCTTGGTTGATTGTGTTGGCAGGCTCGATAACGGTCTGGTTTAGCTATCAAGAGCGCTTTAACCTGCGGGATTACTGGCAAGAAAATCGCACGGTTATTATTGCTACCGAAATCTTGTTTGTCCTCCTATTGGTAAGTTGGGCGACGGTACGCGCTTATCAAAATAATTTTTCTGGCACTGAAAAAATGATGGATTTGGCGTTTATGAGCGCCGTCCAGCGCAGCGAAACTTTTCCGCCGAATGACCCTTGGTTGTCTGGTTATGCCATCAGTTACTACTACTTCGGTTATGTGATGGGCGCAATCCTCTCAATGATGAGTGGAATCTGGGCGACCAGCGGCTATAACATGCACATTGCGATGTTGTTCGCCCTAACAGGCACAGCCGCATTTGGCATAACTTATAACCTTGTGCGCTCAAGGGCGCGTTATTCAGGCAGTCATCTCGATCAGCAACCGCTCCGTCGAACAGCCATCTTGACTGGCTTACTAGCGATGGTGTTCATGATTTTGCTCGGCAATTTTCATACCCTAATCATTCAAATTCCGTATCAAAACATCAGCGTTTCCGAAAGTTATTTGCGCTTTTGGGATGCCAAAAACCTCGATACGTATGGAGGCCGTACCGAGCCGATTAATTTGCTTTCGGCGGAAAGCGCAGATCGCGCTAATTGGTGGTGGTTTGATGCCAGCCGGACGATTACCGAACGCGACCTCAATAATCAGCGCGTCAATGAAGTGATTAACGAGTTCCCACAGTTCAGTTTTTTACTGGCGGATAGCCACCCCCATGTCATGACGCTCCCTTATGTGCTGCTGGCGATGGGACTGGCGCTGAATACCCTCCTCATCGGGCGGAGGCCAGACATCACACAAACGCTGTTTTATGGCTTGTGCGTGGGGTCGCTCATCTTCCTGAATACGTGGGATGCGCCGATTTACCTTACGCTGCTGGTGGCGGCGGACGCACTCCGGCGGCTCATCAAAAATGGCAAACTCACGCTTTTAGACTGGCTGGAAATGTCTGCCTTCGGTGTCGTCCTGCTGGCGATAACGGTGCTGGCCTATCTACCCTTCCTCGTCGGATTTAGATCGCAGCTTGGCGGGGTGCTGCCGAACACACTGCATCCGACTCGCTTTCAGCAGTTGTTTGTCATGTTCGGGCCCTTCTTCCTTATTCTGATCTTTTTCCTCGCCGTAGAAGCATGGCGTGGACGCAATGAAGGACGAATCAACTGGAGATTTGGCTTGTTAAGCGCAGGCGGAGTCCTGCTTGTTTTGGTTGGCAGTTTCGCCTCGCTCCTGATTGGCGGACGACTCTCTCCACAAATTTATAATACAACAACCCAATTTATTGAACAGAACGGAGGCTGGACTCAAGTCATTGGTGAACTCGCGCTGCGACGGCTGGAACGGATCCTTACACCCGTCTTTTTGCTGGCGGGAGTTTTAATTATCGTCGCTCGATTGTTTCCTGGTCTTAAGCCCAAGCAAAAAAATGTAGAAGATGGGGAAAATGCCACAACGTATTCACCCGCAACAGGATTTACATTGGTGCTGATCGGGGTCGGCTTGATGTTGATTTTAATCCCCGAATTCGTCTATCTACGTGACAATTTCGGCACCCGCATGAACACAGTTTTTAAATTCTACTATCAAGCGTGGGTGGTTTTCAGTATTGCCAGCGCTTATGGTGTATATACTTTTCTAGGTGATAAAGAACTGCGTCTGCCCGCGATGCCGCTGCGCGTCCTCTTCGTAGCGATACTCCTATTTGTTTTAGGGGGCGGGATGTTGTATCCGATCATCGGCATTTACAGCCGTACTCAACTTGAAGGCGGCAGCGCTGGACGCAGCGGCACAACCCCAACTTTAGATGGCGGCTCATCAGTGGTGCGCGGCGGATTAGACGATTACGAGGCATTGATGTGTCTGCGAACTGTCACCGCCACACATAATGATGTGACGGTAGCGGAAGCCGCATGGAATGGGTCTTATGATTTCGGTGGTTCAGGTCGCACAGGCGCTTTGACAGGATTACCCTCAGTCTTAGGCTGGCGTTACCATGAAGCACAGTGGCGCGGAACAGCCTTTGAGTCGTCAGTTGGGACGCGCTTGGAAGATATTGAACGACTTTATCGGGATATGACATTAGACAGCGTACTATCGATCCTCACTCAATATAGCATCGATTATATTCTGTATGGGGTTGTTGAGCGCGAGTATTATGGCACGGCAGGCGAAGATAAATTCCGCCAGAGTTATGAAATAGTGTGCGAGGCGGGCAACACGCGCATTTATCGTGTGCCGCAGCCAACAATCTTCACAAGACAATAACGTCTAAATACAGAAAGTTTGGAACTTAAACCAATATGGAAATTACAGCGCAGCCCCCCGCGCAAGAAATCTCAAATCAGCTTGCGGAAGTTCGGCCTATTATGGTCTCAGCCGGAACAATTGCCGTTGTTATTTTGATCTTGATCTCAGTGGGGCTGCGCTTGGCAGCACTCGGCAGCGTCCCATTGACGGAAACTGAAACGCGCCAAGCACTTTCTGCTTATCGTTCTACAACGCCGGAAGCATCAGGGAACGCAATTACATCCGATAGCCCTATTCTATTCGTCGTGCAGCGCATCGCTTTTGGATTAGTCGGTGGCAGCGAGGTAACGGCACGTATTCTGACAGCGCTTGCGGGAGCAGTCTTGACTTGTTTGCCACTGCTTTTTAGTGATCTGATTGGACGTGCGCGAGCGTTTTTGTTTGCGGTGCTGCTTACTTTTTCGCCTGTGATGATCGCTGCCTCGCGCTTGAGCAGTGGCACAGTGTGGGCGATGGTTTTTGCCACAATCGGATTATGGGTAATCTGGCGCTATTATGAGCGACGTGGCGACTCTCAACCGGCAACAGCCTACGGTGTGACAGCTTTTATGGCCTTCGCCGCACTAATTTTCCTCTCTGAACCGGGCGGCTTGGTATTGGCGCTTATTATAACAGGCGCAGGCGCGGCAGCACTTATTTTGACCGTACTTGATGCCCCCGATGATGCGAATCCAGTTGGTGATAATTTGTTAGCAGGTATCCGCACACAATTCAGCGGCTTCCCTTGGCAGGCCGGCGCAATCGGCGCTGTATTGCTAGTATTGATCGTCAGTACTGGATTTATGTTGTCTCCCCAAGGATTAAGCACCGTCGGCGCAACCTTGAGTGGGTTTTTTACAGGCATCACCGAATCAACACCGGGGCATCCGCTGTTTTTCCCGCTTGTCAACAGCTTGTTTTATGAACCTTGGTTATGGATATTTGCGCTGGGCGCGGTTTGGTTATTGGTACGAAGAGAAGCACTTGACTTCACCAATCGCTTTTTTATTTTCTGGCTTATTTTTGCTGGATTTGCTTCAATTTTGTATCAAGGGGCAGGCGCAGCCCATGCACTTTGGCTGGTTGTGCCTTTGGCAGGATTAGCCACCTATTTATTAAGCGATGCCCTGCTGGAAGATGACACCTCTCCCCTTTGGATTGATACGCTGCTCGATAGAGAAGAGGAGCGCACCGAAAGCGTCATTTGGAGCAAATGGCTGCTGGCGTTTTTGATGTGTGGGCTTTTGGTCATGATGGGGCTGCATCTGCAAATTGTCGCACGGGGCATACTTAAAGTGGGCGATGGTAATCTACGCAGTTTTTTCACCTTAATCGGGCAAGGGCAATTCCAGTTTGAAATGCAAAGCTTGATTTGGCTCGTGATGACGCTGTTGTTTATGGGGGTCGGTTATATGCTCGCCGCCAGCATTTGGGGCAATCGAATACCACTACAAAGCGCAGTACTTGGGACTTTCGCCTTCGCACTCATCACAGGAACAAGCGCGGGATGGGATGTCAGCGTGACCAACGCCAGCGATCCGGTGGAATTATGGCATATTGAAACCGCCACCTCTGATGCTGCCCTCCTGCGCCAAACAATGATCGAACTTTCTGATCGCGGGGCTAGGGGTTTTCCGCTACTTCCGGTGGCAGCTCTCGCACCCTCCGATGGCATTATTGCTTGGGAACTGCGCGACTTCCCCAATACGACGTATATTCAAACTGTCGAAGAAGGCCGCACCCTACCTATCGTCCTGCTGCCAGATTCACTAACCGAGCCGGACTTAGGCGGCGCGTATGTTGGGCAAAAATTCACCCTCACACATGTATGGAGTGGGAATTTACCCGGTTTCGATGCACTGCCCTGGTGGGTTATGCGGCGGGTTCGTCCGCCTCTATTTAGCCCGTCTCAAGTTTATATCTTATGGGTGCGGCAGGATGTTTTTGATGGGCAGCAAATCGGGCAGTGATGTAGAGTGAGGAGAAAACCGCGCAAGCGTGTATATGACAGCGAAACAAGTAAGAACTTCTTAAGCAATGCGCTTTACGCTTGTGTGGATAAAAGTAGGCAAATCATTGATAAGTGAACAATTTTTCCAGAATGCTGAAACATCCCAGAGTCGAGAAGATGTCTCTCATGGTGATTTATCTCCGTTGATCGCGGCTTGCCTGCGTGGGGATCAATCCAGCTATACACAGCTCTATGACCATTTTGCGACGGGTATTTATCGTCTGTGCTACAGCTTGGTTCTTAATCGTCAAGATGCTGAGGATGTGATGCAAGAGACGTTTGTCTATGCTTTCAAAAATCTCCAGCGTTTCGATCCATCACGAGCATCGCTCAAAACATGGCTATACACCATCGCCGTCAGCCGCTGCCGCAACACGTATCGGCGTAAATGTCTGCCTCAAATCAATTGGGGACAGTTGTTCCGGCTTGATGTGGCGGGGCCAAAATCCGAAACGCCTGAAGCGGCCTTAGCCCATCGAGCAGCACAAGAAGCTTTAGCCTCCGCATTGGCCTCATTATCGCCTCAATTACGTGAAGCTATTGTGCTGCGTTACGGACATGGCCTGACATATCGTGAAATCGCTGAGGTAATGGATTGTCCGCCCAAAACGGCGGAAAGCCGTGTGCGTTTGGCACATGATCGACTGCGCGGACTGCTGCTGCCGATGGGTCAGGGATTGCTTGAGGAATTGCTCAGTATTTAATCGTTATCAACCATCACACGCACTGTAAAACTAAGAGATGAATCGCAAGAAAACATGATGCTCAACTTTAAAATTCGTTATTGTAAGATTCGGATGGTCGCCTTTGTTCATAGCGAACTATCGCTCAAAGCAAAACGGCGCGTCGCCCGTTATATCGACGAATGCCCGGCGTGTTATGCGGAATATCAGCGTGTCCGCGAACTTAAACGCGAATTAGACTACCGACTGCCCACCTTTGCACAACCAAAAAATGGGCAGTTAGATCGCGTTTGGATGGCAATTTCTTCTGAATTGAATACACGCAGACCACATCGGACGGTCTTTCAACGGTATCGTGCCAGCACAAGCGCGGCGGTTATCGTGCTGTTGATTGCGCTCTTACTTCCGCTGACAATGGGCAACAGCAGCGTTTCACGGGCTTCCGCCACGCCACCTGTCCCTACGAACCCAATTTCTGTCGCTACGACGGATACACCGGGGACGATTCGCTTGGTTACGGCTGCCACAGTCAAAAGCGTAGAAACGGCAGGCATAAGCGCGACCCGCCTCCAACCAGAAGCGGCTCCATCAGCAACACCTATCCCTGTTACTTGGACAGGAAATTAACCAGATCATCATTTAATGAGGACTTATGACGACAATTGACCAACCGCTTTCTACACCGAGAAGGCTTTCCCACGAGGATCAACCAAATGCCCTGAATGGGCTTTTTGCTCGTGCCTATACGCTGAACTGGGAAATGATTATTTACATCATCATTTTTGCCCTAGCGTTGTTCACGCGCTTCTATGCGCTTGGTGAGCGTGTCATGAGCCACGACGAAAGCCTGCATACGCTCTATTCGTATAACCTCTACAACGACGGCAACTTTGAGCATACGCCGCTGATGCACGGGCCGATATTGTTCCACTTTACGGCGTTTTTCTATTTTCTGTTTGGCCCCAGCGATTTCAGCGCCCGCATTTACGCGGCAGTCTTGGGCATCCTAATTGTGATGTATCCATTATTGTTCCGACGCTGGTTAGGACGATGGGGGGCGATTTTAGCATCCACCATGCTGCTGATTTCACCTTTGATGATGTTCTACAGCCGTTACATCCGCGAAGATATGCCAGCCATTATCGCCTCGATTACAATGGCTTACGCGATTTTGATGTATTTAAGCGGGCCAGAAAACCAGCGACGACGCGCTCATTGGCTGTATTTACTTGCAGGGGCAATGCTCTGGAACTTGGCTTCTAAAGAAACAGCCTTTATCTATATCGGCATTTTTGGTTTGTTTGTTACACTGTATTGGCTGACGCGCATGGCACAGCATTACCTTAACCTAACTGGCAAGCCCATTTTCTATACCATTGCCATAGGCTTTATGTTGGCTGTACTAGCAGCGCTAGGGATGATCGTCGTCGTCTCTGTATCGTTTAATAGCAATTCCACCTCACAAACGATTGCCTCCACATTAAGCATCGAACCTGCTGCCAATAATGAGCTTATCATTACGCTGAGTGATCGGCTGCGCTTCCTTGGAAATCAATTCGGAACGATGTTCGAGGGAAAGGCCGTCACCAATGATTTTGTCGGCTTCCTAAGCTGGACGGGAGTTGTCATCACTTCGCTCCTTAGCATCATCATTGGAACAGCGCTTTGGGCCTATAAATCTGGCAAAGCCATGTTCACCATCCCCGACCTCATCGCAATCCCTCTGACCTTGATTACGCTGATAGTGGTCGCTAATGTGACGACGCTCGGTGTTGGGCTATTGATCGCCACCTCGCTGGCACTGGTTTATGCAGCCATTCGTCTTCGCACGATCTCGCCCCTGACGATGGGTATACTGTACGTAGGCGCAGCAACCGCAGCACTCGTTATTTATTGGGTGATGCAAAGGTACGATATTCTGCCCAAAGCTATTGAGGGGGTGGGCGCGAGCTTCGATAGAGCAGCAGTGCTGATTCTTTTGTTGGCAGCCGTGATCGGCACAGGTCTAGCGGTGGTCGTGTTGCAATCGGCTGGAAAGCGCAGTTTTGGCCGCCGCACAGTCCTTCTATTAGCCATAATTATCCCGTTATGCCTTGTCTTCTTGGTCATCGAAGAAGAGACCCGAGTCCACCTACCACGAGAAGACAACTCGATCACCGCAACCCCAATTATATTGGCGTGGGTGCTAGGTGGGATTGCCCTTGTCGGTATTATTTATCTTAAGCGGCGCGGACTGTTTAAAGAACTTGAGCGTTTTCCAGAATTTGATGTCTTGATGCTGATGGGGTCGCTCATTCTACCTTGGGTCACTGCCGTCTTTATCGTCTCTGCACATGGCAATCCACAAGACTTTATAGACATTGGCAACAGCCTCGCTCCATTCTTACGAAATAATATTCCGGTTGGCGAGGTAAATCCGGGACAAGAAATTGAGATGGTCGGGCGGGTCTTCCTCGGCTTCCTCGCTTGGGTGCCGATGATTACAGTGGCTATCGTCGCTGGGTTAGCATGGGATTGGCGACGCTGGTTAGTCAGTTCGCTCATTTTTCACGCCTTATTCGTCTTTTTCTATACCACCATTTTCACCAATATAGAGGGTCTTGCCACAGGCATGATCTACAGCTTGCAATATTGGTTAGAACAGCAAGAAGTTCAGCGCGGCAGCCAGCCTCAGTATTACTATCTGCTCGTTATCATGCCATTCTATGAATTTTTGCCCGTTATCGGCGGGGGACTGGCAATGACCGCCGGAATGGTCATGTTCTGGCGTAAGAATCGCGCCCGTCAGCAACCACAGCTTGAAGCAGCAGTCGAAGCTATTGGCTTTAGCGATGATATCCAATTGGTTGACGCACCCAGAGAAGAGCCTTCGCTCACTGCCCTACTGGGTGAAGATGATCGACAGATGATCGTGACTGATCCTATCGAAGTCGTCATCGAAGAACACCACTTGGAACGCGGCATATCGGTTGCGCCGGAAGATCAGCTGACGCAGCTTCCGTTTTTGTTGTTCGTTGGCTTTTGGGGTGTGATGAACTTGCTGGCTTTTACGTTAGCAGGGGAAAAAATGCCTTGGCTCGGCACCCACATGACGGTGCCTTTAATTTTACTTACGGGCTGGTACTTTGGCGGCATCGTTGAACGGATTGATCTGCGGAAATTTATAGAACGCGGCTGGATTTATCTCATTTTGCTGCCCTTGCTGTTTATAACCATGTTCCAAATTATCGCGCCGTATCTGGGTGGCAGACCGCCCTTTCAGGGTCAGGAACGCATCCAGCTTTCATGGACGTATGGTTGGTTAGCCGCCGTAGGGATCAGTGCGGTATTGATTGCAATCGTTTTCCGGCTGACAGAGCGCACCGGTTGGCGACATCTGCGGCAGATGTTTGCAATCGCTCTATTCAGCGTTTTAGCCGTTTTCACCCTCCGTTCAGCATGGACAGCGGCATTTATCAATTATGATCTAGGCAAAGAATTTCTCGTCTACGCTCACGGCGGTCCCGGCAATGGCCTCGTCGTGGAACAATTAAAAGAGCTAAGTCTGCGGACAACAGGCGGCATGGACATCAACTTCGCTTATGATGACGGGATGCACTGGCCTGGTTTATGGTATTTCCGCGACTTCACGAACAAAGTGGGTTTCGGCAATAACCCTACGTTACAGCAAATTGATGCCGCCTCGGTTGTGGTCGTTGCCAATGAAGGGCTGGCTTCTGTGCAGCCACTTCTACAAGATCGCTTCCAAGAGTTTACCTACGTCCGCATGTATTGGCCGATGCAGGATTACTACGATCTTACTTCGCAGCGGCTGAATGATCTATTTGATTTCTCCAGCGCCAACACAACAGCAAGTAGCACACGACGCGGGATTTTCGACATTTGGTGGGCAAGAGATTACACCACCTACGGAACTGCGGTAGGTCGCCAGTTTGAAAATACCCAATGGCCTTTAATGGATGAACTGCATTTCTTCGTGCGGAAGGACATCGCAGCCGAGGTCTGGCAGCTTGGCACGGGAGATGGAACTGCTACCTCCGCCATCGAGCAGCAGCCCTCCAGCGCATGTGTGACGAATTGGCAGCAGTTAAGTGCTGATATAGTCTTTAATACGACAAATTCGCCGCTTCTCAGGCCAATCAGTCTTGCGGTCAGTCCCGATGATCGTCTTGTGTATGTGGCAGAGGAAGGTGGAAACCGCATTAGCATCTTCACTTCTGAGGGTCAATATGTGAGCAGTTTTGGGCAGCAAGGCACTGGCGATCAGCAAGGTGCATTCTTTGAACGCCCGCATGATGTCGCCTTCGCACCAGATGGCAGCTTTTATGTCGCCGATTTCTGGAATCATCGCATTCGCGTATTTGACGCACAAAACAATGCCATTAATGCTTGGGGGCAGCCTAGTTTCGTCGGATTCGATGCGCCAGAGCAGCCTGTGGACGGTTTTTATGGCCCCCGTGATGTGATCGTCGGGAGTGATGGCAGCGTCTATGTGGCGGATACGGGCAATAAGCGTGTGCGCGTTTACAGCGCGGAAGGTGTATTCTTGCGCGATATTGGCGGCGGCGGAAGTCTCCCCGGTGAACTTGATGAACCAGTTGGTTTAGCGCTCGCGCCGGATGGTCGATTGTTCGTAGCGGATACATGGAACAGACGAATTTCGATCTTCGACAGCAACGGTACATTTATCACCAGCTTTAACGTTGAAGGTTGGACGGGCAAACCGAACAGCCTGCCCTATCTGGCGCTTGATGCTGCACGGAATATGCTGTACGTAAGTGATGGCGACGCTGGACGCATTCTTGTTTACAACACGGCTGGCGAATGCGTAGGTGCCTTTGGGCAGTATAATATCGAACAACCCAACGCCACCCAATTCGCAGCAATCGGCGGCCTCGCGCTCGACAGCGTTGGGAATTTGTATGTCAGTGATACGGGTAGTGCGCGTGTCCTGCGCTTCACACCGTTCCCTGAATCTGCGGTGGAATTGAACAGCGCACCTGATGATAGCTTTGCAATTGAAGGTTTGGCAAACCAAGCGGAGGCCACTCAGGAAGCACAGGCCGCTGATGCTGAATCGACGGAAGAAACACCCCCCGAAGCGACATCCGGACAATAAAAAGCGTCTTTCTCTCAGGGGTAATCAAACAAATTGCCCCTGATTTTATCGTTTCGTCGATTGTCATACTCGCCTTGACACGTTGTAACACATATGTTAGAATCGGCTCTTAGGTTTTTAGAAGAAGTGGGTTGATCCCCACTTTTCGTTTTATTAAGCGGATAAGCATTTGTTCTAGCTGGCCCGCTCCTCATTCAATTGCCCTGCATGGGCGAGCAGGGAGCCTACACCAGCCTATTCCCCTAAGTCTCGCGGGAGCATATAGTAAACAACACATGAAAAATGAGTTCGAACTCGCCTTTAATGAAATCGCAGAGTTACGAGTCTTGCCTCAAGAAGTCGTTTTAGAGGCTTTACAGACTGCCCTCATCTCAGCCTATCGACGTGACGCAAATGCCAGTGCAGCGCAGCGCGTTGATGCCACCATAGACCCCGGCACAGGCCGCGCTCGTATCTTTGTTGAAAAAGAAGTCGTCGAAGACGTTGAAAATCCCAGAACAGAAGTCGATCTGGAAAAAGCGCGTTATTACGAGCCGGAATCGAATCTAGGCGATACGGTCATGGTGCAGGTGGAAGGCACGACGAAGAAATTCGGGCGCATCGCCGCACAAACCGCCAAACAAGTGATTCTCCAAAAAATTCGTGAGGCGGAGCGTAATGCCCTGTTTGATGAATATGTCGATAAAGAAGGCGACATCATCAACGCGCAGGTGCAAAGCATCAATTCTGCCGTCATTACGCTCAGTTTGGGTCGTGCGGAGGCTATTCTGCCCCGCGCACAGCAAATCCCCGGCGAGCGCCATAAACCACATGACAAACTGCGCGTTTATGTGATGGAAGTAAAACGCACCAATCGCGGGCCACAAATCGTCGTCAGCCGCGCTCATCGCAATATGCTGCGCCGCCTGCTTGAGTATGAAGTCCCCGAAATTTTTAATGGGCAAGTAGAAATCAAAAATATTGCGCGTGAAGCGGGTTATCGCTCCAAAGTCGCTGTTGCTGCCTTGCAAGACGGAATCGATCCCGTCGGCGCTTGCGTCGGGATGCGGGGTATTCGCATTCAGAACATCGTCAAGGAACTTCACGAAGAGAAAATCGACGTGATTGAGTGGAATCCGAATCAAGAAATTTTTATCGCCAAGTCGCTTAGTCCTGCCCGCGTGACGGGGGTTTATCTCGATGATGATCCCGATCAAGGGCGCACGGCTGTCGTCATCGTGCCGGACGATCAATTGTCGTTAGCCATTGGGCGTGAAGGTCAAAATGCCCGCCTCGCCGCCAAATTGACCGGCTGGCGTATCGACATTAAGAGCGTTACAGAGGCCGTCCAAAATGCGTTGGACAGCTTAAATCGTGGGCCGCTTGCCGAACTTGCTACCTCAAAAGCCGAGTTGGTAGGCGAGGTGCGCGGCATTATCGAGAAAAAGAGCGCGAACAAAACCATTCAGCCCGAAGAATATAAGGCACTGGGCAAATTCGCCGATGTTGTAGAACGCAAGTTGCTCTCTATGCGTGAGGATTCTCGTAGAGCGCGTCTTGCAGAAATTAACGCCGTCAAAGCGACGCTGCCCCAATCTGCTTTCGATATTCCCGTCAAACAACTTGCCTTGCCCGATCACATGATCGAAGCGCTGCAACCGTTGGAAAATGTTGGCGAAATTATGCTGCGCTTCTTAATTGACGAAGATCGCCTACGCCGCCTGTTGGGTAATCAACATTCCGATGGCGCTCTGCAACAATTGCAAACAGCGCTTGATAAGATCGTCATCCCAGATGATGAAATCGAAGAGATTTTCAAAGAAGTTGCGCCGTCTGTGCCAGTTGCCACTCAGCCTGCTATCGTGCAAGGTGACGATGCATCTGAAGCAGCACTCACATTAGATACCTTCCCTGATCTACCCGGCGTTAGTAAAGATGAGGCAGAACGCAGACGCAAAGCCTTCGTCCAATCTGAACCTCAGTTGGAGGTCTTTGTCGCCGATGAGGATGAAATGGAAGTTGATAGCTCCGGCAATCTCGTCGCTAAAGGCAAAAATAAAAACAAGAAAGATCGCAATAAGCGCCGTCAATTGATCTTTGACGAGGATACAGGCGCAACCATTGCCAAGCGCAGACGTAAGGGCGGACGCACAACTTCTGAATGGGAAGAATAAGTTAAGACATTATTGAGGGCGAGACAATCTCGCCCTTGTTATTGGCTTCAGTAATAACGCAAGTAAGATCACGCCTCAACCTGCGTCTATAGAATATCGATTTAATGAGTGAAGTCTGTCATGGTCGAAAAAACTATTCAGCAACACCGTAAACACATCCCTCTAAGAACTTGCGCCGTCTGTAAAACGAAGGACGCAAAACGCACATTGGTTCGGTTGATCCGTACTGATACTGGTGTATACGTTGACCCTAGTGGTAAAATGAATGGTCGTGGCGCATATTTATGTGATCGAATTAGTTGCTGGGAACGCGCGGTGAAAACTGACCTTCTCAACAAAGCGTTGAAAACAACGTTAACGGCAGAAGACCGTGAACGCCTGCAACAGGCGATGCCGCAGTCACCATGACAATTTACATGACGACACTGCGGCCTTGGTCAATTGACCAATGGATGAACCGAGCGATGGGTAGGATGTAGAGGCTAACGTACACTCTGCTTCCTGTCCCAATGCTTGATATACATGGAGGCATTATGGCACAGGAAAGACAGAGCGTACTTGTACCCGATTTTTTAACAGTTCGTGAACTTGCCGAACTGATTCGCGCCAGCCCAATTGAAGTGATGAAAAAACTCATCGCTAATGGCGTGATGGCATCAATCAATCAACAGATTGACTACGACACTGCGGCGATTGTGGTTGAAGAAATGGGCTATGAAGCGCAATCCGCCAGCGCATTAGCCGCCGCTGAAAAAGAAGAGCTGCGTGCATCTTCCAGCACACAAACATGGCGCAAAGTTTATGCTGAAGAACGTCCAGAAAATTTGGGCATCCGCCCCCCCATTGTGACGATTCTGGGTCATGTCGATCATGGCAAGACCACCCTTCTGGATACTATCCGTAAGACCACTATAGCAGCCGGGGAAGCAGGCGGCATTACGCAGCATATCGGCGCATATCGTGCGTATCACAACGGACGACAAATCACCTTTTTAGATACCCCTGGTCATGAGGCCTTCACTGCTATGCGGGCGCGTGGGGCGCAAGGCGCTGATATTGCAATCTTGGTCGTCGCGGCGGATGACGGCGTGATGCCGACAACCCGTGAAGCCCTTAATCATGCCCGTGCTGCCAACATCCCCATTGTCGTTGCTATCACTAAAGTTGATAAGCGTAACGCTAATATCGAGCGCGTAAAGCAAGGTTTGGCGGAACTCGATCTTATAGCCGATGATTGGGACGGCGATACTTTGATGGTGCCAGTCGCCGCTGTTCAAGGGCAAGGGATTGAAGACCTGCTGGAAGCACTTTTGCTGGTCGCTGATGATAACCGCATCGTCGCCAACCCCAAAGCTGACCCAACGGGCGTGATTATCGAAGCCAAGGTTGAGCCAAGTCGCGGAACGATTGCTACCCTGCTTGTGCTGAATGGCACTTTGCGGCGCGGTGATGTCATTGTAGCGGGAACGAGCTACGGACGCATTAAAGCCATGTTCGATGACACTGGCAAACAAGTTGAAGAAGCAACTGCTTCAATGCCAATAGCCGTCTTAGGCTTGAACGAAATGCCCCATCCCGGTGATCGTTTTGAATATATCAAAAATGACAAGCTGGCTCGTGCGCTGGTCGAAGAACGATTAGAAACGCTTCGTATCGCCCAAAGCGCCCCAGTTCGCACCTTTACGCTTGAAGATGTCTTTGCCCAATTCAACGCTCAGGACGACAAAGAACTTAACTTGATCGTCAAAGCTGACGTGCAAGGTTCATTAGAGCCTGTCGTAGAGTCGCTGCAAGACCTTTCCGGCAAGAATAAAGACGGCATCCAACTACATATTCTTGCTTCGGACGTGGGCAACATCAATGAAAATGATGTCATGCTTGCGAGTGCTTCCGGCGCGATTATCCTGGCTTTTAATGTAAGCGTGGATGGTGGCGCACGCCGCACGGCCGACACTAAAGGCGTGGACATCCGTAAATACACGGTCATCTATAAACTGCTGGAAGACGTGGAACTGGCGCTTAACGGTCTGCTTGAGCCGCAGTATGCACCCAAAACAATTGGTGTTGCGGAAGTACGCCAAATTTTTAGCATCTCGCGTATTGGCTCTGTCGCAGGCAGCTATGTGCTGGAAGGCGAAATCCGCCGTAATGCGAAGGTAAATGTCAAACGCGGCAATCAACTCGTCGCCGAAGGACTCAGCGTAAGCGCCCTTAAGCGTGAAAAAGATGATGCGCGTGAGGTGCGGTCAGGCTTTGAATGCGGGATCAGCTTGGACAATTTCAACGAATATCAAAAAGGTGATCGTTTGGAATTCTTCATCATGGAACGAGTCAGCTAAGTATGTCGATCAAACAGGATCGCATGAATGATCGCATCAGCATTATCCTGAGCGAACTTCTCTTGCGTGAGGTTTCCGACCCACGCTTACGAGGGGTTACGATCACAGAAGTTAAGCTCGACCCAGAATTGATGTTTGCCGATATTTATGTCAACGCGCTAGGGGATGAATCCCGTCGCGTCGACGTACTGTCTGGCTTAAAAAGCGCCAATGGCTTCTTACGCCGCGAAGTTGGCAAGCGCATTCGTCTGCGGAATACGCCGGAACTCCATTTTCATTGGGATATGACCCTAGAACGCGGAGAACGCCTGAACCAGATTCTCGCCGGCTTAGATATTCCAGCGCCTACTGACCCTGAATTGGATGATGAGGATTTAGACATTGATGACGACCCCTATGCCGAATACGACGAATTGGACTGATGCGACACTGGCAGTTCAGTCCGCCCAATCGATTGTCATTGTGACCCATGTCTCGCCGGATGGTGACGCAATTGGCTCGCTATTGGGGACAGCAAATGCCCTACGTAGCCTCGGCAAAAAGGTCGATTGTGCTGTTGATGAAGGTGTTCCCGAATACCTAAAATTCCTGCCTGGCGCAGAAACGATCCACTCGAAATTGGTGCGTGGTCATTGGGACTTGACGATCTCAGTTGATGCGAGTGACGAGCCGCGCACGGGTGAAGTCGGTGCTTATGCTCGCGCCCACAGCACAAAGGTCATCAACCTCGATCATCACGCCACAAATACCCTATTTGGCGATATTCACCTCGTGATGCCCAATGCGGTTTCCGCCAGCGAAGTTGTTTATGATTGGCTGCAAACAATGGAACTTGCGTTGACCCGCGATATCGCGCTGCCGCTGCTCACAGGTATGGTCACGGATACACTCGGCTTTCGCACAAGCAATGTAAACGCAGGAACACTTCGTATCGCTCAGGCGCTAATGGAAGCAGGCGCATCGCTGGCAGAAGTCACCGAAAAAACGTTGGATAACCGCGATTTCCAAGTCATCAATTTATGGAAAAGTGCGCTGGCGACAGTTGAACTTTATGAAGGCGGTGTCGTCGTTGGGGAAGTGACGCAGGCTGATATTAAACGCGCCGGCATGACAGATACCACCGATGGCGGACTCGTACAATTTCTGATTAAGGTCAATCAAGCGATGATCGCAGCCGTCTTTAAGGAAACCCCGGAAGGTCGCATCGAATTGAGCTTCCGCAGCAAACCCGGTTTCGACGTGAGCGTAGTCGCATTCTCCCTCGGCGGCGGCGGACACAAGCAAGCCTCCGGCGCAACAATTGACGGGCCAATGGATGCGGCAAAAAAGCGCGTGATTTCGCTGCTGATTCAAGCCGCACGAATAGGGAAATTATCCCTTGCCTGATGTATTCGGTTTTCTCAATATTGATAAACCGCTTGGCATAACGAGCCATGATGTCGTCCATAAAGTTCGACGCGGACTGGGAATCAAAAAAGTGGGCCACGCTGGTACGCTGGATCCACTGGCGACAGGTGTGCTTATTGTTTGTCTGGGTGGCGCAACCCGCCTGAGTGAATATGCGATGAATTCAACCAAACGCTACCGTGCGCGGGTGCATTTGGGGATTACAACAACAACTTACGATGCGGAAGGCGAAGTCACGGCAGAACGCCCTATCGATCACTTCAGCCAGAATGATGTCGAAAACGCTTTGCAGCCATTCTTGGGCAATATCGAACAAATCCCCCCGATGTACAGCGCCATTAAACAAGGCGGACGCAAATTATATGATCTCGCCCGAAGTGGGGAAACCGTAGAACGCGCCCCGCGCCCCGTGCGGATTGAAGCGCTTGAAATCGTCGATTGGTCGCCCCCTCAGTTCTCATTAGATGTAACGTGCAGCGCTGGCACCTATATCCGCAGCCTCGCTTTTGATGTGGGGGAGGTGATCGGCGTGGGCGCACATCTCGCCGGATTAGTGCGGACAGCAAGCGGCGCATTCACTTTAGAAAATTCCATCAACTTAGAAACCTTACTTGCGGACCCTGATTGGCAGCGTCATTTACTCCCAGCAGATTATGCCCTAGCTTCCCTACCCCGCTTAGACTTAGATGCTGTGGATAGCAATCATATTCTGCACGGACGCGTCCCCCAAGGCGATTATCCTGCCGCGGATGGACTGGCACGGGCGTATGATTTTCAAGGGAGACTTGCCGCTATTTTGCAATCCGACAATGGTATCTGGCGACCTCATAAGGTATTCTTACCCAACGAATAAAACTAAAAACTACCATCGCCAAGTTCGCCAGCATAAGCGAAGTTGGTTCTGCTAACGGCTCATCGCTAACAGCTAAAAGCGAATTTATGAAGCATATCTACGATCTTGCTAACGCTCAACTCGACCAACCTTCGATTGTGACTATCGGCGTTTTTGATGGTGTTCACCAGGGACACGCCCATTTAATCGGTCAATTGGTCGATCAAGCCCACACCAGCGGACGGCTCGCTGTTGTTCTTACCTTTTTTCCTCATCCAGATATTGTGCTGCGCGGCTTAAAAGGTCGTTATTATCTAACGACTGCCGAACAGAGGGCGGAACAACTCCTCAAACTTGGGGTAGATTGTGTCGTCACTCATCCATTCAATGAAGCCACCCGCTTTATCCGGGCAGCGGATTTTGTCGATCAACTCATCGCACGCTTACGCCTCGATAGTCTGTGGGTGGGGGCAGATTTCGCGCTCGGCTATCAGCGCGAAGGCAATGTAGACTATCTACGAGGACAAGGCGCTGAAAAAGGGTTTTCTCTGCATGTTATTGATCTGATTCAAACAGGCAAAGATCATGAGACTATCAGCAGTACCCTTATCCGTGAATTGTTGGAAGCAGGGGAAGTCGAAAAGGCCAAGCATCTTCTAGGGCGCGGCTATGCGGTATGCGGGGAAATTGTGCATGGAGAAAAACGTGGACGCTCGATTGGATTCCCGACTGCCAATGTCGCCGTATGGGAGGAGCAGGTCATTCCAGGGAATGGTGTTTATGCGGGTTGGGCAACGCTTGGGGATGAGCGCTTTATGGCGGTGACGAATATCGGAATCCGCCCGACGTTTTCCGGGCAAGATGTAACGGTTGAAGCCCATCTGCTAGATTTTAATCGAGAAATTTATGGGCAAAATTTAACCGTGACGTTTGAAACGCGGCTGCGGTCTGAAAAGAAATTTAATGGTATTCAAGAATTGATCTCGCAAATCGGCATAGACACAGAAGAAGGACGGAAGTATTTGTCGCGCTTTTAAGCTCTTTGCCACACTAAAAATCGTTTTTCTGTCCCGTTCTTAGCACTAAGGATCAATTGATCGCCATCAAAGTGAAATTTTCTGACTTGATCCGTCCCAACCCATGCAGCATAAGAACAAGACACAATCTGATGCAAAACGCTTTCCTGACTTTCATCGACATCATACGTCCCATGATACGCAAGAAAGTTATTCATCGCCGTTTTGAAGTCGGATAACTCGCCCGAATAGCTCCCCCGCCGCGCAAGCTGCACCATCATAATTCCAGCAGCATCATAAATCAATAAGCCGACAGCATCCTCACCGCGTGGATACGTCATTTTGCCATCATGATCGTAGGCGTATTGACTGATAAGCCGCCAAGTGCCAATGAATTTTTGAACTGTATCCATCAGCCTTTTTTCTTCCACCAAATACCCGTGCATTCCGGCAGCGTCAGCAACCCTTCTTTGGCTATTCGATCTGCCATCGCGTCGCCAAAGAAAAAACGGGTTAATTGTTCTCCCTCACCGACTGAAGCAAATTGATAATCTGTACGAATCCACTTGAGTGCAAAGTTGCGTGTTTCTTCCAGCCAATTATAGTAAGCGGCTAGTCCCGGCGTTGGCGGCGCGGGTGTCTCGCTGCCTGTGCCAAGTGTTTCTAGGATAATCATTATCCCCTTGGGATTGACTACACGAAGCATCTCATCCAACATGTGACCAATATCGTCTTTCCAAGTTTGCGGCGACCATGCTACCGTATGCCCAAAGTTCCACCCAGAAATCGCAAGATCAGCACTGGCATCATCCGCCGGAATTTTGCGATTATCGGCTTGTGTGACCGTCCAATTGACCAGCCCCATCTGCCCCAGACTTTCAGCAGCCGTCGCCAGCATATGGGTGGAGGCATCGTAAGCACGAATGGATTTGACTACAGGCGCAAGCAGCCGAGTTAGCCGCCCTGTACCTGCACCGAATTCAACTACCTCCAGCCCTGACAAGGGAAGAATCTCCTCAAGTGCAGGCAAAATATTGCGCTGATAATCCTCTCGGCTGACGAGCGCATCATATTGCGCGGCTTGCGTTTCATAAATATTCTGGAAGTGATCTGGCATATTATTTCCCTATTCAAACCACAAGCCGTACAACTAAGCTAAGATGGATTTTTGTAGGGACAAGGCCTACCTTGTCCCGCCGAGCAATCTTATTCGAGGTTATGTTTGTGTTTAGTGCGTTGCTTCACCCGATTTGAACGAGGCGATAACGGAATCAAACTTGGTCTGATCAATTTCAGGATGTGTATTCAACAGCGCCTTGAAGCGCTCCATATATTCGATGATCTGGTCATTCGTATAGGCTTCAAAGCGCAGTGTAATCGCGGGCTGGGTATTGCTGGCACGGACTAAGCCCCAGCCATTTTCAAAGACCGCCCGCGCCCCATCAACGGTGACGACCTCATAATTTTTCGCCAGTTCCGCTTGAATTTCGTCGATAATGGTAAACTTCACTGCATCCGGCGCGGTGAGAATAATTTCTGGCGTAGCCACGAGCTTAGGCACTTCCTCGAAAATTTCGGCGATAGATTTATCACTGGCGGCGATAATTTGCAGCGTCTTGAGCGCGACCAGAGGGGCATCGTCAAAACCATAATAATTTTCACCGATGAATAAATGCCCGCTGACTTCCCCGCCGAGCAGCGAACCGATCTCATTCATCTTGGCTTTCATGAGGCTGTGACCGGACTTCCACATCAGCGGGATACCACCGTATTTTTTGATTTCATCCGGCAGCGCTTGTGAGGCTTTGACATCAAACACAATCGTGCCACCGGGATGACGTGAAAGCAAATCTCGCGCCAGCAGCGCCAGCAAACGATCAGCGGCGATATGATGCCCAAGATTATCGATAAAGCCGCAGCGATCAGAATCGCCATCAAAGGCCAATCCGAGATCAGCACCGAGTTCAACAACCATCTTTTCCAATTCAACCGTCATCTCTGGGTCTTCAGGATTGGGCAGGTGATTAGGATACGTCCCATCAGATTCGCAGTAGAGGCAGTGTACAGTAACGCCGAGTCTTTCCAGAACCGCGGGAACATAACTTCCGCTGAGACCGTTACCCGCATCCAACACAACCGTAAGCGGCTTCGCCAGCGTGACCATGCCGCCAATGGTCTCCATGTGCTTTAAAATCATGGAATAATCTTGTTCGAGGCTGCCATTCCCAGTGATGAAGGCATCGGTATCAATAATACGGAGTAAATCTTGAATTTGATCGCCAGAAAGGGCGAGTTTGCCATAAGCCATTTTGATACCGTTATAGCGCGTATCCAGATGACTCCCCGTGATTTGCACCCCTGCCCCACGCGCACCATAACTGGCACTGGCATAATAAACAGTCGGCGTTAGCACCGGGCCAATGTCGGTGACATTCAAACCAGTGGATCGGACTCCCTCAATCAAAGCTGCCTTCAGTGGATCGGAAGTCAAGCGATTATCGCAGCCAACAAACATATGATCTGTGCCATATTTGCCGGGAAGATATGTCCCTAATGCTTGCCCCACCAACCGAGCGACTTCCGGTGTTAGCTGAGGGGTATCCCCTGTTGCAATGCCACGAATATCATATTTACGAAAAATGGAGCTATCTACCTGAGCCATTATTCCTCCAATTTTGTTTGAGGGTTAAATTATCTGAATAGAAGATAAAGGATTTCGGACAAAGACGCAAAGAAATAAGAAAAACTGCCGAGATTGTCGGTTATTCCGAATCATCTTTATCATCAGTCGGAGTCTCTTCCATCGTGTGCGCGGCGTAGGCAGGCGCGGCATTGCGATACAAATCACGGGTCGCGTCAATGAGGGCAGGACCCCGTCCTCCAGCTGTCACAGTATTGCCTTCCGCAAGCAGCCGCATTTGCACCCGTGACAGCGGCGATTCGATTGCATGATAGATGATAACCACCCGCCAACCAGACGTAAAAACAGCATGGGTCGTCTCTATAAAACGCCCCAATATTTCTGCCGTGTGCGCGTCAATCCACTCATTTGGGGCATAACCCGACGGGCGACGCACTGTATCTTCTTCGCTGATAAAAATCACATGATTACGCTCGACTTCTTGCCATAACGTGTCCAGCGCGGCTTGAAGTGAGGGCAAATCACGCACGGATTCCTTCTTTTTGCCCCATGATACCGTCGCCGACCACTGTACCGCTTGACTCTCTTCAACGGGATATGCCATAAGTTCTAAAAGCGCATCAGGGCTTTGTTGGGCGCTGATATATGCCAAGGTCGCCTGCCATGCCAGCAAGCCATTAGCAAGCCGTCTTGGAAGTAAGCGAATAGGCTTTGTTGATTTGGTTATCGGTTTCATTGTGAATATAAACTCCATGCCAGAAAACGATCCGTATGATATTGGGTCAACTGTGCGCCGAGGCCGTTCATAAACACATCAAAGCCATGCCGTCCCCAAGGGACACGCAGCAGGACAACCGGGGTATCGGTGGCACACAGCCGATTCAAAAGGAGTTCGGAATGTACCGGACTCACCAGTTTATCCATCGTCCCATGCGATAAAAGCGTCGCCGGAAGTCCGTCACGGGCAAAATCGAGTGGGCTGGCATCCGCATAATTTTCCGGCACTTCGTAACTCTTCCCTGCCAAGAGCGCGACGACACGCTCATTATGTGTTGAGTCCGTGAGGCGCAGATTCGTGGGGCCATAAATGGCGATTACGGCTTTCACCTGCGTATCGACTGCATCATCACAGGCACGATAGGCCGCTTGCAGCGCTAATTGTGCGCCAGCAGAACGTCCCAAAAGAGCTAATCGGTCAGGGTCAATATTAAAGCCTGCCGCATGAGCTTTCACCCAACGAATCGCGGCACGAATGTCATCTAACTGGGTAGGCCAAAGGGCTTGATCTAGTGTGGTAAAGCGATACTGCACATCAAAGACGACGTATCCCTGCGAGGCCAAATAGCGATTGTGTGGGGCAAAATAGCCGCCTTTATCCCCATGCGCCCACGACCCACCATGTATAACGATGACCGCTGGATACAGCTTGCCACCATCACCCGGTGCTAACAACGGACGATAAACATCCAGCTTAAGTGGACGCGAGGGCGTTTCAGAAAATGGAATATCGTAAAGCGTGGATACATGGTTTTTGTTGTACGCAAAACCAGCAACCCCGGCAAGCGATAGACGCGCTGAGGCTAGTCTTTTTTTCATTTCCAGCGCAATTTGGCTTTCGTAATCTGTGCCTAGCCCTTCACGCATCATCGTATTCATATCATCAATCGCTGCCGGCACCCGCACAAGCGGCATCAGCGAAAGTGCCGCGCCATATAACCCGAAAGCCGTGCCGATGCCTGTGCGGGGACGCTTAAAAGCGGCAAACAAGCCAAGTGCTGTGACACTGTAGGGAAATTCATTCAGGACGAGTTGCAACCGCCAAATCGTTTCGTTGATGCGCGGCAGAACAATCAATGTACCGAGTATGGTTGCGACAAATCCGAGGGAAGCAGATAACCATCGACGCATGAGGCAGAACTCACTTTGAGAATATTTGACGAACCAAAACCGTAAAACCAGCAATGACCTCGCTGCCATCCAATACGCCGTTAATATCCACCTCTTGAATACTCATGTTGCCATCTGGAAGCAGGCGGCAGACATCAACGGATTGATCGTCAGGATAAACAATCCACACAATATGTGTTCCAAGTGATAAATAGCGCTTTGCTTTGCGCTGTGTCGCTTTGATCGAATCACTTGGCGAGACGACCTCAACGGCTAAATCAGGCGCAATCGTGAACGGGCCATCAGGCAGTTCTGGCTGGCGTTCTTTGGAAACAAAAGCAACATCAGGAATCAGCGCGTTATGCGTTCCCATTTCAAATTTGCCGTCCGCACCTGTGATATAACCTAAATCATTGTCATCAACATGATTACCAAGTAATCGACCAATTCGCATTGCAATCACAGTGGGTTTTGCGCTTGTTCCTGCCATTTCATAGATGACTCCATCAATGAGTTCAAAGAATTTATCTTGGTTTTCTGGGCGATCCTCAATTTCGTGCAGGTCATCAAGCGTATACAATCTTTCACGTTCTTGAATGGTCATCTCATCACCTCAACTTAGGGCGAAACAATATTCCGCCCTACCATACGTTCTACGGTTTAATATGGCTTATTTCCCAACGCTGATCTCTTTACCATCGACTAAAGCGGCAAAAGTCAGCCCTTTGTCATCCGCATCTACCCGCACTTCCGTGCCGCTCGGCGGGTTAGACCGCAGCAAAAAATCCGCTAACGGTTCACGCACACTCCGCCGGATAATGCGCCGCAGAGGACGCGCCCCATATTCAGGTTCGTCGTTTTGCGCCAACATCCATTCGACAGACGCCTCGGTGAATTCCAATTTCAGGCCGCGCTCGGTTGCCATGCCTGTTTCTTTCTTGAGTAGTAACCGCAGGATTTTCGCTAGACTTTCTTCGTTTAGGGCATTGAACATGATGACTTCATCAAGACGATTGAGGAATTCTGGCCGGAACCACGAGCGCACATCTTCCATCGCTTCTTCGCGGATTTCATCAGTGATGACAGGGACAGCTAGTGTCTCGGAACCAAGATTACTTGTGAGAATAATCACGGCCTCGCTAAAATTCGTTGGATTGCCACGCCCATCTGTCAAACGGCCTTCTTCAATCACTTGCAACAAAATATCCATGATGCGCGGGTGGGCTTTTTCCACTTCATCGAACAAGACAATGATGTAAGGCTGCTGCTTCACACGCTCAGTCAACTGCCCGCCCGCTTCGCTATCGACATAGCCGCTTGGTGAGCCAATCAGTCGATTGAGACTGCTTTCATCTTTAAATTCGCTCATATCCAGCGGAAGCATCGCATTTTCGCTGCCAAACATGAATTCAGCCAGCGCCCGTGCCAACTCGGTTTTACCAACCCCTGTTGGCCCTAAAAATAGAAATGCCCCGATTGGACGCTTGGGGTCTTTCAGGCCAACGCGGGCAGTTTTGATGGCTCGGCTGACAGAGACGACTGCTTCATCTTGCCCGATGATGCGTTCCTGCAAATGCTCCACCATGCTGGCATAACGCAGACGCTCGTCTTCGCCTAATTTACTCACGGGAACGCCCGTCATTTGGCTAGCAGTCAGCGTAATATCTTCGGCATCTAAAGTTGAATCACTCAACTCAGGTTTGAAGGCCAGATGTGCTTGCTTGCTCATACTAACCATAGCCGCCGTGCGGTGTAAAAGCTGTTCAGCACTGAGGGGTAAGGGTGTAGACGACAGATACCGCTTCGCTAATCGTGCCGCTAAACTCAGCGCTTCCGAATTAATCTCAATTTGATAATCGGCCTCCATGTGCGGCTTTTTGATGTTGAGCATCTCAATAGTTTCTTCAACAGAAGGCTCTGGTACCCGCACAATCTGACTGTTTTCCGTAATGGCGCTGACACCCATAATCCGCTGATAGTCGATTTCGGTGGTCGAGCCGATAATGACAGGATCATCAGCAAGAAAGGCCTTCTGAATCATCGGCATCACTTTGGCAAATTCGGCCTTAATCGGCCCCCCAAAGAAGCGGTGAATATGCGGAATAAACAGAATCCCGCCTTTGGCCTTACTTAGCCCAGCACGGATTGCCTTTTGGTCGCTATCCAGCAGCGCGGTTTCATCAATCTGCACAAGGTTAGCAAGTCTTGCGGGTCCCTTGCCCTGAGACATCAACAACGCGAGACTATAGGCGAGTGTCCGCTTACCAACACCTTCTGGCCCTACCAAGATGACATGGCGATTCACCGATTGCGAAAGGATATTAATGATCTCGCGAAGCAGCCCTTCTCGGAAATAAACTGCCCTTAAATCACCCGCTTTGGCGCTGGCGACATAATCCTGAGTCGTGCCATCAGGGCGGCGGCGAATTGTGCTGTTTTCGGCTAACGTATCTGAGATGGCTTTAGGGGTTATCCCATGTTGGCGCAGTAAGCCGCTGGTACTCATCGAACTTTCCGCTAAAACCGCTAGCGCATGATCGGTATCAATCCGTACTTCTTCCGCCGAATTCGCTATGCTCAGCGCATCATCAAGCAGAATAATCGTCTGGCGAGAAAGCGCCACCGGACGATTACCCCGCGCAACATAATCTAAATTCCCATTTTGATCGGTACGACTCTCAATGGCGAGATGCACCTGACGATCAAGTTTTTCCAGGTCAACGCCGCGCATGGCCTTAAACAATTCCATCAAACGGGCAGCAGCCGTATTGGGACGACGCAGCAGTGCCAGCAGCACTACTTCTGGCGTAATCGTCTGACGGCGATATTGATCGCGCAGCGCGACAGCATCGTTCATGATCGCGTCCATATCTTTAGAGAGTAAATCGGGGTTTAATGTTCCCATGCGTAATCTATCCTGAATGGTCAATCATAATAGCCTCAAGTGTACCCGAAATGAGGCCGTGTTAAAACTCTATTTGACTTAAGAGTACCTAAGTGGGTTATTCTGCGCTGCTGCCTGCCGGAACTTCGGACGAAAGATCAACTGCAAGCTGGCCCCGCGCTGGCAGTTCACCAAATAAAATCGCGCAGGCTGTGGTTACGGCGGGTTCCATTGGGCTGTATGTGACCATATAAGCCGAAATTTGTGGGAAGCGCAGCCAGTCGTAAGGCGAAATCAACGCGACAACCATCGTTTTTTCAGGCGGGAGCGCGTTCACAAGTGGCGCGAGATCACCGACTTCATAGGCATCTCTCGTCCATACAACAATGGTATCTACCTGCCCCGCCAGCGTTATGGCAGCAGCAATTTCAGCTTCGGTGGGTGTATCACTCACGGCATAATAGCGCACATTACCACCATCAACTGAACAATCGCGTTGAATCTGTGCTCGATTACCGGGGAAGATAATCGCGGCGCTCTGTTCAGGCATAATTGGGATGTGATTGTTCGTATCATAGGCTAAAGTAACGCCTGCTTGAAAAAGTTCTTCGATTAAAGCAGCATGGGCTTCTAAATTGATTTGTGCATCTTCAGGAGAAGGTGGTGTCCAATCTAAGACACCAAAACGGGCTTTGGCCTCTAAAATCCGACGCACCGACTCATCAATGCGTTCTTCACTCAGTCGCCCTGATCGCACTGCATCCACCACTGCTTGCATTTCCTCAGCTTGTGTGCCTTCGCCCGTGTTTGCGCCTGTCAGGACTAAATCAACACCAGCTTCAATCGCCAGAACGGCGGCCTCACCCGGCGCGTAGACGGTATCAATCGCATCCATCTCCATCGCGTCCGTCATCACAA
>DAOTTO010000435.1:0-3331 GCA_034437895.1 Anaerolineae bacterium | reverse complement strand
ATGATGTCCTCATCCCCCGACCCCTTCTCCATTGCATGGCGAAGGGGAGAAAAACGGTTCACAATGGTGCTTTAAGTCCCCTCCCCACTTCGTAGAGAGGGGATTTAGGGGTGGGGATAGAATGAAAACACTGTCCGAAACTCAGGTGGTTTAGATTTTAAAATTTCTTTCGAGATTTGACACGGAAGGGAAACTTATGAGCGTTGATCTTTATACCCGTCCTGATGACTTATTACAGCACTTGATTCGTTTTGAATCCACTAATCCGCCCGGCAAAGAAGGCGACTGCATCCACTTTATTGACGATCTGCTGCACGAAGCCGGAATCGAGACAACGATTCTCGCCAAAGACCCCAATCGCCCCAACATCATCGCCCGTCTTAAGGGAAATGGGAATGCCGCACCGCTTCTGCTGTATGGACATGTGGATGTCGTCCCCGTTACAGGCCAGCGGTGGACACATCCGCCCTTTTCCGCCGAAATTCACGACGGCTACATTTGGGGACGCGGGACGCTGGATATGAAAGGCGCGGTGACGATGATGCTGTGCGCCTTTATACAAGCGCACGTCGAACAATGGGCGCTGCCAGGGGATGTGATCCTGTGCATCGTCAGCGATGAGGAAGTGGGCGGGATTTACGGCGCACGATTTTTAGTCGAGGAACACGCGCATCTGTTTGACGGCGTGCGCTATGCGCTGGGGGAATTCGGCGGGTTTACATCATTTCTGGGCGGCAAGCGTTTTTATCCGATTATGGTGACGGAAAAGCAGTGCTGCGGCATACGGGCGACTCTGCGCGGGGCATCCGGTCACGGCTCGAATCCGATTCGCGGCGGCGCGATGGCGAAGGCGGCACGGATGCTGGCAGCACTCGATCAAAAGCATCTGCCTGTCCATATCACCGAGCCGACTAAACTGATGATTGATGCCTACAGCGCGGCCTTAGTAGATACTGTCGGGCCGTTTTTACAACTGCTGCTCGATCCCGCGCAGACCGATGCGATCATTGAGGGCATGGGCGATCAAGGCAGGGTGTTTTATCCGCTGCTGCATAACACCGTAAGCCCTAATATCATCCGAGGCGGCGATGCGATGAACGTCATTCCGCCAGAGGTCACTGTAGATTTCGATGTCCGCATTCTGCCCGGCTTAACGCTTGAAGATTTCATGGAAGAGCTGCGGACACTCGTAGGCGATGAGCCGGAACTTGAAATCACCTATTTTGATGCGGGGTCGTCGCGGGTCGATATGGGGATGTTTGACTTGCTTGGGACGATTTTGTGCGAAGCGGATCCCGAAGCCATCCCAACACCGCTGGTGCTGCCAGCCGTAACCGATGGACGATTCTTCGCCCGATTAGGGATTCAAACGTATGGCTTTACGCCGATGCAGCTTGCCGAAGACTTCAATTTCGGTGATACGATACATGCCGCCGATGAGCGCATTCCCGTCGGTGCGGTGGGCTTCGGCGCACGGATGATCGGGGAAGTGCTGCGGCGATTCAGCTAAAACATCCTAAGCAGGTCACAATTTTCAAGAAAAGTAGAAGTTACGCAGTTCAGTGTGATTAGTTTTTAGTCAAAGTAAGTCATAAGAGAAAATCTTTGTTCTTACTAAAAACTACGAACTAACAACTTTTACCATAAAACTTGGTCAACTGCGTAATTCCTAAAAACGATTATAATGCGTCATAAGTGAGTGCGGAGCATAAACATGGTCATTCAAGAGAGAAGTTACACGGCTGAGGCATTTTGGGAAATCTACGGCGGGAAAAAATTCGTCGAACTCGTGAATGGGGAGCCAAGAGAAACGATGCCAGCAGGTGGTGAACATGGCGGGATCACGAATCAATTGGGGCGGCACATCGGCAACTTTGTTGAAGAACATAATCTTGGTTACGTCACTGCCGCCGAGACCGGTTACATCCTCTACAAAGACCCCACGCCACAAGGCAAAGATACGGTGCGCGGGCCGGATGTCGGTTTTATCACGCTGCATCGGCTGCCCGAAGGTTTGCCAGAAAAATATATTCCTTTTGGTCCCGATTTAGCGGTTGAGGTTATTTCACCCGGCAACAGCGCCGACGACATTCAAGAAAAAATTGACGATTATTTCCTCCCGGATACGGGAACGCGCCTCGTTTGGGTGGTCTATCCACGCTCTAAAACGGTGAACATTCATACCCGCGAAGGTTCAAAGCGCGTCGGCATTGATGGCATTCTGGATGGCGGCGATGTGCTGCCGGGTTTCCGCTTAGAGGTTGCGCGTGTTTTCCCCAAACCAAAGTAGGGTGGCAGGAAAATAAATAACTTGGGCGGTGTTTAACGTCTCAGCCTGTGTCAGTTTGTTCCTCTTTCGCATCCCAATCCATATACAGCAGGTCGCCGACTTCGCATTGAAAATACTTGCAAAAAGCCTCTAAGATAGGCAAAAATTAAAAGTCAGACATCTACTTCGAGTAGACCTCTGCCCTATATCGCCAGCGATGGCAAAACTTATCAGTGTACTGCGCCCAAAAGTTGGATAGTACAGTCTGTTTTAATAAATCGTAGGGAAAGAATGTGTTAACTTGGCACATCGTCCTTAATGCGGACGTAAATCGAAGAAGGACCACCCTTTTTCGTGCCCTTCATGACAAAGCTTTCTGGCAGGGATTTTATCAACAACGACAAGCTCTTGTGACCATAGGTGCGGCTGTCGAAAGTTGGATCAAGGCGATACAATGCCTCTCCGAGTGCAGAGAGATGTGACCAACCGTCCTCGTGAACCGAAATATCAATGGCACGATGCAACAAGCGAATCAGCTTCGTAAGATTCTTTTTCGATATCTGTGCGTCAACTTTTTTGCTTGTAGGCGGTTGGCTTTCACTTTGTGACGCATTTTGTGTCGAAGTAAGCGCGGCGGTGGGTTTAAGTTTTTGTTTTGGTTGTGTTTCAGATATTAGAAGATTATCCTGTAATGATTGCGGTATATCGTCGGGCTGGATAAGATTCTCGACATAAACAAATAAAGCACACGCTTTAATAAAGGATTCCGGTGTTTCCTTACGTCCCATGCCCATCACAAACAACCCCGACTCACGAATCCGCGTACAAAGCCGTGTGAAGTCACTATCGCTCGAAACGATACAAAAGCCCTGAACTGTGCCTGCGTAAAGAATATCCATTGCATCAATAATTAAAGCGCTGTCTGTTGCATTTTTGTTGATGGTCAGGACTTTCGCTTACCTCACCCCCCGGCCCCCTCTCCAAGTATTGGCTATGCATTACCCACATCTTTGGGGAGAGAAGGGTTAAATAAAATCCAAGCGTCAGAGATATCCTGAAGGC
>DAOTTO010000434.1:0-6609 GCA_034437895.1 Anaerolineae bacterium | reverse complement strand
GGGACAAGCGCCCGTTTAAAGCCGATCTTCGCCGCTTCATTCAGGCGGGCAGTGATCTGACCGACGGCGCGAATCTCGCCGCTTAAGCCGACTTCGCCCATCATGGCTAAATCAGCAGGAATGGCCTTATCGTAATAGCTGGAAGCCATCGCCATCGCCATCGCCAGATCAGACGCGGGTTCGGTCACTTTTAGGCCGCCGACGACATTGACGAAAATATCCTGTTCGTGCAATTTTAGCCCCACGCGCTTGCTCATGACGGCGCTAATCAACAGCAGACGATTCAAATCCACACCGTTAGGGGTACGGCGTGGGTTGCCGAAAGAGGTCGGGCTGGTGAGCGCCTGAATCTCGACCAATAACGGGCGCGTCCCTTCCATCGTCACCGCAATCGCCGAACCGGGGGCGTTTATGACACGTTCCGCCAGAAACGCTTCGGACGGATTCGGCACTTCGACCATACCTGCGCCCTGCATCTCGAATACGCCGACTTCGCTCGTCGCGCCGAAACGATTTTTCACACTCCGCAGCAGGCGAAAGGCCTGAAACGGATCACCTTCCAGATACAGCACGGTATCGACGATATGTTCCAACACACGCGGCCCCGCGATGCTGCCATCTTTGGTCACATGCCCGACGAGAAACACACTGATTCCGCTGGATTTGGCGAGATTTTGCAGTCGCATGGCACATTCACGCACCTGCCCGACCAACCCCGGCGACGATTCGAGTTCTTCCGTGTAAACGGTCTGAATCGAGTCGATAATCAAAATCGTCGGGTCGATTTGCTGCACCTGCTCAAAGATATTGCCGAGGTTGGTTTCTGTCAGTAGGAATAAATCATCAGCCTTCAAGCTCAACCGATCCGCCCGCATTTTGATCTGCTGTTTGGATTCCTCGCCGCTGACGTAAAGCACAACGCCGACGGTCTGCGCTAACAGAGCAGAAATTCCTAAAAGCAATGTGGATTTTCCTGCGCCAGGTTCGCCGCCGATGAGTACAATACTCCCCGGCACGATGCCGCCACCGAGGACGCGGTTAAATTCTTCGACAGGGACATAAAGGCGCTCACCCGCATCGCTGCTAATTTCGGACAGTCGCTGCGGGACGGAGCGTAAAGTATGCGCGGGTTGGCGATTTTGCTTAGCGCTGGCAGGCTTGCGGATTTCTTCGATGACTTCCTGCATCGTATTGAATTCATTGCACGACGGGCAGCGGCCTAAAAAGCTGGGCGACTGCCGTCCGCAGTTGGAACAAACATATTTAGAGCGTGTTTTTGCCATAAAATTTTCGCGTCTCTTTTGAACAGGTGTGCTAAACACTATACAAGCGACAATACTATGCTGTCAACATTGCGCTGCATAAATTGAGAATCCCGACTTTCCTAATTTCCCAATTCCGCTTAAGATTAGCCGCAGTTTGTTAAACATCATAGAAAAAACATGACACGATTTTTGCTCTCATTACTCGGCGCGTTGGTGATTGGGGCGCTGATCGGCCTCTATTTAGGTTGGGTACAGTTCCCGGTAAAATATGTCAACAGCACCGCCCCAGAACTTGCCGCGCAATATCAGGATGAGTACACGGTGATGGTCGCTGGCGGCTACTTAACCGATGGCGATGTGGAAGGCGCGATTGAACGGCTGCGCTTGCTGGGTCGAGAAAACGTCCCGGCGTATGTGCAGGATGTGACCGAGCGCTACATTACCAATTCGCGGGATGTGCAGGATATTTATGCGTTGGTGGCGCTTTCCGAAGCATTAGGCCGCTTGACCGTCATCATGGAGCCGTATCGCAACGTGGTTGTGCCGGAGGCAGCACCATGAGCGAGCGTACTAAAGCGAGAAAAAAAGCACGTTCTTCCACATCCCAACCGCCAGTGCCACCCAAATCTGACGTGAAAGCTACCGAGGATGCTGATCTTTCTCCTGCACAGGAACGCCGACACAGCCGTTACACCCGTCCGCGCCGTTATGTGTCGCGGGTGGGTGCTGTCTTGGGGCTGATTCTCGGTCTCGCAGGCGGTTTATATTTTGCATGGGTGATTAATCCGCCGCAGGAATTTGATACCGCGCCCTGGCAGCTTCGCACGGATGACCGCGCCCAATATCTGGTCGCTGTGATGATAAGCCATACCTATCGCAATGATTTGTCGGATACGATTCAACGCTTAGTCGCGCTTGAGCTGCCGGGCGATGACCCGATTCAGCAGGTGGCGGACGTAGCGTGTAATCTGGCACGTTCTGGTTATGTGAACAGTAGCAGCGGCCTCCGCGCTATCCGCCGTATGATGGCGTTTTATCAACAGCAGGGTAAATCTGGCTGCGCGGACACCCTAATTCCAGCGGGGGATGACTCTTCGCCAGAAGTGGTGCAAGCCGCCACGCCAACGCCATCCTTACAACCGCCTGCCAGCAAAACACCGACTCTACCCGCGCCGACTCGGCCTTCGCCCACACCGCCGACCATTATCGTACTGCCGACCAGTGTACCGACCAGCAGTTTTACGATTGTCGATTTGCGGACGTTTTGTAGTTCGGAATTTCCGGGCGTGATCGAAGTGCGCGTTCAGGATTTTGAGGGGACAGGGCTGCCGGGTCAGCCGGTGCGTGTGCGCTGGACGGACGGCGAAAGTACGTTTTACACTGGATTAAAGCCGGAGCGTGGGCCATCGTATGCGGATTTTGAGATGGAAGCCGAACTTTCCTACACCGTCGAAATGCCCGGTCTATCGGATCCATCAACAACGCCGCTGGTCGCTGATTCGTGCTTTACCGAATTCGGCGACCAATCGGTGACATCGTATCGCGTGGTGTTCCGGTCAAATTAATCCACATTGAATTACGACAGAGAAGTTACGCAAAACAGGGAGACTTTCCGTAGTAATGGTCATATAGTAAGGGATATGCTCAGCCAGTGTATTTTCTCCCCGTAAACGAGACGGGGAGATCAAGTCGATGACTCTCCAGTGTAAAACCTTATCAAATCCACGATTGCCACTGGTTGTTCACTGGCTTGTGTAGAGCTTTGAGATAAACGCTGACTTTAGCATAGAACATCAGCAACGCCTCGCGGTAAACGTGGAAATGCACAAATAGGGATGGGGTAAAGCCATGTCCGCGATCAATCTGCTTGTTGTGCAGATCATCCTCAGATAACCCACGCAGTATGGTCTCGAATTCTTCGTCAAGCGTTGTGTACCATGCCTTGAGACGCTCTACGCTGGTTGCCAGTTCCAGCTCGTTGTTTCGATAAGACCAGTCTTGTTTAAAGGTTTTGAATGACTCAATATAGATATGCTCAATTGCGCCCATCCCCCAGCACAACTCCCCTAATGTCGGATTATCGCCCGGCAGTTTATACGCCAGGTCGCTATCCGTCAGCGCGTTCATGAGGTCATAACGCAGGTTTTGGGTTTTGTGTAAAGGTAACTCGCTTTCAACAAGGCTGTTCATAAAATTTTCCATATTTAAGGCGACGATAAAATCGTAGCTCAAATATTCTACAAGTGTCAAGGTGGTAGTTGTATGCTTTTTAAAAACTCGTTTTAATGAGGACTGATTGTGACCTCATTCAATGAGATGATGACGTTATTGACAGATATAACGCAGTGGGTCACTTGCTGTGCATATAGCCATTCTTGGAAATGACGCTTTGAGTTGAAAACCATCAATTTTCCCCAAATAATAATGGCGCTGCTCATGCCACTTGACCCACTAGCAGCCCGGCAATTGGCAACGGCAATTCGTCCTTGCCAAAGGAGGTCATTTACGTTATTATGAAACGCAGTTAGGGCAATTAGCTCAATTGGCAGAGCGTCTCGTTGACGTCGAGAAGGTCATAGGTTCGAGTCCTATATTGCCCACAATCTAGGATCCAATCCGAACATTCGCCAGCAGGGGAAACTTTGCTGGCTTTTGTTTTGTCCTGACCTAAGTCACCTTGATGCTTTACCTGCTCCGAAATTTCATGCAGATACGCAAAAGGCGGACGCAATTCCAATCGCACTTTTCCTTCGAGGTCAACAACCACTTTCTCGACCATTAAGCGAAGCAGTTCCTTCTGATCACTCCGCTCCAAGCTATTATACAGTAATCCGACTTTTGCAATGATTTTCAGCGCTACATCCAGATTATTGATGTGATAATCCTGCTGAACATCCATTGACTCGATGTTAGAGCGCAGTGTTCGACGACGATCCTGCCATTCTGCCCACAGGTTGTCCCAAATTGCTTCAGTGATTTTGCCTGCTGCAAAAAGCCGAACCATTCTTGTTTCTTCTTCATCAATTGACTTCAACGCTGCTTCAAGCTCTGTCCGTTCATCGGGGAGCAGATGTCCCAATTTTTGGGCGACATCCTGGGTATAGCAGTCACGGATAGCAGGCAGCAGGCTAGGATTCACTTGAATTCGCATTATTTCCACAGGAATCTGACCATCAATATCGCTGCACAGCAGATTGATGTCACTGCGCGGGACACAATAATAAGCAGTTCCTCCGCCAGAACGACTGGCGTTGGATGTCGAACCAGTCAGCTTATGCAGGCGTTCTTCACCCGGCAGTGCGATGAAGATCAATCCTTTCAACAAATAATCATGTCTGCGCCGCACCACCCGATGAGCATGTCGTCCGTCAAGGATTGCAAGTCCTTTTTCGAACTCTTCCGTTGTAACAATCGGTTCCCAGTTACCGTGCAGCGTTTTGGGAGCGATGCCCTCTTCAATGTTGACAATCCAGCCCGCATAAGTCCAGTTATGAAAGATGTGGGACATGGTGTTATAGTGGACTTTGCGCTTGCCATTGGCTTTCACTTCAACGAAGGATCGCCCGCTGCGATAGTGATAGCCGCGAGTGTGAAGCTCCTCGGCGATTTCTTCGAGGGTGAGTTTATCACCCAACAATAAGTCCCACGCCAGACGCCAGATTTTGGCACGCTCAGGGTCTTGCTCAATGTGATGACTTTTCTTGGCATACGATTTTCGACCTGGTGCTTCATCTTCGACGCTGATGAAGCCATCAGGGACACGACCCAGATACCCACCATGCGCCCGTTTCGTTTCCGCAGCACCCTTGATACGCAATCCTGACAGGATCGATTCACGACGCGCCAGTGTAAACGATAAGGCAACAATGATACGGTCATCGGCATCCATTGGGTTGAGATCAGGCTGGTTGGCAAAACGCACCGAAACCCCAAACTCATCCAATTCATCAATCGCACGCAGCGCTTCAGTATCGTTACGTCCGAAGCGGTCAGCCCGTTCAACCACCACATGCGAAAACTTGCCAAATCGCGCATCCTGCAACAGACGCTGATAATCAACTCGCTGTGGATTTCTCCCGGTGAGAACATCTCTGTACTCATTAATTACAGGGAAGTCAGACCGTTCCAGAACAGACTTATTGATGATATAGCGCTGCCGCGCCTGAGATGCTTCAGGATTCTGAGCCTCTTCATCGCTGGTACGAAGATAAACCGCCCATCCAAGTGTCGGTGTTGGGTATTTAGATTTCCGTCGAAGTGTCATAATCTCTAAAGTTAAGGAACATTCACTGAACTACAGATTACACGAAGTCTGCCTGCTATGGTTTTTGGCGCTCTTTTTCCACAAAAAAGCGATTAGATGGTTTTTGATCAGTAAACCTATCAGGCTGCTGCTGATCATAGATTCCTTTGTTAAGGAGTTCAGCAACTTTTAGCAGTCGCATCAACATCTCATGGGATTCCTGATGTAAAGCAGGATTAGTTTCAGGTTGCGGTTTCATCGGCGTGCCTGCTCAATCCATTGGTAAACATCGCCGCCGCTCAGGTAGAACTCGGTGACATCCTTGCCAGCAGGAAGTTCGATAGGGCGAAAGCGTGATGAGAGGGATAGCAGGCGGTTTGCGCCTTTTTCACCCGCCGCATCGCGGTCATAGGCGACCAGAATGGTGTGGCAGTGAGTGAGTTCCGCATACCAGCGCGAACTGAGGATCGCGGTGGCGCTGCTCAACGTCACAACGGCTGCCAGATCACCCGCTTCCTGCCGTGCCAGTAGCGTATCGAATTCCCCTTCACAAAATAAGGCGATGTCCCGACCTGGTAACTGGTCAGCGCCGTACAATCCGTTGACATTCCCACCTTTGATCTGCTGGTATTTTGGTGTGCCATAAGCGCGGCGCACTTTCACTGCCCAAAGCGCGCCTGCCGCCAACCAGGGGATCGTAATACCACACGGGACATCCATCCCTTCGATCACCCGCCACTGGCGGAAATCACCGGGTACATAGCCCAACCGTGCTGTGCGAATTGTGCGCGTCGTCAAACCTCTGCCGGTGAGGTAATTCAGCGCTGGTTCACCGACTTCCGACCAGAGGATTTCTTCCGCCTGACTGACAATGCGCTCCGCCCGGTGCTGCCAGTCCCATTCGGGCGGTTCGGAGGGGGATTTCAGGCACTTGCGCTCGGCTGGCGCAGCAGTTACAGCAGGTTCGCCTAATGCCCGTAGCGCTTCGGTGAAGTTCAAGCGGCGGTAGTTCGTTAACCAGTCCAGCGCATCGCCGCTGGTATCGCAGGCTCCAAAGCAGCGGTAGCCGTTCGCCCAGACTGCCAGGCTGAAGCCCTTGTG
>DAOTTO010000433.1:0-20124 GCA_034437895.1 Anaerolineae bacterium | reverse complement strand
TCGTCGCCGGAACGTGGGGATTTTAATTTATATCTGCTTCCGGCGGATGGGACTGCCGGGATGCAGCAGATCACCAGCGGCAGCGCCAACGATCTTTCACCCGCGTGGCTGCCGGATGGCGCGTGGGTCGTTTTTTCGTCAGATCGCGCCGGACAGGATGACCTCTACCGCGTCGAGGTAACGACGGGACAAATCCGCCGCCTGACACACACCCCATTTGATGAGCGCTTCCCCGTGTGGCGACCTTAATAATTTGGTTAAACCAACTTACAAATGTTTTAATTTGTGGCTTGTTTTATAGTCGTCAGCACCCAAAAGTATTCTGTGTTATATTTATCTAAAGATCATACTAATAAGCAAAATTTAAGGAGTAAGCGTCATGGATAATCTAGGGATAATTGTGATCCTTGTTCTGCTGCTCGTTATTGCGCTGATGGTCGTCAACAGCGACATGCGTCGATGGGTGTTTCGCTTCTGGAAGGCAGAAAGCACTGTTGAAGGCTACAACACCAGCACAAAAATCCGTGCTAAAGAGTCAACCGTAACAGAAACCGTAAATGAGGACGGAAAGATCGACATTGAAGCTGACAATGGGTCAACTGTCGAAGGCACGAAAAATATTAAAAAATGAACGGCATTTTTGGCCGAGAGGACGAACAACGCAGACTTTGGTCAGCCTTATCACGCTACACAGGCGGCGTGATCGGTTATTATGGCATGTCGGGGCTTGGGAAAACAACCGTCCTTGACCTGTTTGAGCAGCAGATCAAGGAAAAAAGTTTTACCCCTTATGTCGCACGGCTGGACTTTGCCGATTCGTCGCTGCGTGATCCGGCGGCAGCCTTTACTAATTTGTTAGATCAACTGGAAGCCACCGGAGCGACCACACAGCGTACCGGGCTATTTAAACGTAATCACACAGAAAGTCCGCTGCAAAAAGTCCGTGCTGCTTTGCAAATAAATATCTCCGTGAAACAGGAAATCAAGATTGATGCCCGTGCATCGACCATCTCCGGCGTTAGGAATATGGCTCCTATTTATCCGGGCAGTATCGCCCCATCTCAGCTAAATGAGGCTGTCGGGCAATTCAAGCTGGGGATTGCTAAACTGCCTATCACGCCACTTGTATCCAAACAATACACCGCCCTGCGCCGTCCGCTGGTTGTTGTGCTGGTCGATACATTAGAACTTGCGCCGCCCGCCGTAATTGACTGGCTAAAGCAGCTTGGCGATTTGATGTTTCAGGAATATCTGCTGTTGATTGCTGGCGGACAGGAGAGGATCGACAAATTACTGACCGAGCCGCTCAATCGCATTGATGAGGCGGCTGCGCGACAGTTGCTTTCATCCCGTTTTCAGATTTTCGATCATACGGCTATCGCTTCCATACTTCAAATCGCGCGTGGTATTCCGCGTTGTATCTGCCTCGCGGCGGAACTCATCAAAAGTATGCCCGATACTAATCCCGCCGATTTAGTCCCGGATAAGGTCGCCGATCATCTTGTAGGCGATTATCTAGTACGGGGCATTCTCAAACGGATGCCCGATTCCACCACAGAAAAGCATCTCCTGACCTATGGCTGTGTGCTGCAACGTTGGGAAAACACCGAACAGCTCCAAACTGTTTTATTTGGTGTGGAACCTATCCGCGATCTCATGGGGGCAGGGGCGGACATCCACGCGGCGTTAATGCGGCTGCGTGAACGCTCTTTTCTGGATTCCGGCCATCCCCATCCGACCTTGCGCGACCTGCTGCTGCGTGAACTGGTAAATGAACGACCAGACGTATTAAAAGCACTCCACCGCTCCGCCGCCGATTACTTTATACAAGCGCAGCGCTACAGCGAGGCCATCTACCATCTGCTTGCGATTGAAGATTGGGAGACCGTGCTGCATTTTTGGCAAAGCGCGTTAGAGGCTGCCGACAAGCAGCAGGTAATCACTATCCTAACCGCGCTTACAGGGCGGCAAATACCGCAGCTTTATGCCATCGACCTACAAATCGCACAGATCCAAAGCGGGCTTTTATTACAAAACGGCAGTCTTTTAACGCCGCTGCTGACACTCGCCCAAGACCCACACATCACGCCAGCCCATCAGGAACAAATCAAAGTGCTGACCCAGCAGGTCATCCAAAGCACGTTTGTGCCACAGGAACTTCGGCTGCGGTTGCAAATTCAATCGGCTGAAACCAGCGCTTACCGCGCCACCGCGCTGCTGGGCTTGGGCGAGGTGCTGCTGTTGCAGGGGCGCTACGGGGAGGCGGAAGCGCCCTTTATGGAATGGCTGGCGGAGAGTGAGGGGGATCGGCTTGGCCGCGCCAACGCGCTGCTGGGCTTGGGCGAGGTGCTGCGGTTTCAGGGGCGCTACGGGGAGGCGGAAGCGCGCTTGATGGAAGGGCTGGCGGAGAGTGAGGGGGATCGGCTTGGCCGCGCCAACGCGCTGCGGGGCTTGGGCGAGGTGCTGCGGTTGCAGGGGCGCTACGGGGAGGCGGAAGCGCGCTTTATGGAAGGGCTGGCGGAGAGTGCGGCGGTGGGGGATCGGCTTGGCCGCGCCTACGCGCTGCTGGGCTTAATTTCAGCGGTCTTAGACCTCAATCAAGCGGTTAAGGCACAGGAATATCTCACGCAGTTAGAGCAGCATCTTGCCGCGCCGGAAAGCGCCGAAATCCGCCGCATCATTTCGCAGCAGGAAATTGCTGGCTTGTATGCGCGCTTGGATCGCCTGCGTGAAAATAATGCAAGCGGGGATGCCCCTTCATAGGCAATTTTTTCGGACTGATCCTCTAGGCAATCGGGCGGGTCGGGTCGTTGCCCCATTCTTTCCATGAGCCATCATAGACCGCGCCGTTTTCAAATCCCGCCAGTTTCAGCGCCAGCAGGCCGTAGCTGGCCGAGACTCCGCCGTTGCAATACAGCACCACGTCGCTAGCATCGTCGATCAGGCCGATTTCGGCGAAACGGGCGCGGAGGGCTTCCGGTGTGGGGAACGTTCCGTCGGCATTGACCAACACGCCACGCGGCAGGTTGATCGCGCCGGGGATGTGTCCGCTGCGTTGGGCGCGGGAAGCCTCACCTGTGTATTCGGCGGGTGTCCGCACGTCGATCAGTTTTGTGTCGGATGGCGCGGCGGCGACCTCATCAATCGTCCGGCGGATGGCAGGATTGATGTGCGGGGTAAAAGTCGCGGGAGGGAATTGCGGGATTTCCGTCGTCACAGGGCGGCCTTCGCCTGTCCATTTTTGCCAACCGCCGTCTAAAATGACTACTTTGTCGTGACCGTAATAAGTGAGTGTCCACCACAGCCGCGCCGCGAACATCGCCCCCGCGTCATCATACGCGACGACCAGCGTATCATCCCCGATGCCGAGGCTGCTCATGAAGGCGGCATACGCTTCCGGCGTGGCGATTTGCGACGCATTCGGGCTGGCGGGGTCGGTGATGTCGCGCACCCAATCCACAAAAACTGCGCCGGGCAGGTGGCTTTGCTCGTATTCGGCACGATGGGCGAAATAATGGGGATGCGGATCCGTCGGCGGGGCGACATGCCCGCGAATATCGACGATGCGGAGATCGCCGTCGGTCAGATGTTCAGCCAGCCATGCGGTGTTCACAATCGGATTCACAAAACCCTCCGTGCGTTAATAACTGACGTTACGCAGCCGTCCGCTCCGGGTTCAAAACCCAGAGCTACCGAGCAATTTTGGAAATCTCTAAAGAGGTTAAGAATCTTTACGTTAACCCCTTCAGGGGTTTCCAAACGCTTTAGCTGGCAGTTTTGAACTGCCAGTGTCGAGTGATTTGGGTGTCTGCGTAACGTGAGTTAATAAATTAAGGCGGATAACCCACTCCGGCCCGCCGAGCGACAGCCGTACACTGGGAGGGAGCAAGTCACGCCTTTTTCTCCCCCTCCTTGAGTTCGGGGAGGGGGTCGGGGGGTGGGGTAAAAGGCGCGTATATCCATATTCATTTATCAAACTATATCATGCTGTCCGCGTCAATTTTCGCGGCGGACGCGATGTAGCACGTCCCTACAATCGCCGTATTTAATTGTTAATCCGTAAGGGATAGGAGCGCCTTCAGTGCGCTTTGTTCCTGGCAGCCGTAGGGCTTTAGCCTATGGCGGTCAATTGCGAACTATGTGGATTTCCGGCTGAACTTAAGGGTAGACTGGATGATTTGTCATCGCACCCACGAGGGATAATAGCCGCCGAGAGTGGGAACGGCGCTGACTTCGGTGCCGTCGGCGCGCATGAAGTAGATAGTTGATGCGCCGTCGAGTTCGCTGTTAAAGAGGACGTACTGCCCGTCGGGGCTGTAGCTTACGCCCCATTCATAGCCGCTGCCGTCATAAATCACCCGCGTATCAGCGCCTGCATCGCCGCCCGAAAACGGAATAGTCGCAATCGCGGCGCGGCCTTCGCCATCGGTCACAAACAGCACCGTTTCGCCGTCAGGACTGAACGTGGGCGAATAATCGCGCACAGTGTTGTCGGTCAGGTTGCGAATCTCGCCTGTTTCGACCTCCATCACGGCGATTTCCCACGTATTCGCGTCATCTTTATTGCCCGTCGTGTAGGTGATGTAGCGTCCGTCGCCGCTGTAATTGGCGCGGCTGTTGCGCTGCCCGTTGCTGACGAGCAAATCCACCTCGCCAATCGTGCCTTCGCCATCGACGCGCATCCGGTAAATATCATAATTGCCGTCGCCGCGTGTGTCGGATGAATAGACGATCCAGTTCCCATCCGGCGACCACGCAGGCAGACGATCAATCAAGGCGTTGTCGGTCAGCCGCTGCAAATCGCGTCCGTCGATGCCGATCAGATACAGGTCGAAGTCGCCATCGCGGTTGGATTGAAACGCGATGCGCTGCCCATCCGGCGAGGCCATTGGATAGGAGTCGGTATTTTCGTTTTCGGTCACGCGGAACTCGCTGTTGTCCGCTAGATTGAACAGATACAAGTCGTAATTTCCCTCGCGCTCGGCGAAGTAAATAAAGCGCGTCGGTTCATCCTCGCCGACGGTCTGCGCCAGTTCGGTATCGGGTGTGATCGTGGGCGCGGCGGCTTCCTCCGGCGGACGTGTCGGAATCGGGGTGGCGTTGACATAAAGCGGTGTGCTGTTGGGGACGACACCGGGAATCAATTGATTCCGTGCGGCCTCGCTGGTCGCATCAAGCGGACGGATGCCGCTGCTCGAATCCGTCACATTCGTAGGGACGGTATCATTATTGATAAAATTGCTCACGGCAAAAGCCATCGCCACGACAACGGCACTCAACAGCGCACAGCCGATTATCCCGCCGAGAATCACGCTCACCCAGAAGTTGCCCCGGCGTGGTTTGCGGCGGCGGCGAATGTCGGATTCAGTGGGTGGGCGATACACACCAGGTAGATTGCCGGACGTAGGCGGCAGGTTGGGATAAACTGCTTGCTGTGGTGGCGGCGAAATCGGCTGATAAGGGACGGCTTGTGGCAGGACGACTTGCGGCTGAGGACGTGGCGGCATGTATCCCGCAGGCTGCGTCGCTCCCATGCCTTCCTGCTGATTTTGCATATCGCGGATGTTGCTCGGCTGCGTATCCAGCGTTGAGCCGACAGCGGCGGGGCGTTCAATCGCCATTTTCAGCGCTTCCGCCATTTCAACAGCGGTCTGATAGCGATTTTCTGGCTTTTTCTTGAGCGCTTTCAGGATGACTTGTTCGATAGCGGTTGAAATCGCAGGATTTACCGTGCGCGGCGAGGGCGGCTGCTGCGTCACCTGCATGACGGCGATGCTGTAGGGCGTTTCATTCTCGAAAGGCCGCCGTCCGGTTGCCATCTCGAACAGCATCACGCCGAGCGAATAAATATCGCTGCGTCCGTCGAGCGTATGGCCTTGCGCTTGTTCCGGCGACATATAACTTGGTGTACCGACCACCCCTTGGGTGGTGATTGTCTCACCTTTGCTGCTGCCGAGGATACGGGCGATGCCGAAATCGGTGATATACGCGCCGCCGTCGTCATCCATCAGCACATTACTCGGCTTCAGGTCACGATGCAGCACATTTTTGGCGTGGGCATAATCCAGCGCAGGCGCGACTTGTTCTGTAATGCTCAACATCATATCGAGCGAGAGCGGCCCCTGTGCCAGCACATCATCCACCGACCCGCCGGACATATAGCGCATGACGATATAGGGCTGTCCATCGTATTCGCCATAATCGAACACGGGGACGATGTTACGATGTTCAAGCTGCGCGACAATCTTGACCTCGCGGTCAAAGCGCTGCAAATAGGTATCGTCGCGCATAAAATGGCGCGGCAAAATTTTGAGCGCGACCACGCGGTTCATGGAACTCTGCCGGACGCGGTAGACAGTCGCCATACCACCCACGCCGAGTCGATCCAAGACCTCATAGCCGCCGATTTGCTTGCCGATGAATTCGTCTGTCATCCAACCGCGACCTGTTGTTTGTTATGCGCTTTCGTCATTATAAGGTATACGATGCGAATTTGGATAGCGGATTGATGGGGGAGGTTTTAGCGATCAGCCGTCAGCTTTCAGCAAGGGGAAGATATTTAACGCGGAGAATGTGCTATTATTTCAATAATTAGCACACAACATCTAAAGAAAGGTGGGCAACATGGCAATTGTGCAAATTAGTGCCTACGATGAGTTTATCGAATTTATCACCTCTGCGCCGACGCTGGAGCAAATCACCCATTTTCGGTTGTCGGAGCAGGCAGAGCAGCGCATCAGCGATTTGCTAGCGGCGAATCGTTCGCGGCGATTAGCGGACGATGAAAACCGCGAATTGGACGATTATCAACGGCTGGAACATATCGTGCGGAAGGCCAAAATCCGGGCTTTTGAGAAATTGGCGAGCGCATGACGACTTATATTCCTGAAGCACTTCGCAAAATTGTGCATGATAGGGCGAAAGGACAGTGTGAATATTGTCTGATCCACGAGCGCTATACTATGAAGCGCCACGAGATTGACCATATTTATGCAGAAAAACACGGCGGATTGACGGCTGACGAAAATCTTTGTTTAAGCTGTTTCGACTGCAATCGTACTAAAGGAAGTGATCTTTGTTCACTTGATGCCGAAACAGGTGAAATTGTCACTTTGTTTCATCCACGCCGCGATGAGTGGGTTAACCATTTTAAAAATAATGCTGGCGAGATTACGGGGCTAACGCCGAAAGGGAGAGCAACCCTGCGTTCACTCAACATCAACGATACTGAACGGATTGTGGAACGTGAAGACCTCGCTCGAATCGGCGCTTATCCATAAATTTATATGGTATGCGGGTCGAAGTCTTCCGTCAGACTCGCGAGATACTCCGTGTGGGCTTCATCTGCTAGACGATTTAAAACGTCTTGCGTGTCGGCAAAGGTTTTATCCCAAAGCGCGTCATAAAGTGCTATAGCATCCTGTAAGAGTGCATGGACAACATCCTCCGGTGCTGCTAATCCGCGTTCTTGCGCCAATGCCTCGACAAGCGCGTGTTCTTCTTCGGTCAAAGTGAGTGTAACCGTTTGGGGGGAAGTCATTATTTTCACCTTATCTCTATCGTTGCACCATTATAATCGTGCCACCAATTTTTTCGCTTCTTCGAGGAGCGGCGCAGGCCAATTTAATGTCTTACCCGTCCATTCGGCATCACGATAGCGGCTGTCCAGCCCTATGAGCATCTTCCATAAACCCACCGCCTGCTGGATGTTTCCCATTTTGTGATAGGTTATTCCCAGCCCTGCCAGCGAGAAGTTGAAAGCGGGTTCAAGATCGTAGGCTTTTTTGAAATCCGCCAGAGCCTCTTGCATTTTACCCATCGCAAAATAGGTTTCGCCCCTATTGCTGTAAGCACCAGCAAAATCAGGTTTGAGATAGATGGCCTGATCGTAATCGTCAATTGCTCTGGACGTGTTGCTTTTAACAGCGTGGACAACACCCCGATTGTTATAAGCGAGGGTAAAATCAGGTTTGAGGAGGATAGCCTGATCGTAATCGACTATCGCAAGATCATAATCGCCTTGGGCAGCGCGGACAGCGCCCCGGTTCACATAAGCAACGGCATAGTCAGGTTTGAGGAGGATGGCTTGACTGTAATCGGCGATAGCTTTGTCATAATCCTTCTGTTCATGCGCTTGATACGCCCGCTCGAAATATTCTTCCGCACTCAACTGATTCTCGGTCACATCGGGTTGGCTTGCGGCTTCGGCCTTTTTCTCTTCAACAATCGCTTGCTCGGGCGGTGGCGTGGGGTGTAACACGGCATCTAAGGGAGTATTTAAGAAGCCATTTCGAACTTTTGTCATTGCATCTTCGAAAAAACCTTTTGGGAAATGTTGAGCGTTATATTTTTTGAGTAACTCTAACTTCCCTGTGAAATGCTTATTTGCCTCCAAAAAATCGAACTCATCAAAAGTGAGTGGGATAACATTCCGTTCATACTCAAGTGCATGTTCGATTTCGCGCCGCAGCCAATCGCCCGGCTCGTTGCAGCGCTCTAAAGCACTTGGTGTCAAAATTAAAATAAAGTGCGCTCGTGCCGCGATCTGATTCAAAATGACCTGCCCAAAATCGCCAGATTTGATGCTTTCATAATCAAAAAACACGTCGTAGTCATGTGAAGTCAGATTCTGATATACCGCCAGCGCTGTATAATAATTCGTCCGGCGGTAGCTGATAAAGACGGTCTTCTCGATCTTCGACATAGCGCGGCTGTTCCTTTGGGACATACGTTATCTACTGCGTTATTATCGCGTGAAGTGCGGCGGGTTGTCAATTAAATGAAGGGCTTGAGTAAAAATATTGCTGTTGTCCACTATTAGTCATTTTGTAATTCTTCAAGCCACGCCTCAATAATGCCAAGCTGCGGCAAATCGTTCTCCTCGAAGAATCCGCGTACGTCCTCAAGCTGCCCTTGATCGCTGAATACACGAGAGAGATTGGCTTGCATCAGGTTATTACCCGCTTCATCATAAAATTGGTCGTGTAGATCATCAACCTGCTGAAGCACAGCATAAGCGCGACCATCCTCCAACGTGAGCCATACACTGGCGAGGTTATGCAGGCTGACGGTCAATTCCCAGGGATGATTCAAGGCCAGATTGACCGCCACCCCGTTTTCAAAGGCTTCTGCTGCGCTCGCCAGATCGCCAAGTGCCGCCGTCAATAAGCCGACAATCGCGGTCAGATTGGCGAGGAGGTCTTGATTTTCGGTCTGCTGGGCGGCTTCCACTAACGTGCTGACCGCCCCCTCCATATCATCATTGTTAAAGGCATCGCAAGCCGCCACCAGCGTTTCGTGCGCGGGATCATCTTGCATCGAATCGGCTAAACCACACGGGCCGCCATCCCACGCCCGCCAATCCAGCAGCAGCACCGCCGGGTCGGGATCGCCAAAAACCGGCGTGAGGGCTGCCGAATCTACTGTAATATCGCCCACATCATCCAAGATGTAGACCCGAAATTCATTGGCGCTCACCTGATTGCTGATCTGTCCATCGGCGCTGTACATCACGGCGCTGACCTCGGCGCGGACTTCAAACTGCGTGATGTCCTCCCGATAAAGGCCGACCACCGTTGACTCTTCGGTGTTGAAGGGTACGGTTTGGGTAATGAGATTGCTTTCCGTCTGGTCATAAAGCTCCCATGCCGCGTCCGGCGCATAACGTACATACACATTCAGCCGCAGTTGAGCGCTGCTGCGGAGGGCGGCGTACCAGATGGCATCATAATCGACGGATAACTGTGCGGTACGATATTGCAGCAGATAAATATCGGGCTGATCGGGCTGCATAAAGAGTTCGGCGTGAGCATTATCGGGATCGGTAAAGGTCAGGCGCGGGGCAGCTTGTATGCGTGTAATGCCCCAATCAGGATAGGCCGAGTTAGGGATTTCGGGCAATGTTGGTGTGGGTGGGATGGGTTCTTCCACCACAACTCGCACACCACATCCGGCGAGAAGGAATAGACCTAATACCATAAGGACTTTCGCCCGCTTGCCTGCCCTCACCCTAAATCCCTCTCCCCAAAGTAGAGGGACTTGAATACATTTTTTGGATTTCTTCCCTTCGCCATGAGGGAGAAAGAGTGGGGGGATGAGGGCTAATCGGTTTCGCATGGTTATGAATTCCTCGGTAACACGAGCATCATCGTTGTGCCTTTGCCGACTGTACTTTCGACAGAAATTTCGCCGCCGTGCAGTTCGGCAATTTTTTTGACAATCGACAAGCCTAAACCGCTGCCAAGTGTGTCTTTGGCGCGTAGGCTGCCTTCTTTGGGGCGCACCCGCACCAATGCCTCAAAAATCCGATCTGGCAGATAATCGGGCGGGATGCCTTCGCCTGTATCGGCGACCTTAATCAGGTAATGGGTGGCGGTTGGCTCCAACATGAGACGGATGATCGCTCCAGACTGCGAGTATTTGAGGCTATTATCCACCAGATTGCCCAAGGCGCGTACTAGCAAATCGTGATCGGCCTCCAGCGGCGCAGGTGTGGACGGCTTTTCTACTTCAATCGTTTTATCTTCGCGGATGGCACGTTCATCGTACTGAAAAAATACATTGTCGATGATATCGCCGAGATCAATCGGCTCTTTCATCGGCGGTACGTAAGACAGACGCGCATCGAACAGGATGCTATCGACGAGGCGCGTGAGGCGCTGCGCTTCATTTTCAATGGTGGTGGCGGTGTATTCGTAAGCGGTTGCATCCATATCCGGCGCGGCGCGTAAATTTCCGGCGTGGGCGATAATGGCCGCCAACGGATTTCGCATATCGTGGACGATGCGGCGGATGTAACGCTCATAAAAATTGCTCTGGTCAGCATCATTTTGCATGGGGCGGCTGATGAGGCTGATAGAGCCATCCGCCAGCGGCGCGGCCTGCACGTTCACGCGCTGGGTTTCATCAATCACGAGGCTCTGGCTGGCGACCCCTTGTGTTTCGGCTGCTCGGCGCAAAAGTCGGGTGATTTCCGTCTGGAATTGGTCGCTTTTGAGTAGCGTGCGTTCAGCGGTTGCGTTGGCATACTGTAAATTCAGCCGCCAATCATAGAGCGCTACGCCCTCATTCAATTGGTCACTGAGTAAACCGAGCAACTGTTGTTGGCGATAGTGAGCATTACGAGTCTGCCGCCGCCGCCGCCCAACTAAGATGAGGATGACGACTGTTCCGATGAGCGCCAAAAATAACCACAGCGCCGCGCCATCCGCCACTACCCGAATTTCAATCGGTGGCTGACGGACGGTATCGCTACCCAAGAAAATGTCGGGTGTCAGCACCCAGAGTGTAAACAGCAGCAATGGGATACCAAATCGTCCCCGTAATGCCCGTCCTTTTTTGGAAGGGATCGCCGCGCCACGCCAGCCAATCCGCACACACGCCCATAATGAAATCGTCAGCGCAAAGAATAACCATAAAAAGGCGGCTGGTGAACGGGCATGAATAATGATGAGTCCGGTGGGCAAGCGATACCCAAGGATGAGCGCCCAAGGGACAACCATCCACAAGAAGACTAACGTTAAAGGGGCGAAAAAAGGAAGACGGCGCATAGAAAAGTTAACAGTGATTAGTGATTAGTTTTTAGTGATTAGTTGTTAGTCAATAAAGTTGGAAGTTACACACTTAAGCGGCGTTTTCGGTAGGAGCGACTCGGCGAGTCGCTCCTACAAAAGGCCACCACCTGCATAAAGTAGGCTTGCGAAAGTAAATGGAAGAAGATTTAACCACAGAGCGCACGGACAACACAGAGATTTAAGTTCAAATTCTTGGTGGTTCAAAGATTTCCCTTTACTTACATCAGTTTACTATAAGGTGAATGCGTAACGTCTATAGAACGCTGCGTGTGAATGAGTCTTGGTTTCGTCGCTTAGGTGGTTCATGTTTTGCCCATATTATTTACCAATCACTAAAAACTAACGACTAAATACTCAATCTGTAGCCTGTGCCGTGTACGGTTTCGATCAACTCATCGCGGCCTAAGCGCAGCTTGCGGCGCAGCGCGGCGATATGACGGTCTACCGTGCGCGGATACCCGACCCACTCATAGCCCCAGACTTGATCGAGCAACTGCTCTCGCGTCCATTCCCGATTGGGGCTGCGAACAAGAAACGTGAGCAGCGCGAATTCAATCGGCGTGAGATCGATTTCCTGTCCGCCGCGCACCACGCGATAATGCAGCAGATCAATCTCAATATCCTCGACTTTAAGCACAGCCTCGGCGGTGCTGCCTTGTCCACTCATCGCCCGCGCCGCATCTCTGCGAATCAACGCGACGGCATTCAAGGTGGTGCGAATCTGGCTGATGAGCGCATTCGCATCCCAGGGCTTGGTGATAAAGGCAATCGCGCCTTGCCCCAAACTTTCGATCTGCCATTCGGTGTACGAGGTCAGCATAATGACCGGGACGAACTGCTCTAAGGCGCGGATGCTCCGCAGCACATCGAGACCGCTCATGCTGTTGGTGCTGGATTCGTCTAATACCACATCCAAAAGCACCAGATCAGGAAGTTGTTCGCGCATGGAAATCAGCGATGTGCGCCCGTCCACCGCTTCGCGCACGGTGAATCCCGCCCGCCCCAGCAGAGTCGCTAGGGCGGAACGAATGGGTTCTTCATCATCAACGACAAGTATCAGCGGTTTATCGGTCATGCGTTGATTATAGGGCTAATTCACGGTGTAGGCGATAATCGTCTCGTTTGGCAAATCCACCGTCGCCTGTGCCAGCGGTTGATCGCCGATCATAAAGTTCACAATCCAGATCGCCCCAGTTTCGGGATCGACCAATTCCGCCGTCGCCGTCCAATCGGGATGCAGGCGTGTCGCCGCCGCGATCTCTGGCTGTGCGAAGGCAATGGCAATGGCTTGGGCTTTAGAGCCAGCTTCCCAATCTTCGTAGGATAAGACATCATTAAAGCCGATGAAAAGCAGGGAAGGATTATCGAGGGCGGAAGGGTTTTTGTCTTCAAACTGGACGACAGCATAGATAGAGTCAACACTGCGATCAATATAAACCCCCCACCAGCGATTATCGCCATCATACTCGATATAAAGATAATCTTCCTCGTTCAGCTCGCCCAACAGGTCTTGAATTTCATCGTTGCTGCTCAAAAATTCACGAATTGGTTCTTGTACCGCGTTAACCTGCTCTGTGGTCGCCTCATAATGCGTTTCGTAGAGATAAACCCGCTCCCGCGCCGGACTCACATCCGCCCAGCCCATATCCTCGCCATTTTCTTCCCAAAACTGCACATGCCAGATGCCGTAAACGTTAAAGGTATCAAACGCACGTGCGCTCCAACCAGGACGATCTGCCAACACATCGGCAAAGGCTTCGTGCGCCGCCGCCACATCAATCGCATCCTGCGCGGTGTAGGTATCCTGTGCCGTGACTTGGTTCAAGGTCGGCGCAAAGATTGCCGCCGCGAGGACAAATAATCCGATGATGAAACTGATAAAAAATGCTTTCTTACGCATGATATACCCTCCGTAATTACTCTGCTTTCGCCATCCTGATGGGCGAAAAACGCGGTTGTTCGATCTCTTGTTCTGCACTACTTCTCCCGATGGTGTGGCGAGAAGGCGACACTGCGCTGCTTTCGGTTGTCTGACGTGTTTTTCGTGCCTTAGCACACAGGCCGAGCCTACAGCCCGCGCATGGCGTTTTGGTTGTTGTCAGTTCGGTGTTCAAGGTCATGATCGGCCTCTTTGATCTGTAAACTTCGGTGATTGATTTTTAGTTGTAGGGCTTTCGCTCATTTGCCCTCACCCTAAATCCCTCTCCCAAAAGTAGAGGGACTTAAATGCAAGTTTTTCTCTTCTCCCCTTCGCCATGAGGGAGAAGGGGTTGGGGGATGAGGGCTAAAGCAAGAGTCTTTACATCTATTTATCGCGCGCGAATGATACCCGGCAGATTCGCCACATAATCCGGGAAAATCCGATCAACCGCCGGATTGCCCAGCCGCCCAACCAGAATTTCCGTCAGCACGTCGCGGTAATCCGTCGTCACCGCCAGATCGCCCTCGTCCAGCATATCGTCGCTCAGGCCGACCCAACGTGAATACGTGCCGCCTGTTACGCCGCCGCCCATCACAAACATGCAGTTGCCATGCCCGTGATCGGTGCCTGCGCTGCCGTTTTCTTCCACACGCCGCCCAAATTCGCTCATGCTGACGACAGTGACGTTGCTCATGTAATCGCGCAAGTCGGCATAAAACGCCGCCATCCCCTGCCCGAAATCGCTCAACAATCCGGCAAGCTGTCCATCCGAACCGCCTTGATCTTCATGAGTATCCCAGCCGCCGATGTCAACGCAGGCCACTTCCAGCCCTACTTCGGCCTTAATCAACTGCGCGATTTGCTTTAAGCCCATGCCGAAATCGCTGTCGGGATATTCTGCCGCATTTGCCGGAACGTATTCAGACTCATTCAACTGCGCCATCAGTTCCATCGTCGCAAAGACCTCGCCCGCTTGAGCGCCGATCATATCCGTCGGTGCTTGGATGCTATACAAGCTGGAAAGGGTGCGCTGAATGGTGGCGAGATGTTCTTCCCGCCCTTGCAGATGAAAATCCGCGATGGATTTTAGGGCTATTGCTGAAACCGGGCCGCGCAGTGATCCTTGTACCATCGTCCCCATGCCAATAGCGCGGAAGGGCGAGTCATTTTGCCATGAAGCCGTTTCTAAATGGCGGTTGACCCAGCCCGTCGTGGCGGTTTGCATACCGGGTGTACCGCGTTCCATATATTCCATCGCCGTGAAATGTGAACGCGAGGGATCAGGCGAACCTGCACCATGAATGACGGTCAATGCGCCTGCGTCATACACATCCTTTAGCGGGCGCAGTGCCGGATGTAGGCCGAAGAAGCCATCGAGATCAATGGCGCGATTATCGCCCGCACCGGGTTCGGGGATAGCAATCGTAGGGCGGCGGTCATAATAATTTCCGCCTTCGCCAAACGGGACGACGACGTTCAAGCCGTCCATGCCGCCGCGCTGGAAGATGACAACCATCGTATCGCGCCCACCCGCCGGAGGGATTTGTAAACGGGGCGCGAAGGCCAGACGAGGCATCCAAGCCGGAAAGAGTGATTTACTTAATCCCACTACGCCCATCGCGCCGAGGGATTGCATAAAATTGCGTCGTGAAGTTGTGTTCATAGGAGTTTATCCTTAGCTATCAGTTTTTAGTCGTTAGTTGTTAGCTTTCAGCGATTAGCCTTCAGCTATCAGCTTTTGATCGAATGGTTTCAGAGATAAAGTCAGGCATCTCAAAAGAATTTCCGTAGGGGCATGGCATACCTCTACAAAAATCCACCTGTTGTTAATGAATGTTTTTCGCCAAGACTTTCGCTCAGAGGTTATTGTTGTAAAGGGCAACACACAGGTTGCCCCTTGTGTCGAAGGGCGCACCGATGTGTGCGCCCTACGAAATCCCGACTAAAGCGAAAATCCTAAACTTTTTACTCAGCACTCATTACTCAGCACTCATTACTGGCTTAGTGCCACTGAAAGTACGGCGACGACATCAGCACACCGACCAACGTGGGCAGATAATAATTGCGGGTGTCGTGGTCAATTGTTTCATACGGATCGGTATCGTCAGCAATCGACGTAAGCACCGCTGTGCGATCTGCATCATTGAGTGCGCCGCCGAGGATGGCAACCGCCGCCGCATCCACCAGTTCGCCAATCGTCTCGGTTTGCGGGATAAGCGAATCCCACTCAAGTGACATTTCTTCCACCCAGCCTTCCGCCGTAAGCGGCATGAGCATGGCCAGATTCCAGCGGTTGAGCAGGGCGTTGGTATTGATCCACGCCCCCGCCGCATCAGGATAGCCATTGGGGGGACTCCAGTAAAACGGAAGCTGCCCCATGCCTTCCAGTTCCCAGAACAACCAAGGGATACCTGCTTCAATCGTCAGGCCGGGACGTAGCGCCCGCAGCATAGACACCATAAGGTCAAGCGGGCGGCGGAATTTTTGCCCTGCCGAGTCCATAAATTCCGGTGAGGTCAAAATGTGGCGCATCACGCGACGGATGTCGCCGTCTGTCCCCAAAAAGACGGCGGTGGTGCTGTCAATGAGGGTTTGCGGCGGCGAGTCGCTCACAAAGCGGCGGACGAGCTTCATACTGACGAAATGTGCTGTGGAAGGATGTGTCGCCAGCATGTCCAGCACTTGTAAGCCATCTTCAATGCCGCGGCCGGCGGGGAAGGTCACGCCAAGAATGGTTTTCTCGTCGGTATCGTGCATAACCATATCAAAGAAAAAGCCATCATACCAGTTTTCGCGCACCGTCCAGCCGGTCAGCGCCCGCGCTACCGCTTTAATATCATCTTCGGTATAGCCGCCGTTTACACCGAGTGTGTGCAGTTCCATTACTTCGCGGGCATAGTTTTCGTTGGGGTGTTCTTTGTTGCTGCTGTCTTGATTCAAATAGTACAGCATCGCTGGGCTTTGCGCGGAAGCGAACAATAAATCGCGGAATTTGCCGAGCGCGTGTTTGCGGACGACTTCGCGGTCATCAATAATCTTTTCCCCCACCAAATCGCCAAGCGGTACGTTAAAATGATCCGTCCAAAATTCGACCAGCACTTCATGAAGCTGGCGGTCACTGTAGGCGGCTCGATAAACCCGCGCCCACATAAAGCGCGATTCGATGGTGAACCCCACGTCGGCATCTATCTCTCGAAATAGGTCAGACGTTTCCATCGCAATAAAGGTTTCTCGGTTAAACAGTTCATCAATAAAGGGATCCGGGATCGTCTCTGGGTTGAGCTGCCAATCAATATAGCCTTCGATTCCCATCTGTTGAATGGCGGCAATATCTTCCGGGCGAATTCCCCATGTCAAGCGGTTCAAGACATGCAGTTCCGGGCTGGTACTGATGCCAGCAGCCTGAACAAGCCGCGCCCCCGACCAGCTTACTGCTGTGCCAACACTCAGACCGAGGGCAGTCATCCCGCTCATTTTCAAAAAATTACGGCGACTTACATTCATAACAATAGGCCTCCTTCTTTTACTGTCCTAAGCATAAACCGCATTTGTCGCCAGATTGTGACGTAGTTATGACGGAATCGTCACAACTCAAAAGTCCTAATGATATGTTTGCAGGATTTGATAGATCGAGAATTTTAGTTCTGCTATTTCCAATTTTTACCAATCAACTATTTGGTTCAAGCCGTTATACAGTGATATGATTGTGTCATTAGGAGATAAGGCATTTATGGCAACAACTGAACATACGATCAATGCCGCAATCGCTGGATTATTGAGAGAAACACGCCGTGTTTGGAGAGATTCCAATACTGTTACATCAGAAAATATAGGAATGCTGAAGGAAAGCAATGCGCGGCCTGATATTCTGGTTATAGAACAAAATGTTTCGCCTGTCGTGATAGAAACTGAGGTTTTACTAGCGACAACGGTTGAAGCAGAAGCGCTATCGCGTCTTGGCAAACAGTTGCGTACTGCGGGTAGTCCAGGAAGAACAATTTTGTCTTCTATTGCCGTGCGTTTGCCCAGAAGACTGCGAGACAAGCAGGGAGACTCTTTAAAAGATGAATTGGCAACAGCCAATGATATAGAAATAGCGCTTTATACAGGCAGCGATCCATCTACTTATTCTCGCTGGCCGTATTCTGGTTGGATTCTGGGGAGCATCGCCGACCTTTCAATCCTTGTGCAATCAGCATCTATTCCACCCAGTGTTATCGACGCAGCAGCAGATCAACTTATCACTGGGGTTAGCGAGGCAGCATACGCGTTGGGGGAAATGGTCAAGGCGCATCCCGGTTTAATTCACGGCATTAGCGAACTCTTGCATCAGGAAGATGGTCCACAGACCCGACGGATGGCGATGACCATCCTAGCCAATGCCTTCATGTTTCATGAAAACTTAGCGGGCGGGGAAGGCGAATTGGCAGATGTCCGTTCCCTTGCACAACTTAAGAGCGCGAATGATGGCCTTAGAAAAATGGCCGTTGGCGATGAATGGCAGAAAATACTTAAAGTCAATTACTGGCCCATTTTTGACATCGCCCGGCGCATTCTCGCCATGCTTCCACCGGCAAATAGTCAGATGATTATCGAGGGACTAGCCGCAACCGCTGAAAGGCTGATTCAGAACCAATTGATGCGTTCACACGACCTTACGGGGGCTGTCTTTCAGCGCTTAATTGCCGATAGAAAATTCCTTGCTGCCTATTACACTACGCCAGCCTCAGCCGCGCTGCTGATCGGACTGGCGATTACGCCGGACTCGCTGCCAGCAGGTAGGGCGTGGTCGAATCCAGAAGATATGAAAGCACTGCGGATTGCCGACTTTGCTTGTGGTACGGGTACTCTCCTTTCCAGTGCCTATCAACGGATAAGTCAGCTTCATGAGCTTGCAGGCGGCGATGCCGAAGCAATTCATCCACAGATGATGGCAACTGGGTTGGTAGGCTGCGATGTTTTGCCTGCTGCCGCCCATCTAACGGCATCTATGTTAGCTGGCTCACATCCCACCATAAAGTATGAGCAAAGCTCTGTGTTGACCGTCGCTTACGGCAAACAGCCTGATGGGGATATTGCGCTTGGGTCATTAAATTTATTAGATGCTCAAGGAAGACTTGACATCATTTCTAATACGGCTACCGCTAAGGCACTCGAAGGCACAGGCACAGCGGAGAAAAATACTTGGCGTTCTCTGCCTCATGCCTCCTTTGATATGGTGATTATGAATCCGCCGTTTACCCGTGCCACTAACCATGAGGGACAACATGCAAACGTACCGAATCCAATGTTTGCGGCTTTCAGTTCCAGTAAGGAAGAGCAAACGTTGATGGGAAAAGCGGCAGAGCGTTTAACTAAAGGTACAAGCGCTCACGGTAATGCAGGTGAAGCTTCGATGTTTTTGGCTCTAGCTGAGAGTAAGTTAAAACCCGGCGGGACATTAGCTCTTGTAATGCCTCTTACACTTTTATCAGGCTCCTCGTGGGAGAAATCTCGTGCGCTTTTATACAAGGAATATAGCAACTTAATTGTGGTCACGATTGCTAGTACAGGCAGTAAGGATATGTCGTTCTCGGCTGATACCGGAATGGGCGAGTGTCTTATTAGTGGTCGTAGAGCTAAGAGCGATGGTAAAAGAGCTATTTTTGTGATTCTTAATAAATCGCCAGCTTATCCCATTGTTGGGGCAACCGCAGCAGAACAAGTTCATAAACTCATTGCTGGTAATAATATCCGATGTCTTGAGGATGGTCCCATTGGGGGCAATCCTCTCAAGTTTGGAAATGATATTATTGCCCAAGTATTGGACGCACCTTTACCCGAATCCGGCACTTGGAACTTGATTCGTATTGCAGATCTTTCGCTGGCACAGACAGCTTATCAATTGATAGGTAAAAATCGCGTTTGGTTGCCAACGATGCAAGAACAAGATGCTATCGCATTATCTTTAACTAAAATCGGCAACATCGGGAAGATCGGTACCCTTCATCGAGATGTGAATGGGAAAAACACAAATGGAAGCATAAGGGGACCATTTGAGTTAAGCCGGTTGCAACCGAATAGTGTCCCTACTTACCCAACACTCTGGGCTCATGATGCCGACAGAGAGCGCACAATGACCTTTGAGGCAGATCATGATGGGTTGCCATATCGTGTAACATCGCCTGATGAGCAGGCCAACATCAATCGTAAAGTGGAAAGGGTATGGGGTACTGCATCTCATTGTCATGTAAATTTAGACTTCCGGTTCAACAGTCAGTCAACGGCTATGCAGTTCACTTCTCGTAAGACCATTGGCGGACGTGCATGGCTATCTATTCAACTTCCAACATCAGCACATGAAAAGGCACTCGTATTATGGGCGAATACATCATTTGGGTTACTTGTTTATTGGTGGCACGCCTCTAAACAACAATCGGGTAGAGGAAGCATTACAAAGCAAACTTTATATACCTTACCTACATTGGATGTAACCGCACTTACACCAGATCAGCTTGCGGAAGCGGTTAAGTTATTCGATGAGATGAGCCAAAAGCCGCTTTTGACATTTCATCAACTTGATAAAGACCCCATCCGCAAAGAATTGGATGAACGGTTTGGGCGAGAGGTGCTGGGCTTACCAGAGCATAT
>DAOTTO010000432.1:0-2622 GCA_034437895.1 Anaerolineae bacterium | reverse complement strand
TTGACGGAACTTGGTCAAGCCATCGAAACCCTTCATGGGGCGGAGGCCGTCGTCCATCTGGCGGCGATTCCTGCGCCGGGTTTGCAGACGGATGAGGTGACTTTCCGTGTGAATACGATCAGCACCTACAATGTCTTTCAAGCGGCGGTCACGCACGGACTCAAGCGCGTGGTTTGGGCATCCAGCGAGACGACGCTTGGCCTACCGTTTGATCGCGTAAAACCGGCTTATGCGCCGATGGATGAAGCACACATCCTTTATCCAGAGACAAGTTACGCGCTATCTAAAGTCGTCGGCGAGACAATGGCGGCACAGTTTGCGCGGTGGAGCGGCATCACTTTTGTCGGGTTGCGAATCTCAAATATTATGGAAGAACACGATTATGCTCGCTTCCCGTCGTTCTGGGATGATGCACACATTCGTAAGTGGAACTTATGGGGTTATGTCGATGCGCGGGATGTGGCACAAGCCTGTCGCTTGGGGTTAGAAGTTGATCTTAGCGGCGCACCCAATTTCATCATTGCGGCGGAAGATACCTGCATGAAGCGCTCGAACCGCGATCTCTTGGCGGAAGTGTTCCCCGGTGTGCCGTTGAAAGATAATATTGGCGCGAATGAAACACTGTTGAGCATCGATAAAGCAAAGCGCGAACTCGGTTATGCCCCGCGTTACTCATGGCGCAGCATTATAAACGAAGGCGCTGGCTGATTTTATTTCGTTTGCGGTAGGGCGAATATGTGGCTTGTCATCAGTATAAGGCCGGGGAATAAGGCAGCGGTGTCGATGAGCGCATCGTCACCATAGCGATTGGGTTCTTCGTCGGTGGGGCGATATTGATAAATGGTCTTGCTGGTGGGGTAGATCAACCACGCTTCTGCGCTGCCAGCTTCCAGATAGCGAGCGATTTTCCGCAGCAGCAGGGCATTTGTTTGTCCGGGCGAAGCTACTTCTACGGCTAAATCCGGCGCACCAACGAAATCACTCAGCCAATCGAAATCCGGTGGGATGCGTCCGGCACGTAAAAAAGATAAATCCGGGATGTAGGCGCGTTGAACATTCTGAGATGTTCCGCCGAGGATGTAACGAACTCCATTAATCAATACTTCGCCAAGTTGGTTTGATGTCACATACGCATCAAGTAGGCGAAATAAGTTCCGAATGACAATGACATGAATCGGCGGCACAATATTTTCTCCTATGATTAATTCTCCATCCTCAACTTCGATCCATTTATCCTCGGCTTCAAGCTGCTGTAAATCGACTTGGGTGATTGTTGTCTTAACTTGTTCCAACATTGTTCAGCGCCTCGCTATCTGATTGTAATTATTATATGCTAGAAGCGGACTAAATAGGAAAGATCGGTTTTATGGCGCTTAAGCTCGATCATATCATTATTGCGGTCAGCGATCTCGATCAAGCGATTGCTGAGTATCAGGCACTCGGCTTCAATGCCTTCTATGGCGGCAAACATGCCAGCGGCACGACTCACAATGCCCTCGTTTGTTTTTCCGATGGGAGCTATCTGGAACTGCTCGCGCCGACGGGCGAACCTCGTACCGATATGGACGCCGCCGATTTCAGCGGTTTATTGCGAGACGGTGGCGGGATGGCGGGGTATGCGCTGCTCTCAGATGAGCTCGCCTCGGATGCTGCTGCATTACGCGCCAAAGGACTTGATGTGAGCGATGTCAAAATCGGCAGTCGCTTGCGCCCGGATGGGGTCGAATTGCGCTGGAAAACGGCGCTGATTAATGGCGGCATGTCGCCTTTTTTGATTCAAGACATTACGCCGCGCAATCTGCGTGTGCCGGATGATGAGGCTGTAACGCGCCATCATAACGGGAGCCTGAGTTTACAAGATTTAGCGCATGTTATCCCTAACTTGAACCTCAACCAGATTGAACAGGCGCTTAAACGGCTGGATGCTTCCGCTTCCGAGTAATCTATAGCTACTTCAAAAATTGGAAAACGACAGAGAACACTCATGAAAACAATCGGTTTAATTGGTGGGTTGAGTTGGGAATCGTCAGCCGAGTATTATCGCCTCATCAATGAGGGCGTAAAGGCGCGGTTGGGCGGCCTACATTCGGCGGACTGCCTGATGTACAGCTTCGATTTTGCCGAAATCGAGCATTTACAAACAACGGACGCATGGGATGAAGCGACAGCACGGATGGTCGAAGCAGCGCGGCATTTAGAACGCGGCGGCGCGGCTTGCATCGTAATTTGCAGCAATACGATGCACCGTATGGCGGACGATGTGCAAGCGGCGGTTGATCTTCCCCTCATTCACATCGCTGACTCAACAGCGCAAGCGATCCATAGCGCGGGGCTGAATACCATCGGTTTGCTAGGGACGATCTATACGATGGAGCAGGATTTTTATAAAAGCCGGCTGGTTAAGCACGGATTGAACGTGAGTATCCCCGATCAAGAACAGCGCCAGAGCGTGAATCGTATTATTTACGATGAACTGGTACTCGGCGTGATTAAGCCGGAATCGCGGACGATTTACCAAAGTGTGATTGGGGACATGGCGGCGGACAGCGTACAAGGTGTCATTTTGGGATGTACTGAGATCGGGCTTTTGATTAAGCCGGAGGACAGTGCCATCCCAACCTT
>DAOTTO010000431.1:0-4325 GCA_034437895.1 Anaerolineae bacterium | reverse complement strand
CTAAAGCAATGAATTTAGCCCCTCGAACATGCGATCAGTGGCTTTTTGTGTCTTTTCCGGCGGCAGCGCATAGGAGAAACGCACCCAATCCGCCCCGGCTTGAGAGAAATATATCCCCGGCACAACGGTTACACCGAAGTTTTCCCCCAGCCACGCGCCTAAATCGCCCGTGTCTTCAAAAGTGCTGGCCTCAACATATTGGGTGCAGTCGATAAAAGCATAGTAACCATCGCCCATGATGAACGGGACATTTGCTTTTTCCAGCGCGGTACGCAGGATTTTACGGCTCTGGCTAGTCGGCTGGATGATGCTGGCGGCGGCGTTTTCAAAACCCATTTCAAAAGCGGCAATTGCTACAGCTTGGGCGTAAAAGCCGGGAACTACGCCATGCGATGCCTGACTCACGATAAAATCCACGACTTTTTTGCCAGCGACCAGCCATGCGCTGCGGATATTGGATGCGCCGAGGCTTTTCGTGAGGCCATCAAGGAAGATCAAGCGTTCACGTTCTTCAGGTGTAAAAGCCTGCAAGACGATGTTGATGTCGCTGGGGCCGGTATCCGTCACCCAATGATAAATCCAATCAAATAAGACAAACGGATAGCCGCTTTCTAGTGCGACTTTTGCCAATTCGATTTGTTCCTCAATCGGGGTTGTCCGTCCGGTAGGGTTATCGGGCGAGGTCAATACAAGGCCAGCAACATTACGCCCCTGCTGCTTTGCAAAATCGGCACAAGCGCGGATCGACTCTGAGGTATAGCGCCAACCGTCTTCAGGGCGACCCGGCGCACGAAGCACATTTAAGCCCATACTGTAGGGACCCCAATTATAGGTAATCCAGGGGACGCGGGAGACGACCAATAGATCGCCGACTTGTCCATTGCCGAGCGCGATCATGGCTTGATAGGCTTTATTCAGCCCGTCGCGCCCACCTTGCGTAAAGACGATATTATTCGCCCCCCAGCCAGAAGCCGCGTCCAGTTTCCAATAATTTTCAGCGGCGGTTTTGCGGAAAAGGGCAGTCCCAAACGGCTGATCGTAGCCTGTGCCATGCTTAATCTGAATCTCTACAGCCCGACGTAGAATGTCTTCTGGCACACCCGGTAAACTCGCGCCGCCATCGCCTTGCGAAGCATCATACGTTATGGCATCTGCACCGTTAGTCGCTTTATATTTGTCGAGCGCGTTTTTGATCTGGAACATGCGCGAGGCAGGGATCTCCTGCATGTGTGCTGGATAGCTGTTGACCGGAATAAGATTTTCTACCGGGACAACAAATTCAGGCGTATCGAGATCGGTGATGGGCGTTTTTGTGACCAAACTAGACTCCTCCATAGTTGAATAAAAAACACCCCATAGTGGGGTGCTGTTTCATAAGGTATGAAAAACTAGAACAACATCCCCTCAAGGTTGTGGTCGGGTATTACGAGTAGTCGTGCCATCCACCAAACGCATCACAAATAACATGAGGGAGCTTTCTAAAACAAGACGATTACCACGATTATTGTGACATATCCACAAAAGTGTGTCAATGAACCGTGTATCTGAATCCAATGTGTTAGGTTTTGTGCAAATTGCCGGAAAACAAAAGTGCCGGAACTACAAATCCGGCACAATTGACTTTATGTTAAATGAGGCTTAATCGCCTGCGGCGGCAACTGCCTCTACCATCTTGAGCGTTTCGGGATCTTCGCGCTTGCTGCGGAGGATGGCAAAACCGATCACGCCGATGAGGGCAAACATAACGATCACCACGACTGGGCGGCTGTCCGGTTGTTCGGCTGCCGTCACGACCAACGGAGCGACCAACAGCGCCACCAAGTTCACGACCTTAATCATCGGGTTCAAGGCAGGACCCGCTGTATCTTTGAAGGGATCACCCACGGTGTCCCCCACAACTGCCGCTTTGTGCGCTTCTGAGCGTTTGCCGCCGTAGTTGCCTTCTTCAATGTATTTCTTGGCATTATCCCATGCACCACCAGAATTACTCATAAATACCGCCATGAGCTGTCCGGTGAGGATAATGCCTGCCAGGAAGCCGCCTAAAGCTGTCGCGCCCAGCAAGAAACCGACGACAATCGGCGTGAGTACGGCGATTACGCCCAACGGCAGCAGTTCACGCTGTGCGGCGCGGGTGGAAACATCCACGCATTCGGCATAATCAGGCGTTACCGTGCCTTCCATGATGCCGGGGAGGCGTAGTTGCTTGCGGACGACACCGATCATCTGGAATGCGGCGCGGTTCACAGCGCGGATAAGCAACGAACTGAAGAGGAAGATCAATCCGCCGCCGATCAAGAAGCCAATAAACACAATCGGTTCAGCAATGTTGATGCCTGTGCCGAAAACCGTCTTTTCCAGCGGGACACCCAGCCCAAGCTGGACGACCCGAGTATCCGTCAAGAATGAGCCGAACAGCGCAACCGCTGCGATCACCGCCGAGCCAATCGCCACCCCCTTGGTAATGGCTTTGGTGGTATTGCCTACCCCATCCAATTGTTGGAGGATTGCGCCGCCGGGGCCATCACTTTCGCCCGCTAGTTCCGCTACGCCTTGTGCGTTATCTGAAATAGGGCCGAAGGCATCCATCGAGACGTTGTTGCCTGTTAAAGTGAGCATCCCGATACCCGTCATCGCCACGCCGTAAAGGACTGCGGTGAAGGTATCGACAATCTGAACGCCATCGGCATTCGTAATCGGCGCGATTGAGAAGATCAACACACTGAGCAGGATGCTGCCAGCGATCACCATCACTGCCCACACGCTGCTTTCCATACCGCTGGAAAGACCACTTAGAATGGTTGTAGCGGGGCCGGTTTGGGTGTTACGGGCGATTTCCTTCACCGGATTATGCTCGGTATCAGTGAAGTACGCCGTCACTTTTTCGATGACGATTGCCAGCGCGATACCCACCACGACTGCCGCTAAAGGCTGCCAGATGATGCCGCCGCCGTTGATGTTGTCCTCACGCATATAAAACAGGGTGAATACGCTGAACATCGCAATGCTGATGGCTGCCGCGCTGTAGAAGCCGCGTTGAATGGCGCTGAGGGCATCTTTGCCGGAGGTCGAGCGCACGAGATAGGTGCTGATGATTGAACTCAACACGCCAATGCCGCGCACGACTAACGGGAACACAATCCACACGGGGCTTTGTGTCACGGTTGCCATTGCCAGACCAAGAATCAAGCCGGAAACAATCGTCACTTCGTAACTCTCAAAGATGTCTGCCGCCATACCCGCGCAGTCACCCACGTTATCGCCCACGAGGTCAGCGATGACGGCGGCATTACGCGGATCATCTTCTGGCAGACCCGCTTCAACCTTACCTACAAGGTCAGCCCCAACATCGGCAGCTTTGGTAAAGATACCGCCGCCCACGCGCATAAACAGCGCCAGCAGCGTACCACCGAAGCCGAAACCCAGCAGGGCATCTGGCGAAGCAATGCCGAAGATGATAAAGATGATCGTCCCACCGAACAGACCAAGTCCATCTGTGAGCATCCCTGTAATCGTGCCAGAGCGATAAGCGATACGCAGTGCGTCGGCATAACCACGTTTGGGGTCAACTGCCGCCGCCGCCACGCGCACATTGCCTTGTACGGCCATATTCATGCCGATGAAGCCGACCATCGCGCTGAAAATCGCACCCATCAAGAACGCACCCGCCCGCCCAAAAGCGGTAGTCGTGCGAGCCGTTTCGCAGGCTGAGATGCCTTCAATATCACCAAGACCCGCTCTGACGATAGCCGCTTCTTCGGCATAGACGACGGCATTGCTTTGGAGAAGTATGAGCGCGTTGGTTGCGCTTTCCGCCACGCCAGCATCAGCGCTTGCTGCTTCTGTGACCAGTGTCGGGTTACGACTTGCGACACCCGCACTCACAACCTCGTCATCGACAGTAGCTTTGGCCTGTTCTGCCACCTCCGGGCAGAAGCGTTGAATCGCGTAGGGTGTCGGGTTGACGACGTATACGCTGAAGAATAGCACTACCACAAGGACAACAATTAGGATAGCGATAATACGAAGCTGAGAACGCAGGTAGGCATTCGCCCCAGTCTTGATATAACCCCAGACCTCCTGCATTTTGGCTGACCCTTTGGACTCAGCCAAGATTTGACGCGCCAGCAAGGCTGCATAAAGCAGACCTGCGATGGCGGTACCCAGCACCACAAGGATGAGGGTATTTTCTGTGGAATTAAGTTCGCGCATTTTGAGAAATTCTCCATTGAAAGTAATTAAATACAAAAAAGAGACATAATTTTTAGTGCCTCTTGTGCAATTTTGCGTAAATATAACGCAAAATGTTTGTAAACTGTAGTGGC
>DAOTTO010000430.1:0-4688 GCA_034437895.1 Anaerolineae bacterium | reverse complement strand
GACTTTGAGGGTATGGTTTTTCGCACACCCTCAATTTTCGCATATCTAACGTGCGTTAAAATGATAAGGCACGGGTCACACATCGCTTGCATCAATCAACTAGAATCTTCGTAGATTATGCCCGCTTCACGCCTGATCCTGATCTGAAGAGAGTGACTATTGCCGATGGCTACGCTTCTGCATCTACAAACTGACGCACTTTACGCTGCTCTTGCTGCTTGCGCCATCCGTAGGGGGTCATGCCGCGCGGCTTGTACACATTTAGCACCTGGATCACGAGCAGCACCAGCAGTCCGACACCCGCATGGAGGAGTTCGCTCCTCAGCCCCTCCCGCAGCACGCCGACATCAATAGTGTCCATTTCAGCACTATCCCTTGATGCTGCCTGCCAGCAACCCGCGAATAAAATAGCGCCCCAGTAGAATATACACCAGCAGTGTTGGCAACGCCGCTAAAAAGGCCGCCGCCATCTGTACGTTCCACTGGACGATCTGGCTGCCGGAAAGATTTTGCAGCGCCACCGTGACCGTTGGTGTCCCTTGCGCGATGGTCACACCAAACAGGAATTCATTCCAGATTTGTGTAAACTGCCAGATGATGACAACGACGAAGCCCGGCAGCGAAATCGGCAGCACAATCCACCAATACAAGCCAAAAAAGCCCGCGCCATCGATCGCACCCGCTTCGAGCATTTCATCCGGCACTTCGCTGTAATAATTACGGAAGATCAGCGTTGTAATCGGCAGCCCATAAACGACATGACACAAGACGAGGCCGGGAATGCTGTTATACAAACTAACAGTGCGTAGGAACTGCACCAGTGGAATAATGATGGCCTGATATGGAATAAACATCCCGAACAGCATCAATGGGAAGATAATATTCGCGCCGGGGAACTTCCATTTAGAAAGCACATAGCCGTTGATCGAACCTAGCACAGCCGAAATCACTGTCCCAGGAATTACCAGCGATAGGCTATTTCCTAGACCGATCTTTAATTGATCGAAGGCCAGCCGGAAGCTGTCAAACTGAATCTGACGTGGAAATTCCCACATGCTCGAAATATCGACTTCAGCCGTACTTTTGATGCTTGTCAGCAGCACCATATACACTGGGAGCAAGAAGGCCAGCGAGAAGATAATCAAGACAGCATAAATCAGCAGTTGTCCCCAACGAACATTATTTAAAAATCCGGGCGCGCGTCCCTCAGCAGCAATCGTTTTTGGTAAAGCTGGCGCTGAACTACTCATTTTCTGGCTCCCCACGCAAACTGCTCCAAAGATAAGGAATGATGACTACAGCAACCAGAAGGAGCATAATTATAGCCACTGCCGCGCCGCGTGCTGGCAAAAAGCCACGATATGTCTCAAACCACATGAACATCCCCGGCATATCAATCGAGAGCAAATCGCCGCCACCCATCGAATACACCAAATCGAAGATTTTGAGCGAAATATGACCGAGGATGATGATCGCGCTTAACGTAATCGGCGCAAGCAGCGGAAAGATAATCCGACGGTATACCCCAAACTCGGTGCAGCCGTCCACCCGCGCAGCCTCGCGCAGTTCTTCAGAAATCCCGCGCAACCCTGCCAGATACATCGCCATCGTGTAACCGGACATCTGCCATCCCGCCGCTAACACGACCGCCAGCAGCGCCAAATTAAAGCCGTGTGTTTCTGGGCGTACCATTGCCGACCGCAGTCCCGGCGCGGCGATCAACAGCAAATAAGTGTTTGCCAGCAGCGCTAACGCCAGAATAAACATGGCGATCCGTGAGCGTTGGCGCACGATATACCACAGTGAAGGCAGTACGACGATCACCACAACTAGGATCGACACAATAATGGGAAAATTCACCCAATCAAATTGTAAAATTTGGTCTTGGCTCGTGTGCCAAGCAAATGTCCCTGCCGGAAACCCAACCAGAGTCGGCAATAGGTTGATACCCGAATTCTGATTAAACAACCAGCGCCACACCACACCCGTGACGACAAACGACAGCGCCATCGGGAACAGGAAAATGGTACGAAAGATGCTTTCGCCCTTGATCTTTTGATCGAGCAAAATCGCCAACAAAAGTCCGACAACCAAACACACCAAAATAAACAAAAGTGTGAAGAACAGTGTATTGACGAAACCAATCCGAAAGCGACTATCCAGCGGCGAGGTCATAAAACTGTTGTAGTTGCCTAAGCCGATGAATTTTTCCTGAGCTTTCCTGAGCTGCTCACTAAGCTGCATCTGGGTACTAAGATTCGTAAGTGACATATACGCCGTCGAGCCAATGAACCCATACACAAATATCGCCAGTAGCACAACCGAAGGCGAAAGCATTAAAATGGCGATCATGCGATCCTTAGAGCCGCGACTCATGATGAATTCCCCCTTGTTAGAAAAAATCCTGCGAGACAAAGATGCCGCGCAGGATTCAAGATGTTACAGAGATTGCGTTGAGACTATTGTGCCATCCCGGTTTGAATAGCCAGAAGTGCGGCATTGGCAGCAATGCTCTGTGCGTCACCATCACCCTGGAAGGAAGCAATCAAGCCAGCGAAGGCATTGCTGAAAGCAGGCGCGGCGACTACACCATGTGCTAAGCTGCCGACGATGCTGTTGCTCGTCCAGTCGGTATAAGCGCTCTGGAAGTAAGCATTGTAAAGGTCAGCATTGCCGATGTCGGCAGTAGTGTTGGCAGGCAGTGACCCCTTAAGCGGGTTGAAGATGTCCTGCGCTTCGGCGCTACCGATAAAGCTCAACCAAGCATTCACAGCCGTCGGGTTCGGTGAACCAACGGGCAGACCAAATGTATCCGACAGGAAGATGAAATTGCCGGAGGTGCCAGGGCTGGCGGCCCAGCCGAAATCAACATTGGGTTCCAGACCAAGATCAGCGATGAAATAGCCGGCTGCCCAATCACCCATGATATTAAAGGCGGCTTCGCCATTAATCACGCGCTGTGAGGCATCTTGCCAGGAGAGCGAGTTCATATCTTCATTCGCACAGTCCATCACCGCACCGAGCGTTTCAAACGTGCTGATGACTTCCGGGCTTGTCCAGGAAGTAGTGCCATCCCACAGACCGTTGTAGCCATCTGCACCTAACACACCGAGGGCAACACTTTCCCACAGATGAACTTGAGTCCAGTTTTCGCCGATTGCCATCGCAGGTACGCCAGCTTCAGCTAATGTCGCGCAGGTGGCGATGAATTCATCCCACGTGGTTGGGACGGTCACGCCCCATTCTTCTAATTTGGCAGGGTTGTACCAAAGAACGTTCGAGCGGTGAATGTTCACAGGGACGACGTAAATATTGCCTTCTTCATCGGTGATGAGGTCGAGCAAGCCCTGCGGATATTGTTCCAGCCAGCCATTGGCTTCATAAATGTCGTTCAGCGGTTGCATCAAACCAGCAGCCACCCAAACAGCATTCAGTTCTTCACCAGCGTGAACTTGGAACGTGTCAGGCGGATCACCGCCGAGCATACGGGTTGTCAGCACGGCACGGGCATTCACACCGGAGCCACCAGCAACTGCCGCATTCACGACCGTGACATCAGGATACAGTTCAGAAAAACGAGCGATCATTGCTTCAAGACCGAGCGCTTCACCGCCGCCCGTCCACCAAGAGAACACTTCAAGTTCGCCGGAAGGCGCATCTTGAGCAAAAACACCCGTCACGCCTAATAAAAGCACGACCATTAAAGCAAGGTAAATCCAATTTCTACGGTTTAACATGGGGACTCTTTAATTCAAATATTTTTTGTGCGTATTTAAACGCATTTGGATTATAGTCTTTACAGCGCTTTTCGCCATTAAGTTTGTGCATGTTGTACGCCGAATTCTCTGTTTTTCCCAATCTTTCTTGGCTCAGATCAGCTTGTACTATAATTCACATATACAACCTCAAATTATCCTTAGGATATTTGCTGGTATTGTAGAGGAATAATAACCAAACGCCAACATATCGAATACCTAATTAGCATCCCCGTGAACTACACTTGCAGTCATCTGGCAGCGCATCTGTAAGGGGCGAGCCACGATATTATTATGGGCTATATTAAGAGGGGAAACTGACGGCATGCGGTTTGTGGGAGCGTAATCTGGCTTGGTTGTCGCTCAAGGTCAACGGTACCCAATGCGGCAAAACGCTTTATGCCGCACAGCACGATTTATTGAGCGACTTATTATGCAGGCAGAGCTACGCAATCCGCACATCCCTGCCTTTTTAACCACCTAAAGCGAAAGTCCTACTTTAGTTCGCTTTAACTAAAAACTAATTACTTACTGATGTTACGCAGTTAGCCCTCATCCTAAATCCTTCTCGCTCATGGAGAAGGACTTTGATATAGGCTGTGCGTTTGCCTCCCCTCGCCATGAGGGAGAGAAGCCGGGGGTGAGGGCAGAAACAGAGACGGCTGCGTAACTTCTATTGATATAAATGAGGATAGGGTATAAATCTATTCCTTGTCCTAGGAAGTTACTTTGTATTCAGCATTATCTTGTGATTGGTCTTAGACCCATTTACATTGGCTTAAAATTCCTCTGTTACACTACCTCACTGATTTTATCCGCTTTCAACTTTCATTGAGGAAACTGAAAAACAACGTATGGAACTTTATATCGTCCGTCATGGACAATCCACTAACAACGCCATTGGGGAAGACTTTGTCAACCGCGTTTATGACC
>DAOTTO010000429.1:0-2203 GCA_034437895.1 Anaerolineae bacterium | reverse complement strand
CCCATAATGTCCAACGACTACCCCCGTCTTTTGCGCGTTTCCTTAAAGTGACCTGTATAGGTTTTCCGGGTTCGGCAAGACATTTTGCAACCGTGGCATAGGTCTTTTGGTGATCTTCGGGAAGTACTGTTTCATGAGTCAGGAGGCCAATAACATTGCCGTTATCTTTAACCCATCCATAATCCTTGATAAATTGCGGATTGATATAGGTATAATGGCCTGACATATCGGTTCGGACAATGTAAGCCGTTTGAGAGTCGATCAAAGAGCGTAGACGCGCCTCGTTTTCGCGCAGCGCTTCTTCGGCTTGGGTGCGCTCGGTGATATCGCGGGCTGCGGCATAGATCAGCTTACCATCTGAACGAGAACGCCATTCGATAACGCGATACGTGCCATCCTGACAGCGATAACGATTGGTAAAATTGAGGATAGGCTGCTGTGCATCTAAGGTCGAAAGCGCATCTAAAGTCGCTTGTAGATCATCAGGATGGACAAAATCTAAAAACCGTTTGCCCTCAAGCTCCCTTAATGGATAGCCAAGCGTGGTTTCCCAAAACTGATTCAGCTTTAAGAAATACCCATCCGTATCTGCAATACACAGCAAATCAGGCGCTACAGTAAAGAAATCCTCCAATTGACCCTGCTGTTCTTTTAACACTTCTTCAATGCGCCGCCGCTCGGTAATATCCCGCGACGAGGCCAGCAGTTGAGTCACTGTACCTTGTTCATCCTTGATCGATCTTGAATCCGTTTCTACCCAAAAGTAAGTACCATCTTTGCGCCGCCCCCGATATTCCAAACGGGTGATCGTTTTCCCCTGCAAAACTTGCTGATGCGCTTCGTCACGGGTGCGTGGTAAATCTTCTGGATGCACCAATGCCCCTAATTCCGCTGCCGGCATCGCCATTAGTTCGTCGCTGCTATAGCCTGTAAGGTGCGTATACGAGGGACTAGCGTAAATAAAGCGTCCATCCGGTTGGTGCAGAGTCACCATATCGCTGATATTATCCGCCAGCAGACGGTAAAGCATTTCAGATTGTTTCAACGCCGCTTCAGATTGCTGACGGCGTTCAATCTCGCTCAGCAGGTTTGCATGTTCATGAAGAATCTCTAATTCCATTGGGCGAAAAATAAAGGCAATTTCTAAACCTAAAACAACGAACAATCCACCCAGCAGCAGCACGCCATTTTTTTTAGAGGTTGCAATCTTTCCCGCATCGATATTTTTATAAGTATCAATCAGGCTTGTAAAAGATTCCCGCAGGTTAGGTAAGAGGTCAAGAAGTTGTTGCAAATCAGGGTTATCAGGTAAAAGACGCGGCGTTGAGGGCGCGGTTAGTGATCGCCCAATCTGAATATATGGTTGAAGATTCTCATTCAGATTATAGGGCGCGTCAAAATAAATCTGATAGACTTCAGGGGGAAGGTCATCCGGCTGATGACTGAACTGCTGGTGGGTCACTTCAAGTTGATCCAAAACCGAACGGATTTCTAGGCGCAAATTTTCGCGCTCGTCCACTTCGTTCTCAGTAGTTAACAAACTCAAAAGCATGGCACTGCGGTACAAGTTCATGCGCTGTCCAGCATGGATCGTGATACTGTTCAAGGGCTTTTCTAGCGTGGAGAAGCTAGTCGTTATCTCCACATAGATAAAAATGCCAAGCAGTGCCGTCGTCAATACTGCGGTGAGATAAGCGGCTCTAATTTTTCGAGCGTGTACATGAGGATTACGCATCGGCAGCGGTGGTAGACCAATTTCTGGTTCGTGATACGGTGTAGTTGAAGTAACCATGATGATTAATCTTTTAACTAGCTAGCTAGTAGGCAATGTCTATCTTGAGCCATTAGTATAGCTTATATCTATATTTAAATTTAAAACATAAGAATAGGTTATTAATGTCTTTCTTAGCAGCCATTTGTCTCTCCTTGAGAAGCCCTAAAATGCTTTAAACAAGTGTAGGACTTACGCAGTTGATGGGTTTTGTAGGGGCGACTCGCCGAGTCGCCCCTACGGAAAATCTCGCTGAACTGCGTAACTTCTAAAAGGATACGCTCTATGGCGCATTTCCTATAACGACGATTATGTTTAGGACTTTCGCTCACGCATTTACCCCACCCCTAAATCCCCTCCCCATTGCATGGAGAGGGGACTTCAAGATGCGTTTTTCTCCCCCTCTCCAAGTATTGGAGAGGGGGCCGGGGG
>DAOTTO010000428.1:0-2494 GCA_034437895.1 Anaerolineae bacterium | reverse complement strand
GATATTCGTGTGCATCCCAAACAATTACCCACTTTAGAGGAATTGACCGCTGCCGGAATGATGAATGCCGAGTCCGCGCAACTTATTAAGGCAATTGCCCAATCTTCGCATGGCCTTGTAATTGTGGGGGAATCCGAGTCCGGCAAGACGACATTATTAGGGGTTTTAGCCGCGCTTATTCAAAAGTCGGACAATATAATCGCTGTTGAACGGGCTGGCGAATTACATTTGCCACAAGGCATTACACGACTGGTCGAGTACTGGGGCTATGGAGAAAAGCCGCCGGTCAGTTTTGGGGAACAAATCGGTAAGGCATTAAAACAAAGTCCAGCAGTAATCTTACTTGATGAGGTTCGTGCGGATGAACCGCAAGCGTTTACGCCGCTGCTGACCGCCGAAAATGCACCGCGTCAGCTATGGGCATTTCGCGGCCCCGCCGATAGCAAACGGCTGGCTTCTGGCTTAAGCATGGTCGCACGTCGAGGCGATCCAACTCATAGCGAAGCGCTAGTACGGTCATTATATGAGCGCCTGCCGTTTATCATCACCTTGCGCCGCACTAAAGAACGGCTGCAAGTGCGCGGTATTGCGGAGTGGCAGTTTCGGGAAGATTCGGAATATCCTGACTTTGTCGAATTGATGTCGCCGGGATGGGAAGGGATGGAGTTTACGGGTAAACGTCCATCCCTTCCTCTTGATCTGTCGGAGACGTTTTGGGGGTGAGATATGGCTATCCATTACCGTGAAAATCAATATCGGGGCATTAATGCCCATCTACACAGCTTTTTGCAAAACAAATCGGGTGCTTGGCGTGGATTTCATACCGACATGATTGGGGCGATGCGGTTGGCAATTGATTCTGCACTGCCTGTTGGCTACTACGCCCTGACCGATCAATCCTTGCAATTGGATGAATATGCACTTTTGGGCAGCATAACGCCCCAGCGGACGACCACAATCGCTGATGTGGCTGTCTATGAACGCAATTTCCCTATGCCCACTTTAAATCCGGCGGTGGTCGCCAGACCTCCTACGACGCTTATTCCGCTCGTAGAAACATTGACCGATGAAGATTATCTAAACACAGTGATGATCCTAAAAACTGGGGAAGATGATACTTTGACCCCTGTAACACGGATTGAGCTGCTTTCGCCAGCCAATAAGCCGTCAGGTTCGCACTATTCGCAATACATGCTGAATCGGGATAAAACACTCTTAAGTGGGGTCAAATTGGTAGAAATTGATTATCTTCATCAGATACGCTCACCGATTCGTACCCTGCCATCCTATCCTCGACAAGAGAAAGACGCTTACCCTTACTTGATTTTGGTAAGCGATTTGCTGCCGAATCTGGAAGAAAGCCGTATGGCAGTTTATGGCATAAACGTTGATGAACCCATTCCAACAGTCCGTATTCCATTAGCAGGTCAGGATTATTTTGTCTTCGACTTCAATGCGCTGTATCAGCAGGTGTTTGCTCAAAATCGTTATTATGGCGAAGTTATTGTGGATTATGAGCAGTTACCCGTGAAGTTTGACACCTATAGTTCGCAAGATCAAGCACGTATTCAATCGCGCATGGAGGCGGTTGCCGAAAGACAAAAAACTGATTAATCCCCTGCCACCCTGCCTCGCAGATTTAGTAGAAAGTTTTTTTGATTACTTTTCAATATTATGTATCGCCAATCTTGTGATAAGATTTTGTGGGGGATAGTCGTTCAACTAACTTTGGAGACATATAATGAAGAAATATTTTAAATATGAGATGGCTCTACAAAGAGGTCAAGGACTTGTTGAGTATGCCATAATAGCCGTAGTTGTTTTGATAGTTGGATATGTTGTACTTCGAGTGGGGTGGTCTTGGCTCGAAAAGAATGTTTTTGATCGAGGGGGGAGTAATGTAGGAATAGAAGCATTACCGGAAAATATCACTGGAACAAGAATACCAGTTAGCTTAACTCAAGCTCCTATTTCATCGCAAGATGTCGAACTGGGGGAAATCATAGTAACAAATGAAGAATTAACTGACATAGTAGCTGTTGACTCTATTGAGTTGCCAAATTGCAACGGTTCTCGTGATTTAACGATAACTCGATCATTGAACAGAGAGATAACAAGGCACGTAAGTATAAGGGTCGATGCAGAAGCTAATTTTACCTTACCAATGAATATCGCTGAAGCCGAAATCAAAGCCTTTTATAACGTCGAAGATAATAACTCAATTTCTGAAAGCATTGACGTGGAAATGAGCGCTGCTCCTGGTACCACAGTTACATATGAGGTGGAATGGGTTGAAATTTCAAAGGCGGGGGTAATTGAAGTAATCGTTGGGGAGGATAGATATTTTCAAGAATTCACTATGAGCGATTCGCTAGAGGCCAATATTCGCCAACCAACCCAAGAACCTTGTCTCAATTCAACCCCAACACCTTGATTAAAATTTTTCCACCATACGCCGCAGGCTTTCGGTAAAGGGCGGGCGAGCGATACCGTT
>DAOTTO010000427.1:0-11785 GCA_034437895.1 Anaerolineae bacterium | reverse complement strand
TTGAACTCCGCATCAATACGCTGCGGCCTGAATTAGAGGACGCGCTCGATGTCGAACCCGTTGCACGATTCGTGGAGGAAGGCAAGCTGCTCGATATGAACGCCGTGATCGAAATGCTGCTAACGGTGGCGGATGAGGATTAAAATGCAGGCAGGGGATACAGCGGTGTGCGTCCGCCGGGAGTGACACACAGGTCACTCCCTACAGCAAAGTTTTGGGCAGTTAGTATTCCAGATCAAAGTTGAATAGCCTAAATTGTATATTTCACCCATTCATGATTCCTTCAGACCACTCTTCTCCAAGTTTCTGAATATTTAGATTTTTACTAAGCACGGCTTCTTTAGCCAAATCAAGTGCCATTTGCATATCGATTCGCTTACAAAAATTCATTAGCATATCAAATTCGATTTCAATATCCTCTTTTAATTCCAGCCCTTCTAAAACCTCTTTAAGATAGGGGTGTAAGTTTTCTTTTAGCCAATCCCTAGATAATTTCAAAATGACTTTTTCGTAAAACTCCCCTGTACGTACATCCATGAGTTGATCTAACAACGGCTTAAGGATAATTTTTATATCCTCCGGCTTTAACCTTTCTAAAATATCGACCACTGCACGTTTATCATTCATCATCCCATATCTTACAAGGCTCATCAGGTCTGATGTTTCGTAAAAAATGCCAGCTAATGATTCTCTGTACTTTTGCCAAGCATTCTTATACTCCAACCATAATTTAGCGTCTTCAGGGGATAATTCGAGGTTCGCTGTTTTCATCCCTTGGTTTTTATTCACCTTATGCAATCGTAAACTTTTGGCAATGCAGCCCATTCAAAACTACCAGCTACAATTTTGTAAACCTGTAAATGGGTGGCATATTGTCTGTTAGTCTTGAATTTGAACCCATAGCAGGTTTGCGTAACATCAGTAGCACAGTTGGCTCAATCATCTTTGGAACGTATTTCAAATATATTCCTGGCACGAAAGAAACATACATTGAATTCAGCGAAGAAATTGATCTGACCAAACAACAAGGGGACATTTTCCGCTTGTGTCCAAGCAAAAGCAAGCTGTACGGGGCGAAGTCCGCCCACAGTGCAGGTCATCAAAATTCCTCGCGCTTCATATCGCGCTAAATTGCCGGACAAGTGCAAACCAGTGCGTGCTTGCGCCCATCTCCCGCCGAGTGCAATACCTAAATTATAGGGAAGCACATTCACATCTGCCCCAGTATCCAACAGCCCGTTGGCTTGAACGCTGGTCCCTTGATGAGAAAGGGTGAGAGGTAGCAGCGGACGCAGTGCTATTTCGCCGAGTGCGTTCTTGACTGGAGCATACGTGAATTGTTCAGCATCACTCATGGCGATCTTCTTCAAGCATCTGCATGAGAATATCAGCAGCGGCAGGTGTGTCGTAGGGTGTCCAAATTTCGTATTCCTTTGCGGTCAGCAGCGCCTCTTCTTGGGCAAGCTGCTCCACAAGCAACTGCATCACTTGGAGTTTTTCAGTACGAGTTAGTTTTTCTAGTTCTACTTTTAATATTTCAGACAGCATCGCTTGATCCTAAACCTTTTTTGCTCTCTGCATATAGCGCTATATGATACGATTCATCGGCTTATTTTCATAGTTTTGATCGGCACTCGCTGAGGACTTGTACCTCGCCAACACGATTCCAATAGAAGCCGTGTTAGACTCCTATTAGAGGAAAAAGCGTTAAATCGTTTCCTTTTAACAACCGCACCGCCTAGGTTTGCTGATGCCCGTTGAATCTTTGTTACTGTCTTAAACAAGATTCAGGCCGCGCTCGCTCACCAAATAAAATCCCCAGACAACCCCCTGGCCTTTGATAGAGATCACCATTTAACGGGAGTTCAAATCATGGATAAGCGCACAGGCAAAAAAGAAAAGAAACAAAAGAAGGTTAAGGTCGTCGAATCCCTCTTCCCAGAGAAGTCACCTTCTGGTCAACCCAAGCAGACCACTACACCCCAGAAAAAATAATTCGACGTTGAACATCAGGGGCATAAAAACCCCTGTTTTCGTCTCTGGTTTAGGAAAATGTCGCCCAATTTGGGTTAGAAAACCCGACAATGAGTCCCGCTGCACCTAAAAATGATACCCTCTAAAACTCACCTTAGTTTACACTATTTTTAAACTTTCTTTGCCTCATGTAAATCCTTCAAGCATTTGCCCGTCGTGCCAAGAAAATTACGACGGGTATAAAGCGCTGCCTATGAAAAAGACAGACCATTATTCTTTTGTATTTCATAATATAAGATAATTAGTTAAATGATTTTATTAAAATACCATGTAATATAAGTAGTGAAATTACAGAAGAATATTTAGAGTATTGAGAAGACCATCCTCGCACATTACTTCCTAAATAAAATGTAAACTTAAAATTTACATTATTGATGGAATTATTCATATTTAACCGCTAAAGTACATTTAGATTCACATTTTGCTTCGTCTTTCTACTCCAATGCAGTCACAAAGCAAATCAACCAGTTTGGAATAGCAAAGTGGGTCTCTCATTTTGCGTTTTTTCCAGTTAGGAATAGACAGTATGTCGTACCGCATTCTTCTAATTTTGCTCTTACTTCTTTCGGGGCTGCTCGCGGCTTGCGATACCGATTCGGAGTCGCCGACTGCTACAGTGTCGCCAACCGAAACGATTGCGCCCACCAGCATCCAAACCGAAGAAGCACAGCCGACACCCACTGAAGAAGTGACCGAAGCCGCCGCCACTGAAGTCGTCATCCCAGCCAACACTGAAAACTACTTTCTTGCCATCAGCGCCGTCATCGATGCCGCCAGCGCCCCCGAAGATACTCCGCCCGCGCCGGAAGGCAGCCAGTGGATTATCGTCATGGCTTCGCTCGGCAGCCAAGCGGGTGAGACGGTTCAAGTCTTCGCTGAAGATTTAACCCTGATCGACAGTGATGGCAGCCTCTATATGCCGGAAGCGGCTGATTCCGCGACTGAGCCGCCCTTAATTGGTGGGTCAGTTGAACTAGGGACTTCACTGCGCGGACTCGTCCGTTTTGCGATTCCAGAGGATGCCACACCTGCATTTTTGCAGTGGTGTCCGGGTGGAAATTGTGAGCAGCGCTTACAAACGCCGTTTCAATAACTGAGCTTAACAGCAGTTTTGAAGTAGGGAAGTAGTACGCTACGCCTACCCACCATGTCATTTTAGGTTGTTAATGTGCCCCTCATCATGGATGGGCAAAGATTTTCTAAGCAGGACAATTTTTAAAATAGCTTTGAACATCGTCGAAGTGACGTTACAGATAACAAGGGAAGACGCATTCATGCCAACTAAGCGCCAATACTCCGTATTTATCATCTTATTAGTTTTGCTTTTGCTCAGCCTGAGCGTTTTTACATCATCCGCTCAGGGTACGATTGATATTAAAGTCAATTTTCAGCCACAGTTCACCGCTGCGGGAGGTACAACAGTTCTGAATCCGCCTGCCAGTTATCTGGTGGATTTTGGGCAACCTTATGGTCTTCGCATCGGGGCGAATCAAGGTACTGGTCTCAGCTACGGCTGGGTAACGCCGGGGACATCAACCCCGCTTGATCTTGCCACTTTGGGTACATGGCCGGGTAATGGGCGGCTTCGCGGCACAGTCGCGGTACCCATACCCGCCGATTTGCGCCTAGCGACATTTATGCACATGCAGGGCGATGATATTACGCCGCCCTTCAATGGTAATCCGGTGGAAGGCGCGTGGGAAATCTCCCTGCCCAATGGCACGTACACCGTGACCGTCAGCGCAGGCGATGGCGGCGGCGCGGTGGATAGCACTCATCGCATCCTTGCTGATGGCGGTGTTGTCCTTATCAACAGCTTCGTTCCGCCAACCGCCGGAGCTTTCACAACAGGCACGGGCAGCGTCACCATCGCTGATGGTCGCCTGACGTTGAGCGCGACAGGCGGCACGAACACCAAAATTAATTACGTCACCATCTTAAGCGGCCCGGCTGGGACTCAGCCCGTTATTCAGGGGATTACCCCGGCGAATGGCGCGACAAATGTTCCTCCTAGCACTTCGATTTCTACCACTGGCATTTTACGCCCGAACAATGCAGGCATTGACGCGGCGACTGTTGACGAAAACAGCGTTTATCTGCACCTTTTCGGGCAGCCCAACAATCGGGTGCCAGCTTTGGCTATCAACACGACAGGCGTGGGGGATGCGATCACCTTTACGCCCGAAGTCCAGCTTCAGGCCAGCACACAATATACCTTTGTCATCACCGCTGATGTAAAAGATACTACAGGCGCGGCAGTCATACCGTTTAGCTCCAGCTTCACCACTGGCACGGTCTCCGGCGGCGGCCCATCAAATATTTCCTTCACTAAAGTGAACTTAGGCAGCAGCGCGGCAGGGAATGGGTATTCATCGCTGGCGATTGGCCCCGATGGGGGCTTATACGCTGTAACCGTCATTGGGGCGATCTATCGCTGGGACATCAGCAGCGACGGTGCCCTCACCAACCGCCGTACCCTCAATGTGAACCCAACACTAGGCGGACGGGTCATCATCGGTGTCGCCTTTGAGCCGGGTTCAACCGCCGCCGCGCCGATTATGTGGGTGTCGCATAATGATGGCGGTTTCTCTAATGCTGCTAACTTTACGGGTTCAGTTTCGCGCTTGGTCTCTAGCAATTTCGGCGCAGGCAATGAATCTTGGGCGAAGACTGACGAAGTGATTCAACTACCGCGCTCGGTGCGCGATCACTTGAGCAACAGTTTGGCCTTCGGTCCTGATGGCGCACTTTATTTGACACAAGGCAGTTTAAGCGCGATGGGCGCTCCTGATGGGGGTTGGGGCAACCGTCCCGAAACCCTGTTAAGCGCGGCAGTGCTGCGGATGAACATCCAAACCTTGATTGCGTCGCCCAATCCGCTGAACGTGAACACGGGCGCGGCACTGGCGGATGTGAATAATGCAGCCAACAACGCGGTGGGTTTCCGCCCATATAATGCCGCCGATACCAATTATAATCCGTTGCAACCGGGCGCGGCCTTAACGGTTTTCGCCAGCGGCATCCGCAACGCCTATGACTTGCTGTGGCATAGCAACGGGCAGCTTTATGTCCCGACCAATGGGTCTGCGGGTGGGGGCAATGTTCCCGCTACGCCGACCAATATCGGCAGCTACACCGCCTGCCAAAATCGTATCGACGACGGCTCAAATGGAGATTACACCAGCCCCGTCATTCCAGCCGTTAACAGCCCGATTACGCAGGAAGATTATCTTTTCCGCGTTTCGCAATCCGGTGGCGGTTATTATGGACATCCTAACCCCACGCGCTGCGAGTGGGTCATCAACGGGGGCAATCCTACTGCTGGCGATGATGCTGGGCAAACTGGCAATCATTATCCCGTCGGCACCCAGCCAGATCGCAATTGGCGCGGCGCGGCGTATCGCTTTACCTTCAACAAATCGCCCAACGGCGTGATTGAATATCGCAATGCCTTGGCTTTCGGTGGAGCGCTGCAAGGGCGCATCCTCGTTGTGCGTTACAGCCAGAACGATGATGTTATCGTGCTGCAACCGGGCGGGGCATCCAACAACATTATCTCCGAACAAACCGGAATTACAGGTTTAACCGGATTCAATAACCCGCTTGACCTGATTGAACAAGTTTCCACAGGCAACATTTACCTGCTGGAATATGGCGGCGAAAGCAGCATCGACGATAACACAATTACGCTGCTGCGGCCCGACCAAATCGCTGCCCCTTCGCCCAACATTGTCGTCGCGCCCTCGCGCATTATCTCCAGCGACCCGATTACGGTGGGCGCATCTGCCCCGCAGGTAATTACGATCACCAATAACGGGCAGACGACCCTAAATCTGGGAACGCTCAGCCTCGGCGGAACAAATGCAAATCAGTTCCAGATCGTTAACCAAGCCGCGAATCTAGCACTCGCGCCCAATACCTCTACGACGGCTAATATCGCCTTCAATCCGAGCAGCCCGATTGGCGTAAAAACCGCCACACTCAATATTCCGAGCAACGATCCAGACACCGCAGTTGCGACGGTTGAACTGCGCGGGTTAGGGTTTACCAGCACAGCAGGGGGCAATAATGAGCCTTCGCTGCAATGGATTCTGGATACATTTAATTATCAAGTCACTGTCGGGGATAACGATGCCGCCACCACGCCCATCAGCGGCAATGGCAGCACCTACCCCGGCAATATCCTCGGTCAGGAAGTCGCTGCACAGAGCTTCCGCCGCGCCGCGTCTGGCAACGTCACCATCGAAGTGCTGGCGAGCTTCGGCGTAAATGCCAACCCGGTCACGCGGGTGGGCTGGTATCTCTCTGGTAATGCCGATAGCAAAACCGAATTGTTCACGGTGGTGAATAACAGCACGCAACGGCTGAACCCGACAACCAGCGGCAATTTGAGTTTTGACCCCGGTAATGCCGCCTTTGGCTTTTATTCCTTCTGGCCTCCGGCTAACTTTAACTGGAATGTTTACAGCGAAGATGCGCTGAATACATTTGATGCCAACGTGGCAAATCGCCATAAGGTGCGCGTGTATCCGCTGCGCGATTCCGCCGGAGCGCTTGTCCCCAATGCCTATATTGTGGCGACGGAAGAATTTACCTCCGGCTTCGATTACAACGATGTGGTCTACATCGTCCGCAACGTCCAAATTTCCACAGGCGGCACACTGACGCTGGAAAACCGCGACTGGACGACACTCAATAATCTGACGACTGCTGGCGCGAATCCTGTGCCTGCGCCTATCGCGGAATTGGCGTATCTCAACAGTTGGTTGACGATGAGCGAACTCAACGGCGGCACGAGTGGGCATGTGTTCCACAACACCGCCACGCTGCGCTTAAAGAACACCAGCCTTGCCGAAACGCTGCAAATTACGGGCTTGAGCATCGCCAATATTCCCACGACCAATACCCGGACGATGTTTACCATTCCGGTGACTCCCTCCGTCGCTAACCCAATCACGATCGCGCCCAACGGCTTCTACGATTTGGTGGTGATGTTTAATGACAGCACAGGCGGCACAGGTGTGCGCTCGGCGGCCTTAACAGTCACGTCATCTGACCCCGCGTCTCCAACCCAAGTCGCCCAACTGCGCGGCGGTTGGCAGTCCGTCCCCGAAGGTGGTCAGGAATTAGACATCGAAAACCACATCGTCCCGGTTTTCGGCTTCCAGATCAACCTCGGTCATCCCTTTGGCTCGTTCTACACACCTGCTGGCACGGAAGTGATGTCGTTCTACTGGCGACGTGCCGATAGCACCCGTCAAGTGTATGTACGCCAGTTAGCGGCCTTCCATGGCTGCTGCGGTGCCGAAGACGGCATCAACATCACCGGCAACGGCGGCGGCAGCTTTAGCCATGAGGGGGTATGGGGACAGTCGCTCCTGCCGCTGAGAAATAACGTCACCACGCCAGCGGAAATGACCATCAACCCGACCAGCACCAATTTCACCTTTAATATCGCAGGCTATAACAGTAACGGCTGCGAATCGTTTGACCCCGACAGCGCCTGCTTCCAACATGGAGTGCGCTTCTGGCCTGTCCGCAACAATCTGGGCGTGCTGGTGCCGAATACCTATTTCGTCATTCAGGACTTTGTTCAGAACGGCTGCGGCTCTGGCAGCGCCAACTGCGATTACAACGATAACGTCTATCTTGTGACCAACATCGAGCCAGCCAACGCCACGACCAATCTGGCGCTCAATATTGACGATGCAGCCGATCCGGTCAATATCGATAGCAATATCACTTACACCATTACTGTCGAAAACCTCACGATCTTCGAGGCGGAAGGCACCGTAGCGACTATCACGCTGCCGACTGGGTTATCCTTTGTCTCGGCGACCTCGACACTCGGCACCTGCACCAATACCGCGCAAACGGTTACTTGCAATTTGGGGCGTGTGTATGGGGTGACTGCACCTGTGATTACCTTAGTGGCAGACCCGGCAAGCATAAGTTCCTATACCGTCAATGCCTCGGTGACGACGACGACGACAGAACCCGTTACGGCGAACAATGTCGGTTCAGAAACCACACAGGTGATCGACCCGAACAACGTCCCCGGTACGGTGACGGTCATCCTCAACACCAATCCTCAAGACTCGACCCCGTTTAACTTCGCGGGGGATTTCGGCGCATTTACGCTGTTGGATGATGGCAGCACGGGCAGCGCCAATTTTGAAGAACATATCAACTTCCAACCCAGTGGTGCGACTGTACCTACTGGCTACAATGTGGATAGTGGTCTCGCTTATGGCAGCCGCAGCGGTGGCAAAACTTACGGCTGGATTACGCAAGCCAGCGTCGGCAACGCCACGCCTACCGCCATCAGCGCCACAGGCAACGCCCGTGAACGCAATCGCGTTCCGGCAGTCGAGCAGCGCCTCGATACACTGATGCACATGCAGTGCGCGGATGCCAACTGCGCGGGTGGTATTGCTAACCCCATCGCTTGGGAATATGCTATCCCCAACGGCATCTACACTGTCACCGTCAGCGTAGGCGACGAGGCTGGCGCGACAGGTTACGACAGCCAACATATCCTGCATATAGAAGGCACAGCAGTAACAGGGATTAATCCGTTCCAGGCGACTGCGGCACTGGAATACACCACTGGTACGATCACCGTCAGCGTGACCGATGGGCGCTTGACGATTGACGCGATTGGCGGCTTTAACACCAAGATCAATTATGTCGATATTGTCAGCGTCGCCAGCACTGCGCCAGATCGCCGTGTTTTCACCAATGTTGGGACGGGCGATTATGATGTCACCCGCACCCTGCCCGTCGGCTGGAGCAGCACAGGCATGACCTGCACAGGCGGCAGCGTAACCCCCATCAGCGGCGGGATCAACGTCGTCGTCAGCAGCGCCGCGAATGTCATCTGCACCTTCAGCGCCAGCAACCTCCCCGGTTCGATTACGGTGGTTAAGGATGCTGTGCCAGAAGGCAGCCAGTCGTTTACGTTTAATACGACGGGCGGCCTAACACCCAATGAATTCACATTAGTGGATGGTACAACTTTCACCACACCCGTGAATCCAGTCTCCATCAAAGTCAATTTCCAGAATGCTGCCGGTGCAGTACCCGCTGGCTATGTGCGCGACTTCGGTGAAGGCTATGCTGCTCGCACAGGCGTAAATCAAGGTAGTGGCCTCACGTATGGTTGGGTTACACCAGGTACTGGCACCTCATTAAATCTTTCACTTGGCGGAACAAGTGGTCCCGGCAATGGTCGTACTCGTAACACAATTCAGGTCGATCAGCGCCTCGAAACATTGATGCACATGCAGGCCGATGATGTTTCCGGCATTTTTGCGGGTACGCCCACCGAAGGCGCATGGGAAATTGCCGTACCAAACGGTCAATACAGCATCGTGGTATCGGTTGGTGATCCCACAATCGATGGCAATACGCTGGATAACCCCAGACATACCATTAATGTCGAAGGTGTCAACTTTATCAATAATTTTGCTTCGGTTGGCACTCAAGGCGCAAATACCCGTCATGCAAACGCTACACAAACTATCGTTGTCACTGACGGAAAATTGACGATTGACGCGATTGGTGGCTTTAACACCAAGATCAATTACGTTGATATTCTCCAAATCAGTAGCCTTGTCAGCGCAGGCGTGAATACGCAGGTCTTCAATAACGTCCCGCTTGGCACCTATACCATTACGGAAGCGTCCGTCGCTTCTTGGTCATTGACCAATGTGGTCTGCACGGGCGGCAATACCTCCCCGGTTGCAGGCGGCGTGAGCATTAATCTCGCCAGCAGCCAAAACGTGACCTGCACCTTCAGCAACCGCTCGTCGGAAAATGGCACGCTCTCCGTTCAAAATCCCGGCCCGCAAACAGATGTTGAAGGCGCGAATATCGACGTGCTGCCGATTTTGGCGAGTGATTCGTCAACTAACAGCGAAGTGCTGGCCTATACCGCATCTAACCTGCCAACTGGCCTGGACATCAGCCCCAGCACAGGTGAGATTACAGGTCAGGTGGATTATGGCGCGGAAGGCGTGTATAACGTCGCCGTCACCGTCACCCGCACCTCCCCCACCCCGGTCATCAGCGTGAATACCGCCTTTACATGGACGATTACGGATACGAATCGCCAGCCTGTCGTCACCAATCCGGGCAACCGCCCCAGCGATGAAGGTGCGGCGATTTCGCTGCAAGTCGCGGCGACTGACCCCGATAATGACGCGCTGGTTTACAGTGCAACCGGATTACCAACGGGCTTGACTATCAGCAGCAGTGGTTTGATCTCCGGTCAGATCAGCTATACGGCAGTCGATGACTCACCTTACTCGGTGGTCGTGACCGTGACCGATGATGGCACACCCGCCCTCAATGACACCGCCGCCTTTACGTGGGTGGTCAATCCCGTCAACGGTGCGCCCGTCGTCCAGCAGCCGGACGATCAGAGCAACAATGAAGGCCAAGCCGTCTCGCTGCAAATCGTGGCAACCGACCCCGAAGACGATACCCTGATTTACAGCGCCGACGGATTACCCGCTGGCTTCAGCATCAACACCAACACGGGCTTGATCTCCGGCGATGCCGATAACGGCACCAGCGCCAACAGTCCGTTTAGTGTCGATGTCACTGCTACCGATGGCACAACTCCGGTGATGGTCAGCTTCCAGTGGAATATCATCCAGCCGCGCACCGTTCTCTATCGCGTGAATACAGGCGGCCCGGCGATTGATGTCCCCAACGGCGTTGATTGGAGTGCCGATCAAGCCAACTCCAATAATGGCGGTCAGGCGGCGGGTACAGCGACCAGCGGTACACCATCGCCTTATGTCAATGCCACAGGTGGGCAAGATCGCACTTTCGGCGCAGCCAATGGCGCGACATTTACGATGGCGGATTCCGTCCCGGCTGGCACACCGATTGAATTGTTCCAGAACGAGCGCTGGGATCCATCCGGCGGCAGCGAAATGGAATGGAACTTCCCCGTTCCTGCCAACCAGAGCGTCGAAGTCCGCTTGTATCTGGCGGAAATCGCCTTCAACAACGCGGGCTTACGGGTCTTCGATGTCAACTTAGAAGGCAGCCCCATCTTCGATAATGTGGACATCTGGGAACAGGCTGGCGGTCAGTACACCGGCATTATGTACTCGCAGATCGTCGCTGTGGGCGCGGATGGCAACCTTGACCTCGATTTCGTCCATGTGGTCGAAAATCCGTCAGTGACGGCGATTGAAATCATCGGCCTCGGCAGCATCCCGAATCAAGCGCCCGTTGTCACCAATCCGGGGACACAGAGTGCGTTCACCAACGAACCGTTCTCGCTGCAAATCGTGGCGAGCGACCCGAACAACAACCCGCTGACTTATGAGCTGGGTTTGCTGGCGGCGGGCGCGAACCTGAGCATCAGCAATACCGGGCTGATTACCGGAACGCCGACCAATGCTTACGGCTACAGCATCAGCGTTACCGTCAGCGATGGCGAAGACGATACGACGATTAATTTCTTGCTCAACGTGACCGTCCCGACACCGCAGCCGGATTATTGGGTGCGCGTGAACGCAGGCGGCCCAGAAATCGCCGCGACTGACAGCGGCCCGAATTGGCTTGCCGACAGCGGCAGCACATCGCCCTATCGCAACAGCGGCAGTAATGCTTATTCAGGCGGCGGCGTGACCTCACGCGATGCGTCCGTCCCGGCTTATGCGCCCAATGCCCTCTACGCCGACGAGCGCTGGGATCCGGTGGATGACCCCGAAATGATCTGGACGTTCCC
>DAOTTO010000426.1:0-3177 GCA_034437895.1 Anaerolineae bacterium | reverse complement strand
TGTGAAAGTCCTGTGGCGTGGTTGGACACGCCTTCAGGATATCTCTGACGCTTGGATTTTATTTAACCCTTCTCTCCCCAAAGATGTGGGTAATGCATAGCCAAGTATTGGAGAGGGGGAGAAAAACGCATCTTGAAGTCCCCTCTCCATGCAATGGGGAGGGGATTTAGGGGTGGGGTAAATGCGTGAGCGAAAGTCCTAGTATCATATAAGCGAAGAAAAAGCGCGATTATTCTGTCTGCCTTTCGATACTGTACCACGCCGTTGGCAGACCGTGTTCGTCTTCCTCTATATGGTCGTAAGTAAAGCCAACTTTCGTCACGACATGTACCGAACCGCTGTTCGCGGGGTCAATCGTCGCCACGATGCGCGGCAGATTATGCTGCTCAAATCCATAATTGACCATCGCGGGGACGACTTCCGTCGCATAGCCTTTGCCCCAACGCGACGGCGTAAAGGCATAGATGATCTCCACTTGTTCGCTGCCCGGCGCATAAATCAGCCCACAAAAGCCGATCAATGCGCCGCTTTCCTTCTCAATCACGACGGAGCAGCCGTAGCCGCGCTTTTTGTAATTAGTTAAAGAGACTTCAATCCATTTTTGCGTTTGGGCGCGGGTTAGCGGATTACCATCGCCCATATAGCGGTTCACTTCTGGATCGCTGCAAATGGCATAAAAAGCGTCCATATCTTCCGGTTGTAAATGCCGGACGATCAAACGCTCGGTTTCAAAAATCATCATAAAAATACCCTTTCACGGTAAATATCCTTTATGAGTAAAGAGTCCTAGATGCACTCCGCCCCATCCTCTTACGCCCATCTCGTCAAATTTAGATGCGGCGCGGCTCTTATTAAAAACAAAAAAGCTGGTGATGACCAGCCTGAAGAAATAACTTAAACAGAATAAGGACGTTTTAGTGCAGGCGCTCGTTGACAGGATGGCGCGGTAAGCCGAGGCGATAGACTTCATTTTCGAGTTCGTGGAGGGCTTGCTGGGCGCTGGACATATACACACGAGCGATTTCCGCATTACCGGAAAAAAATTCCTGAAAACTCAACAGTACTTCCCCCATGCTGTTAAGCAGATATTGACGGGCGCTGGCGGCGAAGGTGGGGTAATCAGACTGTTCAAAACTGGCGCGAATCATCTGGAGTTCATTGAAGCGTGCGGCGCGATCATCGGCCTGACTATTCATACTGATGGCAACGGTTGTGTCGAAAAAGTGGTCGCTGTAGACCAATGTATCACACCACCATGCCTGCAACATCAGTTCTTGGGCTGTTCTTGTCTTCACGATCAAAAACCTTCTGTAGATTACGACCCGGCTTAAACCTGGTCTGCGAACTTCACTACCGTCATATTAGCATAAAAAATTCCTAAATAAACTTGAGATATGTGAAAAATTTCTGAAAAATCCTAAGTCGTATATAGAGGGTTTAGAAATGGTATTTTTAGGATTTATATGAATTTCGTAAAAAATTTTATGGGATTTGCAACAATTAAAGTGCATTATTTCTCAATAACGTAAAAAATTTTTGAAATGTGTAAGTTTTATTTGAGTTATAGCGCTATTATAAGAAAAGTTGTGTTATGCTCACGCACAAGTTAGTCGTTGGTGTCGCAGTCAGTATTATCATAATTAAGCGATCCACAATTTAAGTCTTCCCAACACACCCCAACATTTCGCACCTGAGTTCAACGGCGCTCAATCAATTTTGCGTCGATATATTAGAGTATTTTGTTGTTCGTAGCAGATCCGTTTACGGCTTTTGGAAATCATCCATACATCTGCTCGAAAAGGGGTTTATCATGACCGCCATTCCACATAACTATTTCGATACACTGATACCAGACAAGCATCTACGGATTAGCCGTCACGTCATCTTAGCTTGCGTTTTATTGGCGCTGACCTTTGTACTGCGCTTCGACGGTAAGCCGCTCAACACGATTTTTTATGACGAAGCCATCTATGCCACGATGGGACGAGAAATGCTGGCGGGTGATTTTTCGCAGCATCCTATAACGTGGACTTATGGCTCAGCCTTATATCCAGCCGTTGCCTCCATAAGTAATATGATGGGTGGAGAAAATGGCTTACGGCTTTTATCCGCCGTACTTAGTACAACCACAGCCATTTGTATCTTTTTGACCACGCTGCGCCTCTTTGGTAAGGATGCTGCTTTGTGGGCGGCAGCCCTCTTCGCCCTAGCCGGGACGAGTATCGGCTTAGGCCAAATGGCGGTCTATGACAGCTTGAGTGTTCCGCTGCTTGCTATAGCTTTGCTTTGTCTCGTTTATTCAGCCTATCACTATCAATGGACAACCTATCTGCTATTGATTGCCGGATGCAGCGCTGGCCTAGCAGTCTTGGCAAAATATACAGCGGGTCTTCTGCTGCCACCGCTGCTCTTGGTAGGCGTGATGATCTATCTCGCACGCGGCAGATCCATTTTCAACTTGATTGTGTTGGTCTTCCCTATCGTGTTGATCCTGCTGCAATACATCGTGATGAACTTCGCGGATTTGATGCAGTTGGTAGCCGCCACCAGCGACATTACTAAAGCCGGCACAGGTCACGGCATTATCGCTTGGACGATCTTAGCCCAAGTAGGGCCGATTCTCGCCGTCGGCGCTTTAAGTATCCTGATACTACCCTATGCGCCGTTCTACCGAAAACACATCACATTCCCTAACAGTTTGCTCCACGCCCTCGTCATCACTTGCTTGGCAGTGAGCTTGACGGCAGTGCCGCTGTATCACCTGCTTTCGGGAACAACCCAATCGCTCTGGAAGCATACCGTCTATATGCTGGTGTTCTTCGCGCCGCTCGCAGGTTACGGCCTCGATACGCTCATCCGCTATTACCAAAAATCGGCTCGCAAGTTCCGGCCTATCATGCGCCTTAGTTGGGCCATGGTGACGCTGGTCGTAACGCTGCTTTACCTCCATCTTTCGCTCAATATGAATTGGGGATTACGGCACAGTTGGCCTAACGTTACCCAGGCTGTATCTTACCTCAGTACATATAACTGGACTCGTGATACGCGACTCTTGGCAGAACAATCCGCTGTTTACGAATATTACTTCGACCTCGGCGCTTTTGATCGCTCGGTGTGGACGAACACATTTTACATGGAATATGGGGGCTTAACTGGCGCTGATGCCATGACCGCCGC
>DAOTTO010000425.1:0-2186 GCA_034437895.1 Anaerolineae bacterium | reverse complement strand
TGTGAAAGTCCTGTGGCGTGGTTGGACACGCCTTCAGGATATCTCTGACGCTTGGATTTTATTTAACCCTTCTCTCCCCAAAGATGTGGGTAATGCATAGCCAATACTTGGAGAGGGGGAGAAAAACGCATCTTGAAGTCCCCTCTCCATGCAATGGGGAGGGGATTTAGGGGTGGGGTAAATGCGTGAGCGAAAGTCCTACGATTATCTGCCCGTATCAGCCAAGATCAGCAGTTGATTGTCGATTTGCCGGAAGATGTACCATCAGGTGAGGTGGAACTGATTATCCGTCCTTTAGTGGCTGAAAAAACATCCCTAAATGCTACACTTGAAGCTGCCCGTGCTAAATTAATGGCTGCTGGTGCGTTGAGTACAGCCCATCGTGCGCCCGATAATGCTGTAGCGCTTACCCTTGAAGAACGTATCCAGCTTGGGACAATGCCGCCTGGCGCGCGTCCGATAGAGTCGCTCATTGATGAAGATCGAGGGACGTTTTGAGTGGCATTTATGCCGATACCAGAACAATCCTCTGGTGCGCTTGATTTTCTTCTAATTTGATGCGTCGTTAGCTGGTGACTCTGGCACAATATCCAGCAGATCGCCAATGTTGCAATCGAAATAGGCGCAGAACGCTTCTAGCACATGCGCGTCAAATTTAGTCACATCATCGCGCATCCAATTGCCCACTGTTGTTGGGGTTAAATTGGTTGCTCGTGCGATTTCAATCGCTTTAATGCGGCGATTTTCACGCTGCTCTTTTTCCCACAATAACGTTAGAAATTTGGAATGCACTTTGCCGACCAATTGCTTGACCTTTTCCATATAACTGCTTACAATTCCACTTAGATGTAATTTTTCATCTATAATGGAATAGAGATAATGCACTATAAGGAGAGATTCTATATGTCTACTTCTGATCTGCCAACTTTGTCTCGTGCCGGAAATCAGGATGCGCGTCCACTGCCCCTGATTGTCGCGGCGAAATGGGGCTTTCCACCCGCGTATGTGGAAGCGGAGGGTGATATTTTTTATGCGGTGCAGGATTGGATTAGAGGGTTAACAGGTACAGAAGATATACGAAAAATCTGGAGTTTTATGCAACGTAATGAGAGTTTATTTCAGATGTCTAGCTCAACTAGACCTCTGCCATACGTTGCGAGTGATGGAAAAACTTATCAAAGAGATTTTATCCACGACAAAGGGCTGTATCTCATCGCGCAAAATCTACGCTCGACCAAATCGCGTCCGGCGCTGGCAGCGATCAAGCAGTTCTTGGCAGAAGCGGGGGCATTTGTCGATGCGCTGCGGCATGATCCCAAGTGGCTAAGTGAACGACTGGAAGGCAAGGTCAAGCGCAATCTATTTGTTTCCGCATTGACTGCGGCCTGCGTCATCAGCCTGACGCGCTGGCATTATGGGACTGCGACAGACGATATTTACAAAGGAATCTGGGGACGCACGGCGGCCTATCTGCGCGCTGAACTGCAACTGCCGCCCAAAGCCAATCTGCGCGACCATCAACCGCGCACGGCGTTGCATTATCAGGGAATCGCAGAAGAAGCAGCGGCGCACCGGCTGGGAAATCGTCAGGAATTAACATGGCAGGAAGCACGAGAAATCGTGAAAACCGTCGCGTCGATGGTCGGGCGGCAGGCGAAAGAGATGAGCGACTTCTTGGAACTTGATCTTGCAACGGGCATCCCCCAGCTTCAAAATGGAACGCGTCTGCTATAATGCCGTGTCAAAGTGAGTGACAGGGTGCAAGCGATAACTTAACTCACCTTACGCAGGTTGTGATCTTTTGTAGGGGCGACGCGCGCGTCGCCTTTGGTCTCCACAGGTACACCCAACACCGATTATCTCTACACCGGGCAGCAGTTTGATACGTCCACAGGTCTCTACAGCCTCCGCGCAAGATATTACGATCCCGGCGTGGGTCGCTTTAACAGCCGTGATATGTGGGCTTACGATTTCCAAAATCCGATGGAGTTCAATCGGTATGTTTATGCGGCGGGGAATCCAGTAAATTTGGTTGATCCAAGCGGATACGACTCTATTTTCACATATGTAGGACTTTCGCTTTAGGCGGTTAAAAAGGCAGGGATGTGCGGATTGCGTAGCTCTGCCCGCAAATAGTCGCTCAATAAATCGTGCTGTGCGGCATAAAGCGTTTTGCCGCATTGGGT
>DAOTTO010000424.1:0-6827 GCA_034437895.1 Anaerolineae bacterium | reverse complement strand
AACTTCATTGTTCCCTTCGACAATAATCTGGCGGAACGTGATCTTCGCATGATGAAGGTGAAGCAAAAAGTGTCTGGGTGCTTCCGCACCTTCCACGGGGCGCTGGTATTCTGCGCCGTCCGTAGCTATCTTTCGACGGCTTGCAAACACGGCTATTCCATGTTCTCCGCTTTGGTCGATGCTTTTTCCGCCTCGCCCTTCACCCCAACCCTGCTTCACCCCTGAGTAGTTACAGTAATTTGCCCACATAAGATCAAGATGGAGATCGATCCACTCAGTCCACCAATTCGCTTGATGCTCATCTGTAAGCTCGTTTAAAGCGATTTGTGCATTTGCGAAAATAGGGAGCGCGTGTTCCGGTTGACGTTGTGACACCCATGTATTCGCCCATTTGCGATATAAACGTGCTTTCTGAATATGACCTAATGTATAGGTTTCGGATAATCCTTTCTGAAACCAAACGCGTGCTTCATCTCTTTTGCCAATGACTTCATGAATATCACCGAGCATTTCGTAAAGTCGAAAACGCAATTCAGACCATCGCACAGGAGTGAGATCATCTGCTATAAGATGATCGATTACATTTAGTACACTCAAACACAGGGAGATCGCTTCTGTATTGGCATAGGCAGCTTTCGCCAACTCCGCCGCCTGTGTTAGATAATGTGCTGCCTTATCATGCACACCGGCTCGTTCATAATGACGGGCAATTGCTGGAACATGCAACAGGTCGTTCGGATGAACCTGTTCTAGCGTTTCTGCCAATTTGCGATGAAGATCGGCTAAGTCATCGGCAACGATAGTGGACAATATGCCCTCACGCAATTTATCGTGCGTGAAGCGCCAGCGATCTTCTTCTACGTCAAGGATGGCACTCAGGTTACATTGTTCTAGCCAGTGGTCTAAATCTGGCGTAAATGTGCGCAGCAGTTCAAGATCGAGTTCACATCCAGCAAGCGCCGCAAGCTGTAGCAGTGGGCGTGAATCTTCAGGAAGGCGGTTCAGACGGCGTTGAACAATGTTTCGAATACCATCCGGCAACAACTTGGCGTGCAATTCTTCCTGTCCAATAAGATCAAGCTGTCCCGCCTGCTCTGCCAGTGCCCGCACCACTTCGACCAGGAAGAATACGTTACCTTCGGTTTCGTGTTGGAGAAAAGTCACAATTTGTGGATGCCGCCCGGCAGTGCCTAAGAGTGCCTCGCAGAGATCAGCAATACTGATTTCATCAAGACGTTTAAGCTTGAGGAGCTGCATTCCAGACAGGACTTCAGGCAAATCGGAACGCTCATCATCGCGATAGCTTGCAATCAAAAGCAGGGGAAGGTCAGCACTCAGAGGGGTAAGTCGCTTGAGCAGTTCGAGATCCTCTTCACTCGCCCACTGTAAATCTTCCAGAATCACCACTGTGGGCTGTTTCAAAGAGCGGAACATATCGGTCACCACCCTCATAAAGCGATTCCGGCTCATCTGTGGATCAAGTGCTGGCGCTTCAGGAATGGGTCGTTCAAGCAGTGTGTCAATATCCTGCACTAAGTTCTTTAGCACTGATGCGTCATCGTCTTCCAGTTCGGTGGATAACACTAGACGACGGAGCGGCTCACGCCATACTTGATAGGGAGTGCTACCTTCGCTGATCGCTTGTCCTCGCAGCACCAATGCACCCCGTACCAATGCGCGGATCCGTAGTTCATCTAAAAGGCGTGATTTCCCCACACCGCTTTCACCCCCGATCAACCACGCTTTGGAGACATGTGAGTCTGAAGCTGGTTGCCCCACCCCAGCGTCGACAATCGCGTTCAGGGCAGTCTTTAGCCGCTGCAATTCTTCCTGTCGTCCGACAAATTTCGCCGCCTGCAAAAAGCTCTCGCGGATGGTGCTGCTTTCGACGGGAGGCAGTTGCCCGACAGCATGACACAAGTTACGAATTACATCTGCGGCGTTTTCGTAGCGCTCATCAGGCTGTTTCGCCAGCAATCGTGTCACTATGTCTGCGAGTTCACCTTCCAAGCCAGAGAGATCGGGCGGTGAGGATAAAATGCTGTTTAAAAGCAGCGCTACATTTTTCTGATTATATGGATGATGACCCGTCAGGAGTTCACAGGCAATCACACCTACTGCATATAAATCAGAGGCAACGCTCGCATGTTCTTCTGAGAACAATTCAGGTGCCATATAGGCGAGTGTACCCGCTGTACTTTCCTGCACATTGGAGCGTGAGTAAACTCCTGCCAGTGACAGACCAAAATCAACGACCTTGACAGTTCCATCTTGAGCCACGAGGATGTTGGCGGGTTTCAAATCGCGGTGCAAAACGCCGCGACGGTGTAAGTAGACAAGGGCTTGAAGCAGTTCCACAAGCAATCGGATTTGCGTATCAATCGATGCGTTTGTTCCCGCCATCAGGATGGTTCGTGGCGATTCGAGCAACTCCATAGTGAAATACGGTTGATTATCTTCAAAGCCATAGTCGAGAACACTGATGATATTAGGATGACGGAGTGATGCAAGTGTGCGAAATTCATCGGAAAGGGCAATGCGGAAGTCACTATTGGTGCTTGGAGTATCCGTAAGTTGGTCCGCCAAAGTGGTGACCTGCTTCAATGCAACGACCTGTGCATTCAGGCGGTCAGTAGCTCGATAGACTGCACCCATTCCACCCTGCCCCAGCAGATCATACACCGTATAACGTTTGTTGATACGAATCATATTGGTCATCATAAATTGCCTGCCATCCGGGATTTAGATTAAGTTTAGAATACACTTATTCGTTTGGCAAGTCACCCGGTCGAAAGTAGCTCAGTTTCTAGAAGGTAGTACCAAGTGTGCGAACCACCGTCACAGCCGTCGCAGATACATTCTCCATAGATTGATACATGCCGCAGATACCCCGTGTGATTCTGCATATTGTAGCCCAAATGCGATTCTGTGACAGGTTCGCTGGTTCACCTGTGACAATAAGGGCTTATTTGGGTGCTGTTACCAATCAATCTCCAACTCAAAGCTCGATAGAATTACGATAAAACCCTGGTGGCGCAATAACACGCGAAAAGTCATAATATACTCAACAAGTTTACTTACTCTCACCTCTGATCCGAGCATTTCGATGAGTCACGTTTTTGTCAGCTATAGTACAAGAAACAGTGAATACGCATACAAGTTAGCTGATAAACTGCGGACTCAAGGATTTGATGTCTGGATTGATAACGCTGGCATTCTGACTGCTCGTGGCGATCAGCCTCAGCTTTCCGCTGAAGAAGCGTATCGGGCAGGTGAATTGGAAGCGACTGCATTACAGCAGCTATGGCGCATTTGGTTTAGTATCTATACATGGCTTATTTGCCGGGACAGACGGCACTCATCTCGGTTTTCGTTTGTTAGTTGGAGGTGGTGTGTTGGTGGTCGTCCTGCTGCTTGGGATGAGAGTTGGTAAAAAGCAAACAAAGCCCACAGAGAAATCTCAAAACTTCCGGTCGAAACCGATCTGAATTTCGGATAATTATGCAAGCAGCAGCACCCAAACTATTTTGACTAGGTCGCAATTTGGGTGCCTGTGATTTTGGTAATTCTCCAACGTTGCTATTGAGATGACATTCCTCACCTCTATCCTTCATACTTAATCACTGGAGGATACTCGAAATCTGAATTAAGATAAGATTAAACATTTAAGTTATGCGCGCCAAAAATGCTTGAAATTGCACAACATATCCCGACCATCTTCCTAGCACTACTGGCAACACTCTTTACATGGGGTGTAACGGCGTTAGGTGCTGCAATCATATTCACCACACATGAAATCAGCCGCAAACTGCTCGACACGATGTTGAGCTTTGCGGCGGGAGTGATGATTGCCGCCAGCTATTGAGATGGCTGAAGGTGGCTTGCTACCTGCCTGGTTCCCAGCCGTCATTGGCTTTTTACTTGGAGGTGTGTTTCTGCGTGTCATCGACAAGGTGCTGCCGCATTTGCATTTGGGCTTTCCCAGCGATGAAGCCGAAGGGCTTAAGACATCATGGCATCGTACCGTCTTGCTGGTGCTTGCAATCACACTGCACAACATCCCAGAAGGACTGGCAGTGGGTGTGGCGTTCGGCGCTGCGGCAAGTGGTGTGCCATCAGCAACCCTAGCAGGCGCAGTAGCCTTAGCGATTGGTATCGGATTGCAGAATTTCCCGGAAGGACTGGCAGTATCCGTTTCACTGCGCCGCGAAGGCATGACTAGGTTTAAAAGCTTCTGGTATGGTCAGTTATCGGCAGTTGTCGAACCTATCGCGGGCGTGCTTGGGGCGGCGGCGGTTGTCATCATGCGTCCGCTGCTGCCATATGCCTTGAGTTTCGCGGCGGGCGCGATGATTTTTGTCGTTGTGGAAGAAGTCATCCCCGAATCCCAGCGCGGCGGTCATACCGACTGAGCGACGATGGGGGCGATGGTGGGCTTTGCCGTCATGATGACCCTAGATGTCGCGCTCAGCTAACGGTCAGGTTAGCGGTACACGAACACTGAACGCTGCCCCCTGACCGTTCCCCCGGCTCTCCGCCGTAACTGTACCGCCGTAATGATCGAGGATGGCTTTCACGACGGATAAGCCCAGCCCATTGCCCGCAAATTGTCCCCGCACTTGTTCTGAGCGATAAAAGCGTTCAAACAAGTGCTTACTTTGTTCGGGCGTGAAGCCCACACCGGTGTCACGCACCTCCAGAGCAAGGCACTTGTGAGAATATGTTGCTTTCACATGAATGCTGCCTTCAGACGTGTATTTGATAGCATTCGCCAAAAGATTGTCCAGAATGAGCCGCAAATCATTTGGACTCATGGGTAATTCTGGCAGCCCGCTATCGGTAGTTATATCAAACTTGAGGGCGCGTTTTTCCGCTTCAATTCGCCAGTTGCGTAGAATGTCATGCAGTGTGGAAACCGTGTCGGTGACGACACCATTCTGCTGATAACGTCCCTCATCAATCCGCGCCAGCATAAGCAGTGACGAGACCAATTCCGCCATGTGGTCGATCTCCTGCCGAATTTCACGCAAATACAGGTCGCGTTCAGCGATGGACAGGGTTTCCTCGGCAAGGGCTTCGGCACGCAGTTTGAGCATCATCAACGGTGTACGCAGTTCGTGTGCGGCGTTGCTCACGAAACTGCGCTGGGTTTTCATCAGGCTTTCAATCTGCCCTGCCATGTAATTGAAGGTCTGGGCAAGCTGCCCTACCTCATCCTGCGACGTAATCTGGATGCGCGTATCGAGTGCGCCGTTCGCCATGAGCATTGCCGAATTTCGCAGGCTCTGAACGGGACGTGAAATTGTTCCGGAAACCCACAGGCTGGCAGCAATCACCAGCCCAATGACAGGTAAGGATGCTCCAGCCAACTCGATGTAGCGTTGATTGACCTCGGCATAAGCAGGCTGCATGGGTTCAGACAGAATTAAATACCCTAATGGGGTTCCCTCGTATAGGACGGAAACTGCCAGATATAAGGTATCCTGCCCTAATGGGTTCGGGCGAATATCCGCGCCGATACGCACGGATCGTGCTTCAACCAGTTCAGGTGTTTCGGTGACACGATCTATCTGTTCATATCCAGTGTCGGCGGTGTAACCGACGACGCGATAATTACGATCCACAATCAGGTAATTATGTCCGATTTCCTGCTGAAGTGTTGCCAGTGTCCGCCCAATTCCTTCGTCACCTTCGCCTTCAAAGTAATGCCCCAGTGGTTCAGCGAAAGTTGCTGCCACCAGCAGCGCATCTGTTTCTAAATGGTGCTGATAGAATTCCAGTGTTGCCAGTTGAAGCTGCCGTCCCGCGATCAGGAACTGCACGATTCCGCCTACAAGCGCAATTAGGATGAAGATGAGTAGAATCCGCTGGCGAATCGTCATACGGGCGAACATCATTGTTAGCTCCGTTCCGGGTCGGTAAAGCGATAGCCAACACCGCGAATGGTTTGCAGGTAGATGGGGTTAGTGGGATCGGTTTCTAGCTTCGCCCGCATCCAGCTCATATGAACGTCGAGGGTTCGCGTATCACCTAGCCAATCTGTTCCCCACACCTCATCAAAAGGACGTTCGCGGGTAACGACTTTCCCGATGTTGTTCATCAACAGCGACAGGATTTCAAACTCCTTCTAACGCATAGCAATTTCCTTTCCGCTTTTGGTGACGGTATGGGCTTCCAGATCAAGCACAATATCGCCAACGCTGATTTGCTGAGGCATCTGGTTTCCGCGATCCAATTGAACACGCCGCAGCATCGCCCGGATATGCGCTTCAATTTCCTTGAACCCGAATGGTTTGACCAGATAATCGTCTGCGCCTAATTCCAGTCCTTTAATGCGATCCAAACTGTCATCCAATGCGGTCAGCATAATAATCGGCACGTTACTGTGCTGCCGGATCGCCTCACAGACCCGCCAGCCATCCAGTCCCGGCATCATCACGTCCAGTACAATGACATCGGGTTTTTCGACGAGCGCCAGGCTTAGACCGGTGTGACCGTCGTTGGCAACGGTTATCTGATACCCCGCTCGCTCGAACGAGGAACGCAGCGGATCAGTCAATTTTCGCTCATCATCAATCAATAAAACGTGTGACATTTTCTTATTTCCACAGGAATCCCTTTTCCAATTGTATCCGGTAAAATGAAAATTTAACCCAGATTTAAGTATCCGGTCTACCACTTCCATCGTCGCGAGTTGTTGCAGATAACCGAGTTGATTGACTTCAGCCTGCTTCTGAATGAGATTTACATTCGAAACACCAAAAATCTGGAAGAATCTCACGGGTTCTTTCTGATCTATTGCACTGGGTTGCTGCTGAGTGAGTGAA
>DAOTTO010000423.1:0-3901 GCA_034437895.1 Anaerolineae bacterium | reverse complement strand
GCAAGCGTAGAAGATGGCACGACGACAACCACAAACCGTTTTCCGGGTCGTGATACCCAATCATGAATCACCCGTAGCGCAAACGTGGTTTTCCCAGAACCCGGAAAGGCCGAAAGCGTAAATGCGTGTTCACGGTTGGGTTTTTTAAAATGCTCTAATGCCTCTACAAAAGCATCATATTGCTATTTCCTGAGCGGCTTATTCCAAGCGGGTATCTGCTGTTGACTCATGCGATTTCCTTTTTTTAGATTGCAATTTGGACATAATAACTGAGCATTCTTGAGAATGGTTTTGCCGCCCTTGTCGTATGGGATAACGTGGTCAACATGCCACTTATCCTGAACATCCAACGCAATATCACAAATAGCGCATTGTCCTGAATGTCTCCGAAATACGACTTTTCTTTCGGCATTGTTAAAATTTCGCCTATTCACTTTGTTCCATTCTGCACAAATGTTCTCTCACCCTTGTAAAAAATTGGGCGCATCCTCACGCACCCATCTTTAAATCTGTTTTACTTTTCGTATGCTAGGGCTAGGGCTGCGTCAGTGGCTCCAGTACAACCGCCCAGTTTGAATCCTCTACCCCGTCTACCGTCATCACGCCAACACAGTTCTCGATTTGTAGCAGGTCTTGTTCGTCCCCGCCTTCGGTTGGCGTATACATGAAAACGAAACCGCAATCACCCTCTAATGCCTCAATCTGTACAGACACCGTAGTGTCACCCGTCAAGTGCATCCGGTATGAGCCATCCCGAAAGATGATCGGGTCCGTCACTACGTTAGCCCCGTACTCCGCTTGCGTAAACGTATACCCGTCGCACTCGGCACGGAAGGTTGCTAGGCTTGCCTGAATGAACAGTAGTCGCGCTTTCGGGTCAGCTTGCGCCGCCAGACTGCCGCCCTCAGAAGCCATCCCCGCGCCCAACGTCGCGTAATCGCAAGCCGGAATCCCGATCATGCTTTCCGGTGTCGCTTCCTGCCCGCTGACAACGAATACAGCGGTTGCCAGTAGACCGATAACGAGTAGGCCGATGACGATTGTTAACGTGCGTTTGTTGCTTTGATCGTGCATGGTATTTCGTCCTCTGTTTACTATGGATAACTGTGAACAGAATACCGGATGTGGAGGGCGGTGTCATTGAAACGTTTGATCTAGGACTCGCTTTTAGGCTCATTTTCTTCATTGCCACTGTCACGCAGCAGGAGGATTATCTGGGCAGATCGCAAAGCATCCGGCGCGTTTTCGCTGGCGGGATACTGAACGCCGCAGGTCACGCAGATATAACTGGGCATTATTAAGCCTCCTAAAACAATGAGGGCGACTCGGCGAGTCGCCCCTACGGAAAATATCAAATAGTCACGCCGGCTCTAAATCTTCACATCACCGCACAGGTGAACCTGAATCCCCAACGCCGCAAACATCGCTGCTTTCGCCACAAGTGCCGCGTCGGCTGATTCGGCGGAATCGCCATACGCCACATTGAGATGATTGGCTTTGTGCCGCGCCATCATTTGATCGCGGCTGACCCCATGCAAAACCGCGTGCATAATCGGCCACTGCGGTGTGGACAAACGCCAGCGGCGCTCTGTTTCCTCACGCGGCAGCTCGACCACCGTCGCACGGCCTAAATCCGCATGGAGCGCCCCATCCATTACAAAGACGCGGCTCCACACAATTTCGCCCGGCTTGCTGATGCCTTTGAGTGTTCCGCCGCCGAGATGAAAATACATCGGTGGCTGACGCTCGCTGGATGCGCCTGCGTAGCCGTCGATGAAGTGTGAAGCAGGTGCAGCGCCAGAGATCAAAAACACCCATACGTACTGATCGCCCACAGGATCGCCCCAGCGCAAATCATGGAGCGTCGTCGCTGGATCAAGCCCCATCGCCTTCCAAATACGATTGGTCACGAGTGCATCTACTCCAGCACATTCATCCACCTCATTAAAATGGGGCAGTGCTTGTCCAGAATACAACTCGTCGCCTGTTTCCTCATGCGATACAGGCGGACGCTCGACATTATTGAGCAAGCCTTCGACCAAATCCGAAGCGGGAGTCATGTCCTTTAAGCCCTGCTGATATTGAATACCAACCGCTGCACAGCCGAATTCGTGTCCAATCCGCACCGCCGCGATATACATCTTGCATTGTTCGAGGATTTGCGCGTCAGTCAGCTCGGTTTTGGGATTGCTGCCCGTGACGAAGGTCATCTTTCGAGAATTAAGCCAATCACGGACTTTTTGCGCTTCGGAATCGCTCACGCGGCGCATCGCGGCGACCAGCGATGATTGGCTTAGGCGTTCTTTATAGATGCCCATCGGGTTGAGCATAAAATCGTCGATGATGGCGTTATACATGCCCATGCAGCCTTCATCGAAAATGCCCAAAATGGCTTTTTCATGCTTCAATTGCGCGGCGAGGGCTTGCCCCAATGCGGCTTCATCGGTCTCTATTTGTGCCGCATCAAAATCGCGGACGTGGCTAGTATCGTGCGTGATTTTGCCGTCTTTAATCCATTGCCGGATGCCGTTGAGGAAAAACTCGTCGGTAAAATCCTCGCTCCAGATCGTGCTGTAATTTACACCTGCTTTGGTCAAGCTGCCGTTCAGGTTGAGCATCCCGACCAAGCCAGGCCATTGCCCGCTCCAATTGGCGACGGTCAAAATCGGGCCACGATGCGCGATTAAGCCAGCGAGAACGTGATGGCTGTACTGCCACACGGCTTCCGCCACGATCAGCCGCGCTTCTGGATGGATGTTCTGGAACACATCCATTCCCATCCGCTGATTCCAGATAAAGCCATGTTGCAGTTTTTCATCGTAGGGATGCCCGCGTCTGATGGTGATCCCTTCATCGGCAAATGCCTCCCGCAGTTGATGTTCCATCTCGCTTTGGGCAGGCCAACACGTTTGATTAGCAGATAGGCGTAGGTCGCCGCTGGCGATAAGGATGGCCTCATTTTTATTTGATGGTGCAGGTACTTGAAGCGTGGGCAGTTGATAGGTCATAATTAGGTCTCTCGAAAGAAATTAAAAGTTTTTGAAAGCGCCGCTGATTTTAGCCAAGTCTGCACATAAGGGCAAAATACGCTCTATAATTGAGCAAAGAAATGAATAAAGAGGAACAAGCAATATGGCACAGATCGTATATACAGAAGTTGTTCGGCTGGCTGAACAATTGACACCGCAAGAACAGGAAGCACTTGCTATTCACTTACAAGAAATCGCACAACGTCGCCAACTGACGAAAGATGAGCGTAAGGCGTTGTTCGAATCCATGATTGTTGATTTGGGAACGGTTTCATCAGATTTTTCTTTGCGCCGTGAGGATTGGTATGGCGACGACGGACGCTAAGGCATTTGTGGATACCAATGTTTTGCTCCGAGCGACTATTTCTCAATTTCCGCTGCACGAGCAAGCGAAAAGGCTCATCAATAGTCAAATTGACGCAGATATAGAATTATGGATTAGCCGTCAAGTGATTCGAGAATATATCTCGCAAGCAACACGCCCTCAGTCTTTCATGAAACCAATGACTATAGAAAGAGTGGAAACGCAGCTTAATGCGATACGTGCATTCTTCAAAATAGCGGACGAAACAGAGCAAGTCACTGTAGAATTAATGAAATTGTTAAAAACATTCCCAACGGGTGGTAAACAAGTTCATGATGCAAATATCATTGCCACAATGCTGACTCAAGGCATCAATAAACTCTTGACCACGAATATAGAAGATATGAAACGATTCGACAGTCGAATTACCCTAATTCCACTCATTTAAGGTAAGCATCCCCACGCCTAAAGGCGGGGGCTTTTAAAAGCCCTAATGCTTACCCGACTCAGTGCGACCTTAGTCGCACTACGTTAGGACTGAAAATATAGGCACTTCGGGATACCTCAC
>DAOTTO010000422.1:0-8342 GCA_034437895.1 Anaerolineae bacterium | reverse complement strand
ACATTGACCAGCGCGGCGAGGGTGGAATCCAGCAGGGCTATATCGAGATGCTGGCCTTGTCCGGTGGATTCAGCAAAACGCAGCGCGGCGAGGATGCTGGAAAGCGCGAACAATCCCGTCACGACATCGGCAATCGCCACACCGACTTTATGCGGTTCGCCTTCCGCCGATCCGGTGATCGACATTAAGCCGCTCATAGCCTGAATCGTATGATCGTAACCGGGGCGGTCACTGTAAGGGCCATCCTGCCCGAATCCGGTAATGCTGGCATAAACCAGCGTGGGATTTTCACTTTTGAGATCATCATAGCTCAGCCCAAAACGCGCCATCCCGCCCGGTTTCAGGTTCTCAATGACGATCTGGCTTTTCGCGGCGAGTTGACGGGCAATTGTGCGGCCTTCATCCGATTTAAGATCGAGGATGATGCCCCGTTTGTTGCGATTCGCGCTCAGGTAATAAGCGCTCATGCCGTCGTCTGGATCGCCGAGATAAGGCGGCCCCCAGCGGCGCGTATCGTCGCCCTGCGGACTTTCGACCTTAATCACATCCGCGCCCATATCACCAAGCAGCATGGTACACAGCGGCCCAGCAAGGACGCGGGTAAAATCCAGCACACGAATTCCATCAAGCGGTGTTTGCGCCATAAATGACCTGTAGTAAGTTTAGAACGTTAAGACCAGTCTGATGATATATCCTAATTGCACACCAAAATAGGGAAATTATGACTATCGACCCAGAATTTTATGCGCCAGAGCGCGTGTTGGTGATCGTCGCCCACGCGGATGATATTGAATTTGGCATCGGCGGCACAATTGCTCGTTGGACGGATGCCGGAACGCACGTCACTTATTGCAACGTCACCGATAACGGCAGCGGCAGCAACGATCCGGCGGTCAAACGGGTGGATTTAATCGCAACGCGGGAAGCCGAACAACGGGCATCAGCGGCGGTGTTGGGCGTAACCGATGTGCGCTTTTTGGGCTATCTCGATGGGACGCTGCAACCGACGCTCGAACTGCGGCGCGACCTAACCCGCCTCATCCGCGAGATTCGTCCCCAAGTTGTTGTGACGATGGATCCAACGATGGCCTTTGCCGATGAAATGGGCTACATCAACCATCCCGATCATCGTGCTGTGGCGGAAGCGGCGGTTTATGCTGTTTTCCCAAGTGCTGGAACACGCCCGATCTTTCCTGAACTTTTAGACAAGGGATTCGAGCCGCACAACGTCATCAAACTTTATTTGCAGTTTACCGAGAAGCCTAACCTCGTCATTGATGTGAGCGATTATGTAGATCGCAAAATGGATGCGCTGCGCTGCCACAAATCGCAGGTGGACGAGCAAACGCTGGAGATGGTGCGCGGCTGGGGCGCTGAAGAAGGCGCGAAACATGGGGTTGGCGCGGTGGAATCGTTCCGCGTCCTGAATTTGGAACAACCTGCACCCAAACAACCAACCGAGGCGGTTTTAGCCGACCAGCCGAGCAATAACCACCAGACGGTCTAAATACGTGCCGGTGGCGGCATCCAGCGAAGGCAAATCACAGGTGATGAGCGTCAGACGATTATCCGTTGTGGGGTAGACGACGCTCACATCATCATAACGCACAGTGCGCTTATCAATCACGACATAGCGGCGCTCGATTCGGCCTTCGCTCAGGATAATCACATCCCCGACATTAACGTTATACAGTCCGGCGAAAATCCCCGGATTCCCGTTGGGATAGGAGGAATGTCCGCCGAGCGCGATATTGCCAGTTTCATCCAGCCAAGCTGTGCCTTGTAAATAGCCAACCGTCTGCTCCCAGGGATCAATCGCCCAACTGACACCATCGAGGGGAAAGGTCGTGATCGCTGAAAAAATGTTTGCGACAGGGATTGAAAGTGTGGGTTGATTGCTGACGGTACGCGCCGCTTGCGTCGGTGTGGGCAAAGCGGCGATTTGCGGTGCAGCAGGGGCATCCGGCAGCGCGTTCTGGCGGACGACATCATTGGCGCGGGTGATTTCATTGACGATCTGCGCGGCGGCTTGCGTATCCACCTCCCACAGATTGACCGTGCCTTCCGTGCCGATGGAAGCGAGTTCCGCGCCATGTAAAGCCAATCCGGTCAGTGGGAAGCCTGTGCCGGGGATGTTCACTAACGCTGTGCCGGATTCCACATCCCACGCCCGAACAGTGCCATCTAAGCTGGTCGTCAGTACGAGATTTTCTTGAAATGCCACGCCCGTGATTGGCGCGATATGGCCTGTTAGGATGGTCGCAGTGGGTTCGGCTAAGGTCATGTCCCACAGACGTAGTGTGCCGTCGATGCCGCCGGAAGCCAATAAACTGCCTGTCGCATTGAACGTCAAGCTCATGGCAGGGCCTTGATGCCCAGTCAAACGGCGTAAGGTCGAAGTATTCCCCATCCCCCACAGCCAGATCGTGCCATCCTCGGCGGTGGAAGCCAACGTGAAGTTGCCCTCGGCATCGGACGGACTAAAAGCCAGCGCCCATACCGGACTTTCAAATTGTCCAATCACCGTAATTTGTGCGCCTGTCAGCGGGTCGCCGAGCCAGATCATGCCGTCGCGTCCGCCCGAAGCCAGCAGCAGCCTTCCAGTAGAATCGCGCATAAAGGCGACGCTCGTCACCACGTCCTGATGATAAGCAATTATCTGTATGGGAAAAGTCGTTGATCCCGCAAGCACAGCCTCTATATTCCACACCGCGACGGTACGATCAGCGCTGGCGGAAGCCAACAGCGTCCCGTCCGGCGAAAAAGTCAGCGCCGTGATGCGGTCAGACTGCGAAGCCAAAATGAGGGCAGGTTGTTGGGGCGTATCGAGATTAAACAGACGAATTTGATGATCGCGTCCGCCTGTCGCTATAAGATTGCCCGACGGATTGATGGCGACGGCATCTAATGGTACATCCGCCACCGCCAGCGAAAGAGTCTGCGCCAGCACGGTAGGGGGCGTTTCTTGCGCGGCGAGCGGGATAAAAATCAGCAGCGCGAAGACGAGTAAGAGAAAGTGAATTTTACGCATATAGAGCATTATACCCATTAACTGAAATGATTTTAGCAAAACTTGGCAAAAATAAACCACCAAAAATGGCTTAAACCCTTTTCAGAAAATCGTCAATATACAAACCTACCAACCCATCCTAAGACTCGTTACAATAGGGCAATAAAGTCAACTCAAATCGAAAGACAAGCCAATGCGTTTACAAGACCTCAATTGGATGGATGTCGAAAAGTATCTGGAAAAAGATAACCGAATCATCTTGGTCACAGGCGCGACGGAACAACATGCTTATCTAAGCCTGATGACTGATATTCTCATCCCGGAACGCATCGCAGACGCGGTTTCGCAGCGCGAAAATGTGCTGGTCGCCCCGGCGCTGAATTTTGGTGTCAGCCGCTATTTTTTGGAATTTCCCGGTACAATCAGCCTGAGCCAGCAAACCTTTGATTACTGCATATTAGAGGTTGTCGAGAGCTTGCTGCATCAAGGGTTTCGGCGCTTCTTCATCATGAATGGTCACGGCGGGAACAAAATCCCGGAACGTCTGTTTGACTTCCAGATGGAAGGGGTGATTCGTGTGACGTGGTACGATTGGTGGCGTAGTGAGTCCGCCAAAGCCTTTGCGGGTAAAAATGGCTTGAGCATCCAACACGCCAATTGGGGCGAGAATTTCCCCTTTAATCGCGTGGCAGAGTCGCCAAAGCGCGATAAGCCGCTGGTGAATACCACTTATGGCGACGAATATTTTTCGCTGCGAGAAGTTTTGGGCGATGGCAGTTACGGCGGACCGTATCAAGTGGACGACGCGCTGATGTATATGCTGTTTGATGAAGTCGTCGCAGAAGCCACTGGCCTGATTCAAGAACTCGCCGAAGGCATGAGCGAAGATCAGGTTTGAGTTCGCATTTTTTACCTCACCCCCAGCCCCTCTCCAAATTGGAGAGGGGAGTAAAACTCGTTTTTGTCGACGTTCAACTTCGTCCAGATAACACCTATAACTGATAGTATTCCTTATGACCGAAAATCTTGATTATCACGATCTCATCCGCCAGATGGTGCTGGATGAAGCGACTTTTGTACAACTCACGCTGAAAGGTAAAGTGCGCGACGGCGCGGCTGCACCCTGGCGGATGATTACTGTGCGTCCGGTGCTGGTGAAGAACCGCCGCCATCTGCAATTTTCTTACTTTGACCAGAAGCAGGACTTCACCAAGAATTTTGCCGATCAGGAAGCAGCGCAAAAATTAGAGGAAGCTCTGGCGATCCCGTTCAGTGCCATCCATGCTCGCACGACGACGCAGGACATCAGTGTGCAGATCAGCAAAAAAGGCAGGCCGATCATCCATCGCGGCAAGCCGCCTGTAGATACACAGGCTGATTTAAGCCACGATGCGCCCAAAACGCTGCCGCTGCCTGCCGATCAACCGGATGCGTTTTTGCAAGGCGTGGGCATTATGAACGCGCAAGGGCAGATCAAGCCCGATATGCGCGACAAGTTCTATCAGATCAACGAATTTTTAAAGCTGCTCGAACACACAGGTGAGATTGAACGCTATCAGCAGCAGCGGCGCGGCCTCCAAGCGGAACCGCTGCGTATCGTCGATTTCGGCTGCGGGTCAGCTTATCTGACGTTGGCGGCCTATCATTATCTGAATGACATCAAAGAGCTTCCGGCGCAGCTCACCGGGATTGATCGTAACGCCGCCCTCATCAACAAAAATATCACCACCGCGCATAAGCTCGGTTATGAAAATGCCCATTTTTACGCAGGCGATATTTCCGATTACACCATGCTCACGCGGCAGGAGGGCGCACCCGATATTGTGATGGCACTCCACGCTTGCGATACCGCCACCGATGACGCGCTGGCGCAAGCCGTCCTCAGCGGCGCGAAGCTGATCCTCGCCGCGCCATGCTGCCATCATGATTTACACGCGCAGTTAGAAGCGGTTGATCCGTTTCGTCCGGTGATGCGGCATGGCATCCTCAAAAAGCGCATGGGCGATATTCTGACCGATTCGTTTCGGGCGCTGGTGCTGCGAATTTGTGGCTATAAAACGGATGTGATCGAATTCGTCAGCAGCGAACATACAGATCGCAATTTGATGATCCGCGCTTTGCTGCGGGAAAATATCGACAATGCCGAATTTATCCGCGAGTATCAGCAGTTGAAAGAATTTTGGGGCGTAACCCCGTATATCGAGCGCCTGCTGGGTATTGAGACGTTTGAGGAGTAGGGGCGAAGTAAACTATGTATGGTTATGTAGGGGCGACGCGCGCGTCGCCCCTACGATATACAACCAGATTCAAAATAAATTTACCCCTGCCAACCCCCACATCCCTACAACGACTGCTTAAGCGACTCTAACGCCTGAACTTCCGCCTCATAAATCGTGTTCAACTTCGCTTGCAGCGTCTCGAATAAAACATCAACTTCGGCGGAATCCATTGGGAATTCGTGTTTCATGTCGTTTTCTATTTGGTTCAACTGCGCGGACACCTGTTGCATCCCGGCTGAATCATGCGCTTGATACAGGGCGTAGCGATCACGCAGGAGAGATTTTGTTTCGGCGAAGTCCGGGACGCTTTCCGGCAGTGCGGAGTCCGCGAAATCGCGCCAGCAGGCGGCGGCCTCTCGATAGTGCGCGGCGGATTCCTTGAGCGCGGCATTGCCGAGGATGGCGCTGGCTTCTTCCAGAAAATCGGCGTAAAGGTCGCGTAAGCCGCTGCCTTCGGTGCTGTTGAGCGTGATACCCTCGTAGACCGAGCGCAGGGTCGTATAGAGGCCGTTGCGCTTTTTAAACACCACCCGCCAGCTTTTCTTATCTTTGGGATGAGTCATCAGCTTTGCCCATTTTTTGATCGCCGGGAGCGAGAAGGATTCCGAGTCGCTGCTGAGATGGTCAATATGATCGTGAAGTCCGGCGATAATGGCGGATTCAAGATCAATCGCGCTTGGCGGCGTGATGAGCATCAAGCGATTTTTATCCGATCCGATCCGCGCCCGACCTGCGGCGAAAATATCGGCGGGGACGGCGAAAAGTTCAGAGCTGAGGTCGTCAATCCAGACCTGACCTGCTTCGATGCCATATACTCCGACAACATGAATCCAATAGCCTTTGAGCCATTCAGGAAGATTTTGATGCGGCAGATGCGCTTGATCCACCCATGCCACCACCGGAAGTTGCGCGTTTTCCAAATTAGCGGCGGCGGCTTTTGCTCCGGCGGTTTCTTGCACATCGGCCTGAATGCCGAGGCGCGCACACAATGTTGTCAAAAAGCGGGGGATATAATTCCAACGATTGCGAAAACCGAGGACGACATTGGCGCTTTCCTGCCGCTTGAATTCCCACAGGATATAGCCCATGCCCAACCCGCCGCCGATGCCGAGCATCATCGCTTCGCTGAAAGGCTGCCCGTTATGGGGTGCGAGGATTCCGTGCGCGGCGAGGACGTTGGTTAGCGCCGCTGTAACATCATGTTTGCCGCCGAGCTTTACATCAACTTTATTCATCAGTCGCCCCTAAGCCATAAAATGAACGTATGTTCTTAGTTTATTGAAATAAGGGCTGCCGCGTCAAGCAAAAGCGCAAGATTCGTCAAGTGAGGATTGTGTTTTTAAGCGTTTCGGCGGTCTTTGCCAGTTCGATCTGGCAGGGGAAGCGGTCTACGCCCCAATAGTGTTGGGCGGGGGCTACTGGCGATATCTCAAAGCCGACGCTTTGATAAAGCTGAATGATATTTGCGGTTAGCGCTCCACAAATTTGGGCATAACCGCGCTGCGAAACTTCCAGCCACGCCTGAGCCGTCATGCCGCGCAGGAGTTTGTGCTGGCGCGAGTCGCGGTAGGCTGGCGCGACAGTCATGCGTCCAAGATCAACCACCTGCCCGGCAGGTTGCAAGGTGATCCCGAAGGAGGCTTCGGTTGGGAGGGGACGGAGTGGCGACGGGAAGACCAAGCGCGTCGTCGCGGCGAGGACATCCCCGTCCCACGCCACCAGTTGCAGCGCCTCATCATCGTAAACATCTTTTTCCTGTCCATTTGGGAAAGCGTGCGGCTGTACCCATCCTTTTTCGATGACGACCTGATAGCGCAGCCGATAGACCTGTTCCAGTTCAGCGGGGGTTTGAGCGATGGTAATTTGTAAGGGCGCGTTCATATCGACAAACTGCTGCGCGAAGATGTTTAGCAGGCTAATCAACTCAGTTTGGGTTTCCGTTTGGGTTTGCATCGCCATCTCAATTAATCTCCAAAAGACAGAAAGATTCGTGTAGATTCTTGCCGGGAACGACACATAGGTCGTTCCCTACGATGTCCATGTTTAATGGTAAAACGACATTCCCTTGCTTCACAAAAATTGGTCTGACGTTATCTTAACCTGAATTATGGATAGCGATGCTTATTCAACCTCACCCCCGCCTCGCTCCGCTCGACTCCCCCTCTCCATTGCGATGGAGAGGGGGTTGGGGGGTGAGGTTCGTGAGTTCAAAAACACTTATCCATAACTGATTGTTATCTTAGTCCTCACGCGACGGAAGGAAGGGCGCGACAATGTTGCCGACAATCAAATAACGGGCGACCAGCGGCTCGGTGGATGCGCGGAAGCCTTGCCCAAAATGCTCGCTGTGACCGACCAACCCGACGCGCCCAAGTTGGACAGTCTCGCCGTTGAGGGTGAATGGCTCGGCGGTCTGCTGCTCGGTGGTGCCATACATCATAAACACGCCAACATTTGGTTCCTGCACATTGATGATGGTTTGATAGCGCGATGCGAGGGTCGCAATCGGGGTTTCACCCGCAAATGAATCGAGTTCCTCAAAATTCCCCTCCAAGGGGGTTTCATTGTAGTAAAAACTGATTTCTGCGTTGAGTGCAGTCGTGGTTAGATTTTCCAGCGTGGAACGGATATAAGCCGAAGCAGTGCCATGAAATGTGAACAAGGCCGTCGCCTCGCCACGAGAAAATGGTTCTGTTCCCGGCGCGAACAGCGCTTCCGGCGGGAGACCGTCGAGATGGGTGACGTATCCGGCGAAGACTCCATCAAAGCCTTCCTGCCGCACCAGCCCAATCATCTCAATGCTGTTGCGCCCATCCACTGAAATGCCAATTTCGCGTGCCATCTTGTGCGTTGAGTCCTGCTGCCGGGATCAGTAGTAAAAACACGATCAGTAACAAAAGCCGTTTCATCGGGGTTATCCTTTGCGATAGCCAATTAGGACTTTCGCTCACGCATTTACCCCACCCCTAAATCCCCTCCCCATTGCATGGAGAGGGGACTTCAAGATGCGTTTTTCTCCCCCTCTCCAAGTATTGGAGAGGGGGCCGGGGGGT
>DAOTTO010000421.1:0-4073 GCA_034437895.1 Anaerolineae bacterium | reverse complement strand
TTACGCAGACACTCAAATCACTGGACACTGGCAGTTCAAAACTGCCAGCTAGAGGGTTTAAAAACCCCTGAAGGGGTTAAGTAAAAAGGTTCTTTAACCTCTTTAGAGGTTTCCAGATTGCACGTAGCTCTGGGTTTTGAACCCGGAGCGGCTGGCTGCGTAAGGTGAGTGAGTAATTCGCCATATCCCGATGGTGTTGGTGTCGGTTCAGTCTGGGCAGCAACAATTGGGTTGAGGCTCATTTGCTTTTGCATACTGTCACTCCTCTATTTAGCGACTGACTAACTCAAAAAGACGCTTAATTTCTTTCAGCCCTTGTTCAGGATTTTCCTCAAGCAAGGATTTTGCCTGATGCGTGAGATAGCCCTCCATCATGTAGATAACCAGACTCGACATGGCTTTCTCAATCGACATCGCCTGTATGACCAGATGCTCACAGGTGCTGTCGGCTTCTATAGCGCGTTCCAATGCTGCAAGCTGTCCCTGAATACGGTGAAGGCGACTTATGGTTCGTTTGCGCCTTTCAGCGCGGGTTTCAGTATCCATCATTCCCCTGTGAACTAAAGTGTGCATCAAGCAATATAAATACCCCAGTGGGGTATGTCAACACGCCATATGGCGCATACCTTCGTGTCTACAGTGATTTATCCTTAAGATGTGAGCTAAATGTATTGGGAGAATAAAATGGCAGATACAAATCTTCAACAGATTGAATTGCCAATTACTGGCATGACCTGTGCAAGTTGTGTTCGCAATGTTGAGCGTGCGCTGAAAAAGACCGAAGGTATTGGTGAAGCAACGGTCAACCTTGCCACCGAACGGGCAAGTGTTCAATTTAATCCTGGCGAGGTTGATGTTAATCGCATGATCCAGCGTGTGCAGGATGCGGGTTATGGGGTGGCAACGGGTTCGATTGAACTGCCCATCACGGGGATGACCTGTGCAAGCTGTGTGCGGAACGTCGAGCGGGCTATTCACAAGCAGCCCGGCATTCTCTCGGTTAATGTCAATCTGGCAACTGAGAAGGCGACAGTCAGCTATGTGCCGGGCGCAGTGCGGCGCGGTGATCTGGTCAAGGCAGTTGAGGCGGCTGGCTATGGCGTTCTTGACCTCTCGAATGCCGAAGTCCCAGAGGACGCTGAACGGGCGGCGCGTCAGGCAGAAATTGACCGTCAGCAGCGCATGGTATTGATTGGCGCAGTCTTCACCATTCCCTTGTTTGTCTTGAGCATGGCACGTGACCTGTATATGACGAGCTTTGCTGGCTCAGATATGGGCGGCATGATCCTGGCTGGCGAAATGACAGGGCCAAACCCGGCCTTGAACTGGCTGCTGTGGGCGGGCTGGCCGTTTATCTTTTTCCTGCTGGCGACCCCAGTTCAGGTGATTGTCGGACGGCAGTATATCGTCGGTGCATATAAAGCAGCACGCAACGGCTCGGCCAACATGGACACACTGATTGCAATGGGTTCACTGGCAGCCTACATCTACAGCCTCGTTGTATTGACAGGTATCGTGTTTGGTTTTGCTGGATCAGTGGGTGATCACGTTTACTTTGAGACAGCGGCAGTTATTCTGACGCTTATTACCCTCGGCAAATTGCTGGAAGCCCGCGCCAAAGGACGCACGAGCGAAGCCATCAAAAAACTGATGGGTCTCGCCCCCAAAACCGCAACGCTGCTACGTGATGGTCAGGAAGTCGAAGTCGCTGTAGACGATGTACTAGCGGGTGATCGGCTGATTGTTCGCCCCGGCGAGCGAATTCCGGTTGATGGGATTGTCATTGAAGGGCGCTCGGCGGTTGACGAGTCGATGCTGACGGGTGAAAGCCTGCCCGTCAATAAAGAAACAGGCAGCGAGGTCATCGGCGCGACGGTCAACAAACAGGGACGTTTAGTGGTCGAGGCACAAAAAGTCGGCGCACAGACCGCATTGGCGCAGATCGTTCGACTGGTGGAGCAGGCACAGGGGTCAAAAGCGCCGATTCAGCGGATCGCAGACACGGTATCCGGTGTGTTTGTCCCGGTTGTTTTGGGATTGGCGGCAATGACGTTTTTCGGTTGGCTGCTGATCGGTCAGGTCGGTTTCACCGCCGCGATGGTGAATGCCGTCGCCGTGCTGGTGATCGCCTGCCCATGCGCGTTGGGACTGGCAACCCCTACCGCCATTATGGTCGGCACAGGGCGCGGCGCGGAGATGGGCATTCTGTTCAAAAACAGTGAGGCGCTGGAGAATGCCAAGCGGGTGCAGGTGGTTGCGCTGGACAAAACCGGCACGATCACGCGCGGTGAACCGAGTGTGACCGACATCGTATCCCTCAACAACTTTGATGCGAGTGAGCTGTTACGCCTAGCTGCGGTAGCCGAGCGTGGCAGTGAACATCCGCTGGGACAGGCCGTGGTGAAGGCGGCGCAGGAACGCGGTCTATCCCTGGCACAACCGCAGTCATTCGAGGCGGAGTCAGGACGGGGTATCCGCGCAATGGTTGAAGGTAAGGTCGTACTCGTCGGCAGCCCGCGCTTCATTCGTGAACAGGGCTACGAACTGCATACGATACAATCTCAGATTGAAACACTCCAGAGTAAGGCACGGACAGTCGTATTGGTACTGGTTGACGGTGTACTGAGTGGTCTCATTGGCATCGCGGACACGGTAAAAGAGGGTTCACGCGAGGCAGTTGCCACGCTGCGAGCGCTGGGACTGGAAGTCGTCATGGTCACAGGTGATAACGAGCGAACTGCCCAAGCGATTGCCCGCGAAGTCGGTATCGAGCGGGTGTTGGCTGAGGTACTGCCCGATCAAAAAGTGGAAGCGGTCAAGCAGTTACAAGCTGAAGGCAAGCGCACAGCGATGGTAGGCGATGGGATCAATGACGCTCCGGCGCTTGCACAAGCGGATGTCGGGATTGCCATCGGCACCGGTACGGACATTGCGATGGAAGCATCGGACGTCACGTTGGTGAGCGGTGATTTGCGCGGTGTGGCGCGTGCCGTCAGCCTTAGCCGGGTGACGATGCGGACGATCTATCAGAACCTGTTCTGGGCATTCGTCTACAACATTATCCTTATCCCGGTAGCAATGGCAGGCGCACTTGTTCCTATGCTGGCTGCTGCGGCTATGGCTTTCAGCTCCGTCTTTGTTGTAAGCAACAGTCTCCGCCTTCGGAATACCCGCATGGCCGAGACAGAGATACAAGCCATACAGTCTGCAAAAACCGAAGCGGTTTCATCGACTGTACCCGCTGTGTAAAGTGACTTTGAGGGTGTGGATTTTCGCACACCCTCAATTTTCGCATATCTAACGTGCGTCGTAACGATAAGGCACGGGTCACATATCACTTGCATCAAGAAACTAGTACCCTGAATTGCTGAAGTTGAGGAGTGAGGGTATGCTATGCGGCATGAAAAAGCATATTGTCACACTGACACCAGACGAAGTAAAAACCTGCCGGTCCATCATTAGTCGTGGGCAGAACAAAGCCGATATGATCCGTCGGGCGTATATCCTGCTCAAAAGTCACGACGGTAAAACGGATGTCGAGATTGCGGCGGATTTGTATATCGATGATGAAACGGTACGCCGGACACGGATGCGCTACGGTTCGGCGGGACTGAAGGCAGCCCTGGAAGTCGGGACAGCGCCGGGCAATGGGCCGTTACTGGATGAGATTCAAATCGCGTATCTGACAGCGCTGGCGTGCAGTGTGCGGCAATCCGCGATGCGTTCGGAATCAGGGACGGTGAATAAAAAGAAACCTCGTCTTCGGTTTGGAGACGAGATTTCTTGGGTTTTTACGGGCTTGTAATTCCAGGTTTTGCTGAGACTTACGCTTCCGCTGGCACAGGTGGGTACTCAATGCCAATCAGCGCTTGTTCGATCAAGTCCCACGACGCGGGCGTATTCCATTCCACAGTGACAAGCTGCGCGGGTTTGTTGACATCCACATTGATGACACCTGTGACATACTCCCCATGCCTGAAGGCAGGGGCTTCTGCCGTGAACGCCGGATGCCGTGCTTTTCGCAGGGACTTCCACCGACTGAGACAGTATGAGATGATGCCCCATCTCAAAAC
>DAOTTO010000420.1:0-12237 GCA_034437895.1 Anaerolineae bacterium | reverse complement strand
CCCCCAACCCCTTCTCCATTGCATGGCGAAGGGGAGAAAAACGGTTCACAATGGTGCTTTAAGTCCCCTCTCTACGAAGTGGGGAGGGGATTTAGGGGTGGGGATAGAATGAAAACACTATCCGAAACTCAGGTTCCTTAATATTTTAATTAGAAGTTACGCAGTTCACATGTTGAGTTGTGAAAGAAATTGAAAAATTATGAACCACACAGATTACAGAGACTTCAGTTCAAAATCTTGGTGTTCTTGGTGCCGTCACTGCGCTTACGTGGTTAAAAATTTCAAATTACTTTCCAGACTCTACAATTAGGTTAGGTTAGCATGGTTTTTATCTATTTGGTCATTGTGCCAGTGACAAATCGGAACGCGGACACGCCCATTCGGCAAGCAGCGCCGCCAACACTTCATCCATGACCGCCGTTTTAGCCATTTCCCAAGCGTGATCGCAGGCTTTATCACCAAACTGCTGTGCCAGTACTATCCGCTGCTCGGTGTAAGCGATACGCTGCGCGTGAGATGTGCCGCTGTGACGCACGACAAGGCTCAACACCTGCACACCACGAACATCACCGATTGCCGCCAGATACGCCGATGTTGCAACAAGGGCATTAAGGCGCGGAACGATCACTTCAAGATCGCGTACCCGGTTTAGCACCTCGCACAGCACATCTTTTGCGGCTGAGAGTTCCCCAAGATGCACATATAATTTAGCCTGAACTGTATGGGCTTCGACGGCAATAAACATGCCAAGCGAGTCGCTCTGGCTGCGCTCGATGTGTAATACCTCGTTGATCTGCGCTTGCGCTTGGGCGAAATCCCCATTGTAGAGATACATCTCTGCTAACGCGCTGTGCAATTTAACCTGTTGGGCGTACCAATCTCCAGATAATGTCAATGCTTCCTGCCAGATGGCGATGGCATGATCGGGATTGCCTTCCGCAGCGGCAATTTGCCCCAGAAAATAGTGTAACTCAAATAATTGAAGCCCATACGCCAGCAATCGCAAGCATAGCTCTCGTGCTTGTGTATATCTGCCTAATGGAAGCAGCACACTCGCCAATGTATGCTGATGGGAAACCATACTGCCTAGGCTGTCAGACTTGGCAATGAAGTCTTGATCTTCCATCAAATAAGCATAAGCACGTTGATAATCGCCTTGTTCACAGCTTATTGCGGCCAAACTGCTGTGCGCCCACACGATCTCTACATCTGAACCGATTTCCGCCGCCAGCGCTAGATGCTCATCGGCGTAGGTTTGTGCTTCTGCCAAAGATCCGAGACGGATGTAGTAACCGACAAGGGTTTGTAAACCATGCCCGATTAAATTTTTATCGCCTAATTTGCGCTGGATAGATACGCTTTCATGGACTAACAGGCTTCCTTCACGCGGCTTCCCTATCACGAGATAAGTCACGCCAAGATTGAGAAGCGCAGTGGCAAGCTCAGGTAAATCACCCAGCATACGGCTGAGGCGGATATTTTCCTCGATGTATGCGCCAGAAATCTCAAACTTATCTTCAGAATACGCAATATAACTGAGCCAAGTGTTGATCTTTATTTTGTACTTTGTGTCTAAGTCACCAAGATCAAGCACATGTTGTAAATAGTGCCTAGCAAGCTCGAAATCGCCAGCGTTTGATATGATCTAGACCTAGCCGCAGGATAGTATCGGCCTCCAACATCTTGTCATTGACCTGTTGTGCCAGCTTAAACGCTCGTTCCGCAACAGTCCGCGCCGCTGGCAAATCCCCCTGCCTCAAGAGGATATAGCTCATATCTTTGAGCAATACACTTTCACTGCGGTGATCCCCCAATCGCTGCGCCGCTTCTAATCCGGGCTGCACCCAATCCATTTGTTGATCGAACGACTGGTGAGTGACCAATGTATTGAGGGCAAAATCGATCCTTAAGCGATCATACTCGGCACCGCCGTTTTCTTGCTCGACAATATAGCCTTGCCAATGCCTGATTTGCGCCAATTCTTGGTCAAAAAACTTCAAAGCGCCGGGCAAGGATGCACCGCCCTGCTCATAGCGTTCAGTCGTCTGGCGAAGTTTTTCGGCGTAGTATTTAGCGAGGCGCAGTTCCGCACTTTGTAGGGCATTCGGAGCGATCATCAATACCTCCTTAGCCTTGCGTAGGATATGTCAACAAAGATTTAGCGTGTAACACCAGCAGAGCGTGCATCTGAAAGCGCCCCCCCGTCAATGGTTCCAGCAGGCCACGATTCACCAACGTCCGCACCGTTGGGCGAGGATCATTAATTTCCCACAAAGCCGCCATCGCACCCAAGTCAAAAGTGGCGGGTTTGGGGATGAACAAACCGAGCAGCGCAAAGCGGGTGAGTGTTTCTGCATCCAATGACCTGGTGCTGCGTTGGAGCAGCGCGGCAATCGTGGGCGAAGAATCGACGGCAATGGCGGGCAGCACATCGCTTGGCGCTTGCTCACCTAATAATCGTGCGCCGCTGCGTAGTTCCGCGATCAAATGCTCCACTCCCCAGCCCATCTGCATTTCTTCATGTAAAAGCCGCCCTGCCACTTGAATCGCCAGCGGCAGCCCCTCCAGATCACTTACCAGTTCGATAGCGGCTTCGCGGAACTGTTCAACCGCTTGCGGTGCAAGACGACTGAGCAGAAGCAGTGATGAATCGCTGCTCAACTGCGGGAGGCGATAAACATCTGACGCGGTTGGTGCAAGCACACGGGCAACTTGGCTCAATCGGCTGGAAATCATAGTTGCGGACTGATGCCCTGCAACGCGAAACGGGATAAAGTGATCGGCCTGCCAGACATCATCCACAATCAACAGCATCCGGCGGTTTCGCAGTGCCGCCGCGATTTGGCTCGTCAGTTCTTCCAAAGGAGGGACTTTGCCGGATGAAATCAAACGGAGTCCTTCGCCCCAGCGCATGAGTTCGGCGTGTAGGCTGGGGGTTTCGCCTAATGATGTCCACAACACACCATCGGGGTAGGCATCCCACACATCGGGATCATGGGCGAGGGCGGCGATAGTCGTACTTTTGCCGACACCGGGCCAACCTTCGATGACCGTTACAGCCTGTTTCTGGTTCGAATCTGGAATGCCGAGCCGCTGTTTGAGGTCTGTTAGCACAGTTTCGCGCCCGATAATTAACCCCGGCAGCGGCGGCAGCACACTCACTACCGAGCGACTGATCGGGTTCTCGATAGCGGCGATAGTGGGCATTCCGCCCGCACGAATCATCTCATAAAGGCGGGTTGTTTCGTCTTCCGGCAGGGTTGCGAGTTCTTCATCAAGGATGCGTACACAGTCCTGATACTGACGCAGGGCTTCGGTGCGCTGCCCGTTCAGGGTATACAGCCGCATCAAAAGGCGGTGTGCGGATTCGCTCATCGGGTCGGCTTCCAGCCAAAGACGAGCGTAATTCATTGCCGATTGAAGATGGGGGACACTGTAGTGTTCTGCGAGTCGGCGCAGCATTTGCGTGTATTCCTGATGCAGCCATTCACGTTTTGATGCCTGCCAATTATCGAATTCTAGGCTGTCCGCCAAGCTGAAGCCCACGAGAAAATCATCCTGGTAAAGCGTAGTGGCTGCTTCTAAAGCACCCACACATTCGACACAAAGATCAGCGCCTTCATGAGCATGAAGACGAAAACCGATGAGCGCTTGAAGAAAGGCATGAACATCACTCCATACCACTTCACTATTGATCGAGAGATTAGTGCGGTCTGTTTCCAGCCATTCGATTTCGGTGAGGCGTGTCAGTGCCGGCAGCGTACTCCGCAGTGCGTTACGTGCGCCTTCCTCATCTAAGTCAGGCCAGAGCAACGCCGCGACAGTTGTCCGGCTTTGTGGGCGGTCCGCTAATGCCAAAAAAGCCACCAGCGCCAGCGCCTTACGCCTTGCAATGGGGATGATCTTTCCGTCAATCTCGATACGAGGCGTGCCAAAAAGAAAAAAATGTATCTAGGACATAGTTTTGTAGCGCTTTTGTAGCGATATGTAAGCGGATGTTTGATAAGTATATATCATGCCATGCGAAATTGGCTAACCAAGCCAAGTAATACGAAAGAGAAGATGATGAACACAACCACCCTATCTGACAAAAAATTTACCATTCCTTATAATCCAGATGCCTCCCAACTGCGGCGTGTTTTTGTCAGCCGATTGGATGCCACGATGAAAGCCTTTATGAGTCCAATTGAGCGTTGGCCTGATAATAATTATGTCCCGAAAACGCTTGATTATGCGTGGAAACATAGTCCAGACTTTCATGAAATTATCGCCCCCACGCACGGGTTCGACTCACGCGATGTGCGCGTTGATCTCAGTCGTGGTTACGTCATTATTTTGCTTTCACGCGACTATGGTGCAGCTTCTCTTATAGACGAAGAATACTACTGCGAAGTTCCCCTTCCAGTAGACTCAAAACGAAACGAAGCCTATCTTGAAATCGGCGCGAACTTCCTAATTGTACGACTGAACAAGCGAGGGACACTGCTTGAGCAGATCGTTTCCGCCGTTCTTCGCCGCTTCAACTTCACAGCCGTAAAATTGTAAGCTTCCTCGTATTTTGCAGCGCTATATGAGAACTGATATAAGATCTCAGCCTTGAGCAAAAGCTGCGCTCGAAATTCTAGGTGATAGGGTTTTACGGAGTGTCTAAAATAAAGGGTAGTGTAGAGATGCACCTATATATGCATCGGCCGGGAGTGACACATAAGTTACTCCCTACACCCACGAAAATAGACACACCTGAGTTTTATAAAAACTTAAGCTGGCAGTTTTCAACTGTCAGCCCTCAAATTTGGGAGTGCGTAAGATGCGTTAATCACTTATCAGTGTAATATGAAAGGGTTTGCGTGAGGGGTAGTAAAAAATGAATCACTAAGCTGCCAAGAACACCGAGTTTTATCCTTGTGTATTTCTGCGAACGCTGCGTCTCTCCCGTTCAAAAAGGATTTCTTCGGAGTTTCGGCTCCCATATTTATCTAGCGTGGTGTTCGATCACCCAGTAAGTTTTGCCTTTCATCTCTAACAGAGCAGTTAAAATGGATTGCAGACCGCGCACCACTGCCAACACCATAAAGGCGCTGCTAAACGCGACGATTACACTCCACAAGTTAAAGCCAATCATGCCGAACATTTGTGAATGAATAAAAAGGGAACCGCCAGCATAAGCCGCTAAGGAGCCGACGATACTATCAACAATCAAGTGACGCGGGTTTTCTATTTGGGCGATAATCCCTAGTAACCAAGCTGCCACGATACCTACCACGAACCAGGCTAAAAATTCGGGAAGTGATAAATTTTGCATGATTTTCCTCGCCCTCATTTTACTTTTTGCTTTATATAGCATTACTTTAAAATAAAGCCTAGCAATAAGTTCCAAAAGCGAACTAAATAAAAGCTAAAGATACATTGGGAGGATATGAGCTAGGTTTTAGTGTTTAATGGGCAAACATCACCCCACCACAGACCATTGTGCTGTAAAGGCGATAAAATCAAAGCTATACTTAGGACAAAAGAAAGGGCCTCAATGTCCGACATTGAGGCCGAAATCATGGCGGGATTGGCGCTGGAAAAAGACGGCAGTGAGCGGGAAACGATTGATTATTTTGTGGCATTAGCGCAGCGCTACCCGGATAATGCGCGTGTGTTATTTGAAACAGGCGGCGCTTATGACTCCGGCGGATACCCAGCCGAGGCAATTGCCTATTACCGCCGCGCCATTGAACTTGGGTTGCCGGAAGAATACCTGCCGCGTATCACCGTCCAGTTGGGTAGTTCGCTCCGCAATGTCGGTCAGCTTGACGAAGCGATTCAACTGCTGCGGGAAGGTTGTGCGCGTTATCCTGACCATCGGGCGCTTCGGGCATTTTTGGCCTTAGCGCTGCACAGCGGCGGTTATCATGCGGAAGCGCTCTATCAAATGCTGGATACGACGGTCAATGTACCGGGATTTTACGAGGCGTATAACCGCTCCCTACGCAACTACGCCGATGAATTAATCATCAGTCAATGAGTTAGTCGGTCAATTGTCCAATGAGAAGTACCTATTTTTAACCTCAGTTTTGGATAGCGTACTTTGATTAACTTTTATGATATCCTCATCCCCGACCCCTTCTCCATTGCATGGTGAAGGGGAGAAAAACAGTTCACAATGGTTCTTTAAGTCCCCTCTCTAGGAAGTGGGGAGGGGATTTAGGGGTGGGGATAGAATGAAAACACTATCCGAAACTCAGGTTATTTTTAAACACTAAATACGAGGAGCAAAAAATGGAAATTTTATGGTTTATCCCCGGTCATGGCGACAGCCGCTATTTGGGGACTCAAGTCAGCCGCCGTTTAACCAGTCATGCCTATCTCGCCACTGTCGCCAAAACGATTGATGCGCTCGGTTTTAGCGGTGCGCTGCTACCGACAGGGGCAGGCTGCGAGGATTCGTGGGTGCTGGCTTCCACGCTTATCCCGGAAACAAAACGGATGAAATTTTTGATCGCCTTACGCCCCGGCAGTTTATCGCCCACGTTGGCGGCACGGATGGCGGCAACGTTTGATCGCATGTCTGACGGGCGGCTGCTGCTGAACATCATCACAGGCGGCGATCCGGTGGAATTGGCAGGTGACGGCACCTTCCTCAAACATGATGAGCGCTACGAAATCACCGATGAATTCTGTACGATTTACCGCGACTTATTTACAGGTGATTCGGTTGATTTTGAAGGAAAGCACATCCAGATCAAAGGCGGGAAACTGCTGCTGCCACCGGTGCAGCGCCCCTATCCGCCGCTGTTTTTTGGTGGATCATCCCCCGCCGGGCATAAAGTCGCCGCCAAACATGCCGATACGTATTTGACACTGGCCGAACCGCCGAAAGACATCAAAGCCAAAATCGACGATGTACGAGGTCAGGCCGCTGCGCTCGGACGCACGGTAGAAGTCGGACTGCGTGTTCATATCATCGTGCGCGAGGATGAAAATGAAGCGTGGGCGGCAGCCGAGGATATTCTGAAATATGCCGACGACGCGGCGATTAAAGAACGTCAGGAGCATCTTGCCCGCTTTGACTCGGTTGGGCAAAGCCGCATGGTCAATTTACACGGCGCGGGCGGACGCGATGAACTGGAGATCAGCCCGAATTTATGGGCGGGAATCGGCCTCGTGAATAAAGGCTTAGGCACGGCGTTGGTCGGCAATCCCGATCAAGTGGCGGAACGGATGCAGGAATATATGGATTTAGGCGTGGATAAATTTATTTTGTCCAGCTATCCGCATCTGGAAGAAGCGTATCGCGTGGCGGAACTAATTTTCCCGCGCCTGCCAGCGTGGATGGAAACACTCAAGCGGCGCGATGAAGTCTTCCACAGCGATCTCATCCCGCAAACATGGCAGTAGGAATGGTACTGAGTGCTGAGCGATGAGTTGAGAAAGAAGATTTAACGCAAAGGCGCGAGTAAGATAAAGGGTGAGCGAACCAAAATTTATATCAGCCGTAAAGCGCTATTTTGAACCACAAAGACACGAAGGACACAAAGAAAACAAGTTAATCTCTCTAGCCCTTTGTGATCTTTGCGCCTTTGTGGTTAATCTTGAGAGAATAGGTGTAAAACATTATTGCGGCTTTTAACCCGTCACAGTCAAAATAGGATTTTCAATGACCCAAAATAACAAACATCCGGCGATGATCGTTTACGAAGACGCGCATCTGAACGCCGAACCTCCTTTAGACCTATTATGTAGTAGCTTTATCACGCCCACTGAACTTTTTTTCGCCCGTAATCATGCCCCCATCCCCACCCTTGACCCCACCACTTATCGCTTAAACATCAACGGCCTCGTTCAAAAATCGCTCACGCTGACTTTAGAGGATGTGATGCGCTATCCCAAACAGGTCATCACGGCAACCCTGATGTGCGCGGGTAATCGACGGCTGGCGCTGCATCAACGCGAACCGATTAAGGATGAACTCCCTTGGGATAACAGCGCTATCAGCACAGCCACATGGGGCGGATTGTGGCTGCGCGATCTTTTGATGGAAGCTGGACTTGAAGACGGCGCGGCACATATCGCCTTCCTCGGTGCGGACGAAGTGCCAAAGGGCGAGTCATCGTTCCATTTTGGCGGCAGTGTCCCGCTAGAAAAAATGGAGGATGTGCTTCTGGCCTATGAGATGAATGGCGAACCGCTGCGCTCTGAGCATGGCTATCCCTTGCGCGTGATTGCACCGGGTACGATTGGCGCACGCAGCGTCAAATGGCTGACGGATATTAGTGTTCAAACCGCGCCGTCAGATAATCATTACCAAGCGGAAGCCTATAAATTGTTCCCGCCCGATGTGCGCGAAGAAACAGCGGATTGGGACTCCGCGCCGATGTTGGGCGGCTTGATCGTCAATTCGGTGATTTGTTGCCCACAGGAGGGCGAAAAGCTGGCGGCGGGATTGACAAAGATCAAAGGCTACGCATTGGCGGCGGACAATGCGCGGGTCGAGCGGGTCGAGCTTTCCAGCAATGGCGGCGCGACGTGGCACGATGCGGCGCTTGTTGGCGAAGATCACCCCTACGCATGGCGTTTATGGGAAAGCGAACTCATGCTCACATCAGGGACGCATGAATTGGTCGTCCGCGCAACCGATTCCGCCGGGAATACGCAGCCGGAGTCGATTGCTGACGTATGGAATTTTAAGGGCTACATGAATAATAGCTGGCATAGGGTGTGGGTAGAGGTAAGCTGAACGTAATGAATTTGATCTAAAGTAAGACAAATAAATAGGGATGGCGTTTGCAATAACGTCATCCAACAGAATCGACAGTTGAAAAGGTGTACTATGGCTAAGGAAATCGCAACATTAGCGGGTGGATGCTTCTGGTGTTTGGAAGCGGTCTACGATGAAATGCGCGGCGTGGAATCAGTAGAATCGGGCTATTCAAACGGACATGTCAAAAATCCGTCTTATCAGGCAGTTTGCACCGGCGCAACAGGCCACGCGGAAGTCGTGCGCCTCACCTATGATCCGGCGGTTGTGACGTTTCGTGATTTGTTGGATGTCTTCTTCGTCATCCACGACCCCACCACACCCAATCGACAGGGCAATGATATCGGTACACAGTATCGCTCGGCAGTTTTTTATCACACGCCAGAACAAAAAGCTGTCGCTGAAGAGGCAATCCAAGCACTGGAAGAAGAAAAAGTCTGGAATCGTCCCATTGTGACCGAAGTTACGCCGATTGATAATTACACCGATGCAGAGGATTATCACCAGGAATATTTCGCCCATAATGCGCGACAGCCCTACTGTCAAGCGATTGTTGCGCCCAAAGTGGCAAAGTTCCGCAAGTTGTATCTGGATCGGCTGAAGGCGTAAGTGCGAAGATAAGCAATGAGTAATGAGTGCTGAGTAGAAAGCGGCGAGATTTAACGCAAAGGCGCGAAGGCCGCTAAGATTCGCAAAGCAAACTGAATGGCATAGCGATGAGTGATAAACAACAAGAACCTATCACTCATCGCTCGTTACTCATCACTAGTCACCCATCACTAGTCACCCATCACTTTTTTGCCAAATAGCTATTCCATGATAGAATAGAAATTATGAGTTCATTGACACCGGACGAGACAATTTTAGGCTTGTTAGCGGCAGAAGCGCGGCACGGCTATCAACTGCTGGAATGCTTTCGTGATCCCGCGCAGCTTGGCGAGGTATGGAATCTCAGCACCAGTCAGCTTTACGCCGTCCTTAAGCGCTTAGAGCGTCAGGGAGATGTCATCGGCTGCCAGATAGAATCGGATAATGCGCCGCCGCGCACCGAATACACCCTAACCCCGCAGGGACGCATCCACCTAGAGCGCTGGCTAAATGAAGTCAATCCTTCGTCCAGTATCCGGCGGGTGCGGGTGGAATTCCTGAGCCGCTTATTTATCGCACGGCTGCTCAATATCCCGACGATTCCGATTGTCGTCCGGCAAAAGCGCGTCTGTTTGCAGCAGGCTGCTGCGCTGCGTGAACAGCGAGAACGCGCCCAGCCGGGGATTCATTTTCTGGCGGTTGATCTGGTCGTTACGCAGTTGGATGCGGTCTTGTTATGGATTGAGCGTTGCGAACTTGTGCCGAAAGATTGGGTAGAAGATTGAGTAAACCACAAAAGCACAAAAATAAGATCAGATATGTCTTTGTAAGGGCGAGGCGCGCCTCGCCCCTACGAAACCCCGTGTTGTTTGCAATTCTTTATCGAAGGTTACTAATGTGGAATCTCGAAAGTAATTTGAATGTTTTTAACCACCAAGGCACCAAGAACACCAAGAATTTGAACTTAAATCTCTGTGTTCTCTGTGCGCTCTGTGGTTAAATTTTTTTCCCAGTTTCTTTCGAGACTCTACATAATCTGGAGAGACAAATGAAAAGTAAAAATTTGTTGATCGTCGTATTAGCACTTTTTCTATCCATCGGATTCGCCGTTCACGCGCAAGATAATCGCACACTGACGGTCTTCGCAGCGGCCTCATTGACCGATGCGTTTGAGGAAATCGCGCTGGCATTCGAGGCGGATAATCCCGGCGTGGAGGTGGTGTTTAACTTCACGGGGTCATCCGATCTGGCGACACAATTGAGCGAAGGCGCTCCGGCGGATGTGTTCGCCAGCGCCAATACACGCCAACTCTTGAATGCGCGAGAAGCCGGACGCATCACTGGGCAAGTGCGGATTTTTGCCCGTAACCGTCTCGTGTTGATTGTGCCTGCCGATAATCCAGCCGCTGTTCAGGGCTTGGCTGATTTGGCAAATGACGGTGTATTGTTGGTCATCGCCGCGCCGGATGTGCCTGTGCGCGATTATACGGATACGATGCTGGAACGTCTCGCCGCTGACCCCGGTTACGGCGAAGCCTATCGTGATGCGGTGCTGGCGAATGTTGTTTCCGAAGAGCAAAATGTGCGCCAAGTCTCGGCAAAAGTCGCGCTTGGCGAGGCTGATGCAGGGATTGTTTATGCGTCTGACGTAACTCCTGATCTGGTGGATGATGTGATTGTCTTCCCTATAGAAGATGCGTTCAATACGATTGCGATCTATCCAATGGCGGTGACGAATGATGCGGCTGAGCCAGAACTCGCGCAGGCTTTTATAAATGCGGTATTCGCGTGTGAGGGCCAAGCGGTGCTGGTCAAATGGGGATTTATCTCGGCGCGTCCGCTGACGTGTGGGCTGCGTTGAGTTTAGAGAATTCTCTTGGCGGTTTCAATTTTTTGGTTTACTTTTAAAGCCTCATTTAGGCACATGATAGGGGCGCTTTCCTCTTTGTTGGAAGACCATGCCACATCGCAATTTTAAACTTGGCTCGTTGACTGTATGGCTCATCGGCGGCGTGGGACTGCTGTTCTTGACGCTGCCGATTCTCGCGCTGATTTTGCGGGCAATAGAAAATCGCGCATGGCAAAGTGTCGAAGCAGCCGTCATCCCGGAGGCCGTTTACCTAAGTTTTATCACCACCCTCCTAACCGTCATCTTGACAGCCTTATTCGGTACACCACTGGCTTATCTGTTTGCGCGGTTTCGCTTTCCGTTTAAGCGACTGCTGAATGTCTTGATCGAACTGCCGATTGTGATGCCGCCTGCCGTCGCGGGTTTGGCGCTGCTGGTGACGTTTGGGCGCAGAGGGCTTTTGGGGCCGGTGCTGGATGATCTGGGAATCCGGTTATCGTTTTCGGGCATAGCAGTGGTGGTGGCGCAGACGTTTGTGGCGGCTCCTTTTTTTATCCGAGCGGCGCAAATCGGCTTTCAAGCTGTGTCGCGAGAGATCGAAGATGCGGCGCGGGTGGATGGCGCGGACGGACTCGCCCTCTTTTTTAGGATTACGCTCCCTCTCTCGTCACGTGCCTTAAGCGCCGGATTAATTTTATGTTGGGCGCGAGCGCTGGGCGAATTCGGTGCGACGATTTTGTTCGCTGGAAACAGCGAAGGCCGCACCCGCACGATGACTCTCTTGGTCTATACGCTGTTCGAGGGCAACTTAGACGCGGCGGTCTGGACGGGACTCTTGCTGATTGGGCTGGCGCTGATGGCGTTAATGGCCTCCCAATGGTTGGCACATAAAACCTCCACCGACGAGTCGGAGTCATAGAAGTAGGACTTTCGCTCACGCATTTACCCCACCCCTAAATCCCCTCCCCATTGCATGGAGAGGGGACTTCAAGATGCGTTTTTCTCCCCCTCTCCAAGTATTGGAGAGGGAGCCGGGGGGTGAGGTAAGCGAAAGTCC
>DAOTTO010000419.1:0-3660 GCA_034437895.1 Anaerolineae bacterium | reverse complement strand
TATCTGCGTCTGCTGCCCGAAATTTCCCGCGTTCCGGGGCAGTCGATGTGGATGACCTATGATGCCGAAGCGGATGTGCTGTACATCAATTTCAAGCGACCGAGCCTTGCTGATGACAGTGAATTGACCGACGATGATGTGATCATTCGCTATCAGGGTGACGAAATCATCGGCTACACAATTCTGCACATCAGTGATCGGCGCGCATCTTGAAAGTGACGTATGACGCCAGCGTCGATGTGCTGCGGATTCTGTTCAGCGATGCGCGGATTGCCGAAAGTGACGGATAAGTCGGGGATGATCCTCGATTATGCTGAGGATGGCAGCCTGGTCGGGATGGAAATGCTTGATGCGTCGAAACGCATGAGCAATCCGAGCGGTGTTGAATATGCCATCGTCGGCGTGAAGTCGGTATGAGTAGTGGGCGGGTGCTGGCGCGGCATTACGGCATTATCATCAACTACGACATCAAGTATCGTATGGGTCGGGGTGCGGAGGAGGAGTAGATTATAGAAATACCCAGTTAGTAACTTGTTCACCGTGTCTACTCATGTACTAGGAGCTATTCAGAATGCGGCTTACAGCAGTTATAATTGAAAACTTTCGAGCATATCATTCTTCTGTCCGTATCCCAATAACTAACCTTACAGCATTTATCGGACGTAATGATATTGGCAAGTCAACTATACTGGAAGCTCTTGACATCTTCTTTGAAGGTGGGACAGTCAAAATGGAATCTAGTGATTCTTGTGTTCATAGTGCCTCTAAAGAAGTTAAAATTGGTTGCGTCTTTGATGACTTACCTGAAGATCTAATCTTAGATGCTACCGCAGAGACAACGTTAGGGGATGAGTTTCTACTAAACGAAGATGGTGACTTAGAGATATATAAAGTGTTTGACTGTACAAAGAAAAGTGTCAGTTATCAGGTGTTCGCAAAAGCCAATCATCCTACGGCACCTGGTTATGATGGTCTGTTGTTACTCAAACTCATTGATTTAAAAAAACGTTTTAGGGATTTAGTTGATCAGACAGATATAGATAAGCGTGTAAACGCACAACTACGTAAAGCTATATGGAGTAGTTGTTCCCGTGAAGATTTGCGATTACAACCTATCCTCATTCAATTGGATAAGGAAGATGCAAAACAAATTTGGGAACAAATAAATACCCATCTCCCAATTTATGCCCTATTTCAATCTGATCGCGCTAGTAAAGATGGCGATTCTGAAGTTCAAGATCCCATGAAGATTGCAATGAAACAAGCAGTAGCAAAAGTTCAGTCTCAAATTGATGAAATTAGACGACTTGTAGAACTAGAAGTTACTGACGTTGCCAAACGCACATTAGAGAAATTGGCTGAAATGAACCCCGATTTAGCTACCAGTTTAACACCCCACCTTACCACAGAACCCAAATGGGAAGCGTTTGGACTAACACTAAAAGGGGATGATGATATACCGATTAACAAGCGCGGTAGCGGCATACGTCGCCTCATCATGTTGAACTTCTTCCGTGCAGAAGTTGAACGAAAAGCTCAAGCTAATAGCAAACAATCTGTCATCTACGCTATTGAAGAACCTGAAACATCTCAACACCCCAATAATCAACAAATGTTGATTAAAGCCCTATTGGATTTGTCTGCAAAGCCAAATTATCAGATCATCATCACCACGCATGTCCCCGCACTCGCTGGTATGATACCAATTGAAAGTTTAAGATATATAGAACGGGTCGACAATCAGCTTAAAATTCAAAATGGCACAACCAGTAGTAATTCGGATATGTTTAAGAAGGTAGCAAATACGCTAGGCATACAACCCTCACCACATCATCCAAAAGTGATTTTTTGTGTTGAAGGCATTCATGATGTCCATTTCTGGAACGCTATAAGCAAACAGATAAATCAGCAGCATCCTGAATTGCCGGATTTGTCAACTGATACCCGCGTAGCTATGGTGGCGGTTGGTGGCGGCAATCTCAAATATTGGATTGATTATGACTATCTAAAAAACTTCGATATTCCAGAAGTACATATTTATGACCGAGACGTTTCTTCGTTATATCAGCCGCATTGTGCTACGGTTAATTCAAGGAGCAATGGTTCTTGGGCAACATTAACGACAAAGCGAACTATCGAAAATTATCTTCATCCTGATGCAATCTATGAAGTTTTGAATATACGGATAACTTTTAGAGATAGCGATGATGTGCCACTGCTCGTTGCGCAAAATTTTGAGCAACCGGCAATTTGGGCGACTCTCGATTCTAAGGCGAAAAAGAAACGAGCTAACATGCAGAAACATCCCTTAAACAAAGCTGTTGTTCAAAAAATGTCTTATGCTCGTCTTCAAGTTGCTGATCCAGACAACGACATTATAAACTGGCTAATAAAAATTGCATCTTACCTCTAAAATTATTTAGAGGAGTCATTTATTGTCCAAAGCCCATCTTGAAGCTCCTACAAACTGATCGCGTTGTTTTGCCTAGTCGTAGCGTTTCGTCGCATCCTTAAACGCAGTGAATAACACAATCATCCGTTAATTAGGGTGAACGACTCACATTAACGTCTCTCGTCCTTATCTTCCGCCCTCACGCTCTTCACCGCACCGCGAGAGTCGGGGTGCGAATCGCGCTGACAGCAGTCATCAGCGCCCGGATCGGCAGTCACGTGATACGTTCGTGGATGGCATGTTCGCGGCGGCAAAGCTGCCGCTGCTGCATGTTCCGGTCAAGCGAGCCTATGTCACGGCGGAGATCGAGACGCTCATTGCCCCGTTTCTCGGTGTATCGGCTGTCCCTACGCTCGTGCGAGTCGTTGAAGCACCATTGCCGGTTGTTATGACACAAGCGAATGAATCGCCGCGCTGTCCCAAATGCGGTAGTGAGATGATTCTCCGAACGGCAAAGAGTGGTGCCAATGTTAGGAAATAAGTTCTGGGGCTGCTCGAATTACCCGACCTGCAAAGGTGTTGTGGCGGTGTGAAATTTGCTAAGCCTTTTGTCGCGGTTGCTCATTCAAAACTGAAATCATCCTCAGGTCAGGCGATTTATTTTGATACGCTGGTTGACATCGGTTAAATGTGGAATTTCATGCGATGTGTAATCAGCGTTGTTCTTTGCAATGTCCGCCATTTAATCGTAGGAACGAACACGCCGGAATCTTACATCGCGGATCCGGAATCTTCCCAACCCTAAACCGGAATCGTACAGTCTTTCCCTGATCCGACTTTGGTACGCTGGTTTCATCGGTAAAACATGGGACAAACGATGAACCGCCAGCAGCTTATTTTCCGCTCTATACAACTGAATAGCACGAGAGGAGCGACCGTCGATGCACGATGAACTGCACGAGGCACTCCCAACTTCCGAACCCGTCAATCTGGTGGATGTGTGCCGCCACATCCTGCGGATTGTTGCGCGTTTGGAAACAACATCCTATACTGATTCCATTGAATGCCGAACCGAGGTGATGGTACACCCCGATCCGGCTGACCCCGCGAGTGCTAGTGACACGCCGCAGGGCTGGGACGCATTGTAACTCAAGCGCCTTGCTCTTGCCGTATTTTCACTCACGGGAGCAGGGCGTTTTGTATTGGAGGCAGACAATGAGAAGGATAACTGAATCATGCCGCGTCCGTTAAAGCGCCCTGAGCAGCCG
>DAOTTO010000418.1:0-54312 GCA_034437895.1 Anaerolineae bacterium | reverse complement strand
GCATCCCCACGCCTAAAGGCGGGGGCTTTTAAAAGCCCTAATGCTTACCCGACTCAATGCGGCTAAGGTCGCACTACGTTAGGACTAAAAATATAGGCACTTCGGGATACCTCACCAGTGCCGAACTCTGCGGTGAGCGATTAAACAGGTGATTGGGAAAAGCCAGTGTCGCTCACGCCAAACCAGTCCGTAACATTGTCTAGGTGAACTTAACCCCGCGCAAGCGGAGAAGGCTTTGAGGGAGAGCCAGCAGGTAACTGCAAATCTCCCTTTCCCTTCGGGGATTATCGATTAAATAGAAAGGATTAAGGTGCTTACCTCCCTATGCCTAAAGGCAGGGGTATCTCGCACCGATTTCGATGAATTATCACATCTGGACATTTGGGTGTCAGATGAACACGGCTGACACGCAACGGTTAGCCTCTGAACTAGAGCGTATGGGCTATCATGCGGCACAGAATGAGAATGATGCCGATATTTTTGTCGTCAATACCTGTGTCGTTCGCCAAAGTGCCGAAGATAAAGCGATGGGGCGTTTGATGCTGCTGCGGGCGCTTAAAGAAAAGCAACCGGATAAAATCATCGGCGTAATGGGTTGCATGGTCGGCGTAAAAGATCCACTGTATATGCGGCAGCGACTGCCCTTTGTCGATGTGTTTCTTCCTCCCTCCGAACCTGCTCCTATGGTCGAATTTCTGCGCGGACGCATGGACGAAGCCGAACTCATGGCGCAGGATAATCTCGCACGGCAGCGGCGCGATGTGATGCAGGATATGGTCGAAGGAGAAATTATTCTACCCGCGCATGAAGCAGGCAATCTCATCAGCGCTCATGTGCCGATTGTGTTTGGGTGTTCTCATGCTTGCTCGTTCTGCATCATCCCGTTCCGGCGTGGTATAGAACGCAGTCGGAGTGTTGGCGAGATTGTGGCTCATGTCCGCAGTTTGGCGCTGCAAGGGGTGAAAGAAGTGACGCTGCTTGGGCAGATCGTTGATCGCTATGGCAAGGATATTGACGACGGCCCCGATTTAGCGGATTTGCTGCGTATTGTGCATAGCGTGGCGGAAGAAACTGGCTTAGAGCGCATCCGCTTTTTGACCAGCCACCCGAATTGGATGACCGATAAATTGTTGGATACGGTAGCAGAACTGCCCCGCGTGATGCCGCATATCGAAGTCCCTGTGCAAGCGGGGAATGATGTCGTTCTAGAAAACATGAAACGCGGGTATACCACCGCGCAATATCGCGTTTTGATCGATAACATCCGCAAGCGTATCCCAGATGTCGCCATCAATACTGACATCATCGTAGGCTTTTCTGGCGAGACAGAAGCCCAATTTATGGACACTTATCGCCTATTAGAAGATTTAAAATTGGATAAAGTCCATTTGGCACGTTATAGTCCACGTCCCAACACCGTTAGCGCCCGCCGCATGGAAGACGATGTGCCGGAAGTCGAGAAAAAGCGCCGTCATGAAATACTCGATGAGCTACAGGCGCAGGTTGTGGCGGAAATTAACAGCCATTTTCTAGGTAAGACCTTACCAGTGCTGATCGAAGATCAACACAAGGGGAAATGGCGTGGACGCACCTCACAAAACAAATTAGTCTTCTTCGAAGACAACGCTGAAGTTAGTGATAGACGCGGACAAGTGGTCGATTTGGAGATTACTTGGACAGGCCCGTACAGTATGCAAGGGCGGCTTCCCCAGAGGCAATATACGCCTGATTCATTAGCGATTATTTCCGGGTGATTTTATGAGCAATTCTTCGGAGTTTGTGCTATACTCCACTTCTGAAGTCGGCTTGTGAAATCTACAAGTTCAGATTACTATTGTGTTGATTTTGATGAATACATTGCGGTTGGTCTCTCTCACCGATTGGAGGAACAGGCACGATGCCAGTTGAGAAAAGCGGTTTTTATTACCCGAACAAATTCGCCAAGATTATCATCGAGGCGATGGAAGAAATCATGGGTACCAACGGCTTGAACGCCATTCTGAATCTGGCTAGCCTGCAAAATCTGGTAGGCAATTATCCGCCGGATAATCTGGAAAAAGGGTTTGATTTTGCAGATTTAACCTCGCTACTGGTTGCATTGGAAGATATGTATGGCCCGCGTGGTGGGCGTGGTCTGGCTCTGCGTGCTGGACGTGCGACCTTTGCCGATGCGCTGCGTGGTTTTGGTGCGTTGGCAGGTGTAGGGGATTTGGCCTTTAAGGTGCTGCCGATGAGCGCGAAGCTCAAAATCGGTGTTCCGGCGATGGCGAATATCTTTAATCAATTCTCCGACCAAGTTTCTAACGTGTATGAAGAAGGTACTGATCGTATTATCTACACGCTGGAACGTTGCCCGATGTGCTATCAACGTAAAGCCGATAAGCCTGTGTGCTACATCGGTCAGGGTTTGTTGCAAGAAGGGCTGCGTTGGGTATCGGGCGGGCATGAATTTAAAGTGGATATGACGACGTGTATTGCTAAAGGCGATGATATGGGACGTTATACCATCTATAAAGAGCCAGTCAGCTAATCCGCGTTGTGTATAAGCAAATTCTACGAAAATAAGCCCCCTAGTTGGGGCTTGTTTGCGTTTTGTTACGCCAGTGATAGAATGATTATTTGAGAAGCAATGGTGTTATTTTGCCTTGAATTTGTTTCGGTAAAGGAAAAAGCGATGCTTCACTGGAAAAGGTTGATAACTCTAGGAATCGCGGCTTTTGCAGCGGTAGCCCTGTTGAGTGCTTGCAATCTGAATAGTGATGATGGCCCCAGTGGGGGAGATGAAACGCCGCTGGTGACAGCAACATCCCTTGCCAGCGGCAAACCGTCGGTGCAGATTGTGGCACCCCAAAATAATGCGGAATTCGTCGTCAATGACGCTGTGCTAATTAGCGTTAGCGTGACCAATGCCGTCGGCTTGACACAAGTGCGGCTTTCGGTCAATGGGCAGGTTGTTCAGACTAAAAGCCCAGAAGCGGGTAATACCGATTCCACCAAGAGTTTCTTGATGGACTATACGCCGCGTGCAGCAGGCTTGGTAGAACTGACCGTTGAAGCCTATCGTGGTACAGTCGTGAGTGATCCTGCGGAAGTTACCCTAAACATCCGTACTAATAACAATCAAGTGACGGCGACTTCTCGACCAGGCGGCGGGATTCCCAATATCGATCCTAACGACCCGACCTGCCGCGCACTACTCCAGACGGGTTTAAATCTGCGGCGCGGCCCAAGTACCAATTTTGGCGTGATTACAACGCTTGCATCAGGTTCGCTCGTACCCGTTATTGGGCGATTAGGCGACAATTCTTGGTATCAAGTCAGCAGTGGCGCGACTGTCGGTTGGGTAAGTGGGAGTACCCAATTTATAACCCTTTATGGCAATCGCTGCACGAGCGTTCCTGTTATTGCACAACCGACCAACACGCCCGTACCAGCGCTCCCTACAACAGCGCCAACCCTGACTCCATTCCCAACCCAAGCGCCACAGCCTACACTTGTGCCGCCGCCCGCGCAGCCCAATCTCTCTGTATCTAACATCGCCGGTCCCGAAACGGTGACTATCCCGACAGGGCAAACGTCTACAACGGTCACTTATGGTGTGACGATTACTAATGTGGGCGGTGCAATCACGAGCCAATTCTCCAATCAGGTGATGCTTCTGCCCGGTAATCAGACCTTTGATGCGGGTGTAGTCGCCAATTTGGGTGCGAATCAGAGCATCAACTTGAACGTGAATGTCACGTTTACGGCTTCCGGGACGTATATTGTCCAATTCCAGTCTGACAGTGGCAGACAGATCGGCGAAAGCAACGAGGTCGATAATAATTCGACCCTCAATGTGACGGTTACGGGTAGTTCGTCCGGTGGGCCGCCAGGATCGCCTTAAGTTATTTCGACTATTTATAAGCAGGGGCGAGTCGCTGATTTGCCCCTGCAATAACCGTTAAACGGGAACATAAAACACTAGGACATTAGGGAATGGCGCTTATTTCGACCCGTGTGTTGGTCATTAATCAGCAGCTCAGTTTTGCGATCAAGATCAAGCAGGCACTTGAATCTATCGGCGCGTTTGAAGTTACGCCTTTTACAGCGGCAGATACGGCGCTTGATTATTTGCGCCGCCGTCCACAAGATGTGGTGCTGGTTGATTTTACACTGCCGGGGATTTCCGGGTCGGATTTAACGCACCGCATCCGCAGTATCCAGCCCGATATTGCCATCATCGCCAGCCCTGACCGACCCGAAGTCGCGGTTGCCGTGCGTGATTTGCGTTTGCATGGATTAATTGATGTGCCGATTGCGGCGCGGACGCTCATTCCGTTGATTAAACAAGCGGTGACGCAAGTGCGCGATTCTTTGCCCGATACGATGGAAGCCCCAGCATTAAAAGGGGATACAGAGACCCTCATTATTGGCGCACCGCCGCCGGGAATTCCCGAATTTTCCAGCTTGGACAGCGTTCTCGTGCGCGTTGGCGGCTTAGAGATGTTGCCTGGCGCGGAAACGCTGGATGTTGATATGAGCGATGCCGCCAGTGGCGATGGACGTACCGTCGAGTTTGTCATCACGGGTGATATGAGTGCGCTTAAAAATCAATTTGACATTACAAAGACCGATCATCCGCTGGCAAAAACGGCGAAAGAGGCCGTTGGGATTTTTCAACAGCTTGCCGCCGAAGAACCTCCCATGCCTACGTTGGAAGAAAGCGGCACGGTAGGGGATTTGATGATCGGCGTGGGGGACACAAACCTGCGCCAAGTTGTGGAAATTTTGCGGCGGGAAGTGATTGTCGCGCCTTCGCTGCCCAAAGTGATCTCGGTTGAAGACCAAGATGCTATGCGCGATTCGATTCCGGCGCAGGTCATCCTCCAAACCACGTTGGATGAAACCATGCCGCTGGATGAGATGCTCAATACGCTGGAACTCGCCGCGCCAATAGGCTTAAATGTTTCCGAGCGTTATGTGCGCGAACCGGACTTTCTGGAAACTGCGCCACCGCTGATTGATGAGTCGCAAAGTTACAGCCGCAAACCGGAATTCCTACCAGAAACCACGCCGCAGAAAGCCCAGCCCGTACCGCCGCCTTCACTCCCTGAATTTGATCAAACCAGCGACATCAGTATTCAGACGACACAGATGACTCATCCTGATGAACTGGTCGCGGATCCGGGTAACATAGAAACGGATGTTTTGCGGCGGCCTCTTCCGCCGCCGACCTTGCCAGAAATGAAGCATCCTCAAGAGATGCCTGCCGCGCCGGAAAAAGAAAAATTGACAGTAGACGATTTGCTGCCTCCCTATGAATTCCCGGCGGTTGTAGAAGATTATGTAGAAACTGCGCCCTTAGATGCCCAAGAAGTCGCTGAATTTGAAACCGATTTTGGCGGTTATAACGTGCTGCCGGATGAGCCAATTGCGGAATTTGAGGACACCGCCGCACCGCCTACACGGGTGACAGTTGGTATAGAAAGTGATGACCCTCAAATCGCCCAACTTGCGTTGAGTCTAACGCAGGTTTCGCTGGAATTAACTGCTGAAGCCACTTTACTGGCAATCAATGGGCAAATCGTGGCTTATGCTGGCTCGCTTCCGCTAGAGGATATCGAAGATTTAGGGCAAGCGATTGGCGGTGACTGGGAGGCGAAACCGGAAGAAACCCGTATTCGCTTTGTCACGCTTACGGGCAGCGGCAAGGACTACATGCTTTATTCGCGCCTTACTGAAGGCGGATTCACCCTCACGATGATCTTCGCCGGGAACATGCCGCTGCGTGTCATCCGTCGCCAGAGTGATCGGCTTATAGAGGCATTGCAGACGGTCACGGATGTGGCACAAATGCCTGACATGCTGATAGACGAGATGGAAGTGATACCTGAAGAAGCGTTTTTTATCGACGAAGCACACCAGCTAGAACCGCTTTCTGAGGTTCAGCAAAGCAGCGCACTTGTGGCAACAGTAGTTGAGCCGCCTGTTTCTATTCCAATTGGCCCCTTAACACCTTATACTTATGTGTGGTTAGTGCGCGATCCACAACATGCCTTAAGTGATTCTGTAGCGCAAGCGATTGTCGTTGGGTTGGATATTCAACTTTCTCGGATGGGCTGGCAGGTGAACACCCTGCGCGTTTATGAGGATTACGTCTATCTACTGGCGGATATTCCCGGTGAAGCATCGCCAAGTCAATTGATACAGGAATTAAAGCGGCTTGCGTCTGATGTCGCCTATGGGGCAGATATTCGGCTCGATCCTGCAACACTTTGGGCGGAAAGTTATATGACGGTACTACCTGGACGTGAGCCAAGTTGGGACGAAATTCAACGGTATATTCATTTTGCGCGGATGCGTGGGTAAAGGCTGAACCACCGAGATACAGAGGACACAAAGCTCTAGGAAGGTTTATGTCCTCTGCCCTTTTGTGGTTCTTTTTTATAACAAGGATGTTTTTTATGAGAAGGTTAGTTCGTTTGTTACCGTTGATTTTGTTACTGGTATTTACGATGAGTTCGCTGGCGCAGGAGGCGGAATTGCCCATTTTTAGCGATCCGCGTGTTGATGCGCCGGAACTGACCGCAAGAGGCGAATTTCTTGTGGGTGTTCAAACGCTCGAATTAATCAATGTCGGGATCGTTGATGTTTTGAACATTGCCAGTGATCCAGAAGCCGTTATTGATCGTACTCTGACGGTTGAAGTGTGGTATCCGGGTATTGTCCCTGCGGATGCGGCGGAAATGACCGAATATACCGATAACAATATCGTCGAGGGTTTCCAGTTCCGCAGTCGGGCATTCCGAGACGCGCTGCCGGATGACTCTGGCGGACCGTATCCGCTGATAATTATGTCGCATGGTCTGGGCGGGACTCGCTTGCAAATGACCTATTTAGGCGATAACTTGGCTTCCAAAGGCTATATCGTTGTCGCAATCGATCATGCTGATGGCGCAGTTGGGCTGGAATCGATCCAGACCGGGACATTGTACCGTCCACTGGATATTCAATTCGTGCTGAACGAAATGGCGGCACAAGGCGCAGCCGACAGCGACTCGTTCCTCGCTGGAATCGTCGATGCGGAAAATACTGGCTTGATCGGTTATTCCTACGGTGGCTATGGGACGTTGGTCGCAGCGGGGGCTGGAATCTCTGAAGGGATTGTTAGTAATCCGCTGCTTTCTCCTGGTGGCGCAACTGCGGTGAATGCGGCAGGAACGGCTCAGCGTGACCCACGTATTAAGGCGGTTTATGCCTTTGCGCCCTTCGGCAACGATCTATCGGCATTAGGGTTGGCTGGGGTGTCATTTTGGGATGCTGATGGCTTAGCGGCGATTGATATTCCGCTGTTCGTTGAAGTCGGCAGCGAAGATGATGTCGCACTTTATGAGACGGGCGCGGCGGCTATCTATGAGGGGGCGACTAACAGCGAGCGTTATTTGCTCACTATGTTGGAAGCACGGCATAATGTCGCGCCGAATCCTCAGCCTCCGACAGACAGCCTCGATGTATGGTTCCGGCATGGCGAGCCGGTGTGGGATGCACAGCATTTGAACAACATCGCCCAGCATTTTACAACGGCTTTCTTCGGTCTATATCTCAAGGGAATGGATTATGCCCCTTACCTTGATTTGATCGAGAATGCCCGTGATGGTGTGGTCGAAGATGGTACGTATTGGGCGGGCTTCCAGCCACGTACCGCGTTAGGAATGACTTTTGCTTCGGCATCCGCTGGCGAATAAACAAATGTTCTGACATAATAGGGACATAACTTCAGCCTGAAAGGTGAATTTATGTCCCGACCCACGTTATATCTTATTGATGGTCATGCAGTTGCCTATCGCCAGCTTTTCGCGCTGGCATCTTCTGGGTTTAGTACCCGCAGCGGCGAAGCCACTTACGCCGTTTTTGGGTTTACCCGCACGCTCTTAGATATTCTAGAAAAAGATAGACCGCAGTACCTCGCGGTGAGCTTTGATATGGGCTTAAGTGGGCGTGAAAACGTCTACCCTGAGTACAAAGGCACACGCGAAAAAATGCCGGAGGAACTGCGAAGCCAACTAGGCCGGATTATGGATGTTGTCCGTGCCTTCAATATACCGATTCTGGCGCTGGAGGACTTTGAGGCGGATGATGTCATCGGCACGATTACCGATCAAGCCGTCGCGCAGGGCGTGAATGTCCACATTGTAACGGGTGATCGAGATTTGCTCCAACTGCTTAACCCGCACGTCACCGTCCAACTGCCTGTAAGAAGCGCACCTGATGAACATTATGATGTGGCGCGGTTTCGGGAAAAATGGGGACTTGAGCCAGAACAATTAGTGGATTATAAGGCGTTGGTGGGCGACACTTCTGATAATATCCCCGGCGTAAAGGGGATTGGGGAAGGTACGGCCAAACCGCTTTTACAGCAGTTTGGGACACTCGATAAAATTTACGCCCATATCGGCGAGATTAAAGGCGCGACGCAAAAGAAATTAATCGACGGGCGAGAATATGCCTATATGAGCCGTCAGCTTGCAGCGATTTTACATGATGTGCCGATTACGCTCGATCTACCTGCCTGCCTCGCGCATGATTATGAGGCCGCTGTGGTGTTGGATTTATTTAACGAACTGGAATTTCGCACCTTTAGTACCCGTCTTCTCAAACTGACGACTCCGCAGCAGGCCAATTTATTTGGAGAAGAGTCTTTTAGTGATGAAAACGATAGCGATGATGACTCGGAGGATTTCGCGCCACGCCCGAAAGCGGAAGGCTTGGTCAACACCATTATCGTGCGTGATGAGGCGGCTTTACAGGCGTTAGTCCAGACTTTAAACGCCGCATCCGCGATTGTGTTTGATGTCGAAACGACGAGTGTGGATCAAATGGCGGGGGATTTGGTCGGCATCGCCTTAGCGGTAGATGGCGACACAGGCTACTACATCCCTGTTGCCCATAAAAACAGCAAGCAGCTTCCCATGCAGAAGGTGATTGAAGCACTTATCCCGCCCATGACTAACCCAAATATCCCTAAATATGCCCATAATGCGTCTTATGATATGGTCGTTTTGCAGCGCTTCGGCATTACAGTATTTCCTGTGACTTTTGATACGATGGTCGCCGAATGGCTGGTTGATCCGATTAGTAAGTTCCTCGGCCTGAAAAATTTTGCGATGCAATATCTCAAAATTCACATGACTCCGATTAGTGAATTGCTCGGCACGGGTAAAAACCAGAAGACGATGGATGATGTAGCCGTTGATCTTGCTGCACCGTACGCGGCGGCGGATGCGGCTGTGACATATCGTGCGGTTGAGGTTGTGCGTCCAAAGATCGAAAAAGATGGCCTGAACGACTTGTTCATGACGTTAGAAATCCCCTTAATTGCGGTCATTGTCGCTATTGAACAGGTCGGTGTGGTCTTGGATATTCCGTATCTGGCACAAATGAGCGACTCGCTAGCAGAGCGATTGGCGGCACTAGAGGAAGTCATTTATGGTCTGACGGGCGACTACGGCAAATTTAATATCAACAGCCCCAAACAGTTGAACGATGTGCTGTTTAACAAGTTGGCGCTGCCTGTTAAAGGCTTGAAGAAAACCACACACGGTTATTCAACTGATGTCGTGACTTTGGAACTGCTGCGTGGTGAGCATGAAATCGTCAGGCAAATTTTGGAATATCGGGAGTTAACCAAACTGAAGGGGACGTATGTCGATGCACTGCCTGCACTGGTGAATCCAGTAACGGGGCGGGTGCATACGAGCTATAACCAGACGGGGACTTCCACCGGGCGCTTGAGCAGCAACAGCCCAAACTTGCAAAACATCCCCATCCGTACCGACCTTGGGCGCGAAGTGCGTCGGGCATTTATCGCCCCGGCAGGAAAAAAACTGCTTTCGGTGGATTACAGCCAGATTGAATTGCGGGTGTTGGCGCATATCAGCCAAGACGAAACACTGCTGGCGGCATTTGCTCAGGGGCAGGATATTCATGCGGCGACGGCTGCGGCTGTTTATAATGTTCCGCTGGAGAGCGTTACTTATGACCAGCGCAGCTTTGCTAAACGGGTTAACTTTGGCTTGATTTACGGTATGGGCGCACACCGCTTGGCGCGAGACAGCGATTTGACTTTTGCTGAAGCGGAAGCCTTCATCAAGACCTACTTCCAGCGGTTGCCGAATGTACAGCATTATATTGAAGAAACAAAAGAGAAAGCCTTTCAACCGGAGGGCTTAACAACACTTTTCGGGCGGCGGCGTAAATTCGGCGCTTTATTGAATCCGCGCAGCAGTCATCAGGATAGAGAAGCGGAATTACGTACTGCGATTAATATGCCGATTCAAGGCACGGCGGCAGACATTATGAAACGGGCGATGATTGATTTGCACAATGCGCTGCGCGAACGCAAATTTGATGCCGTGATGACGCTGCAAGTACATGACGAACTTGTGTTAGAAGTCCCCGATGATGAAGTGCAATCGGTGCGCGATGTCGTTGTCGATGTTATGGAAAATGCCTTTGTAATGGATGCGCCGCTGAAGGCTAACGCGCAGGTGGGGCAGAATTGGCGCGAGATGCAGCCTGTTTAAAACCGATTCCGAACTTTAGTTACGTTTCGTTAAGCGGGCGATTATGCTATACTATGATGAGAAATCCATGTAATTATGTGATCTACCTCGCGGCTTTCAACTCAGATGTGGACGTTTCATGAAAGATTTTCTGGATATAGCGGACTGGTCATCCCATGCCTTATGGGAGTCATTGCAATTGGCGGTCTATTTAAAGAGAGAGTGGCGTGCTGGCGGTAATCGTCCCATTTTAGCAGGCAAAAATTTGGGGATGGTGTTTCAAAAGCCCTCGCTACGTACCCGTGTATCGTTTGAAGTTGCAATGCAGCATCTCGGCGGACACGCGATTATGCTTGGCCCGGAAGAAATTGAGTTGGGCAAGCGCGAGAGCATTGCCGATATAGCACGGGTGCTTTCGGGTTATGTTCAGGGCATTATGGCGCGGGTATTTGACCATTCCCATGTCGTTCAGTTGGCGGAAAATGCCAGTGTTCCGGTCATCAATGGTCTGAGCGATGCCTCCCATCCCTGCCAAGCGATGGCGGATATTTTGACGATTTTTGAACATTTTGGCGAATTAAAAGGGTTGAAGTTAGCTTTTGTGGGCGATGGCAATAATGTTGCAGCCTCTTTAGTAGAAGCAGCGGTTAAGTTTGGTCTCGATTTTTCCATTGCATCGCCGGAGGGTTATGGCCTGAAGTCTGCTCACATCGCGGGAGCGAATGCGCTCGGCATCAAGGCGCAGGCTGTGAGCAACCCGGAAGAGGCCGTCGCGGACGCACACGTTATTTATACGGATACGTGGGTAAGTATGGGGCAGGAAGCCGAAATAAAAAAACGAGAGGCGGCGTTTGAGCGCTATCAAGTGAACGCCAAACTGCTGCGTTTTGCCAGACCTGATGCGATTGTGATGCACTGCTTACCGGCGCATCGTGGGCAAGAAATTACCGATGAGGTGGCGGACGGGGTACAATCGGTCATCTTCCAGCAGGCAGAAAATCGCTTACATGCCCAGAAAGCGCTCCTTGTTGAATTGATGGGTAAGCATTAAAACTCAAGTCAAATCAGATTTTGGATTGCAACCGTCATCTATTCTATCGGTTAAACAGAATAGCAAAATGTGAGAACGAATTATGGCAACAAATCGTGACGCATACCAACATTTTATGAACAATGGGCATAATGCTGCTTGGGATCAAAATTGGAAGATCGCCATCAAAGCCTATACCCAAGCCATTCAGGAAGCACCAGAAGACCCAGAAGCCCATATCCATCTTGGGTTATCGCTTCTTAAGGATGGGCGGTTAGATGATGCGCTGAAGGTCTATTCACGCGCACATCAGCTTGCGCCGGATGATCCTGTCCCGCTTGAAAAAAGTGCCGATGTCCTAGAACGCATGGGGCGGCTTAAAGAGGCGGCACAGCAATACATTAACGTCTCTGATATTTATCTGGGTTTGCGTGATTTGGATAAAGCGATTGGCACATGGGAACGTGCCACCCAACTCACCCCGGGTTTGGTAGCGATTCACGCCAAGTTAGCGCAGGCTTATGAGCGCATCGGTGATAAGAAAAAAGCCGTCCGTGAATATTTGACTTTGGCCTTTAACTTTCAGCGAGTCAAGGAAACCGACAAGGCGATTAAAGCGGTAGAACGTGCGCTTCGTCTTGATAAGCGTAATCCGCAGGTGCTGAATACCTATAATGCACTCAAACGCGGCGGGGATATTTTCCTACCAGAAGATGATCGCCAAAAAGCCGCCAAGCCAAGTATGAGCGAGGAATTTGATCTCTTTGGCTCGTCTAATGGGAGCGAAGCCCAACGGATTAAAGTGGGCGAATCCGACCCGATGGGGCCGATGGGCGAGGCGATGAGCGATGCTTTAGTCGGATTGGCGGCCTTCGTGGTCGAAAGCGGCACTTTGGATGCAGCCGGTGGTGATGCCCTCGCGGGGATGGAATATCAACGGCAGGAGAATATCGAGCAAGCAATTGCGGCCTATCAAAGGGCAGAACCACGCTTGCGTCATCCGGCGCTCAAGCTGAATCTTGGTGTGCTGCTGTTGTTGAACGATAAACCTAGTGAGGCTGTTAAGCATCTAGGCGAAGCCGCAATGGATCCCACATTGGCAGCGGGGGCGCTTCATGCGTTGGGGCAGGCCTATCATCGCCAGCGGAAGTATAAGCAGGCTGCGCGGTATTTGATCCAAAGTTTGCAAGCGGTTGATACGAGCCTCGCCCTCGATATGGAAGAAAGCGCCGAACTCGCTGATGTCTATAATCGCTTGGTTAGTGGGTTGGATCGGCTGAATGAAGAGTCGATTGCTGCTACGAATGAGCGCTTTATGAGCCTGCTCAGTGGTAAAGATTGGAAGCAGCGGATTGCCGAGACACGCCGCCATCTTGAGGAAGTCATGCGCGATGAAGGGGATGAAGGCGCGTTTGATGTGCTGAAAGACGGCGACTATCAACTGCCTGCCATTGTGTCGCGCATTGATACTTACATCCGGCAAGGCTTATTTACACTGGCGATGGATGAAGCGCATCGTGCTGTAGAAACATCACCATTTTACTTGCCAGTACACGTCCGCATGGCAGAAATTATGATGCGCGAAGGGCGGGTACGCCATGCAATCAACAAATATAATACCGTCGCACGCTCTTATATGGTGCGGGGGGAGAATGATCGTGCCGCATCAATTTTGGGCGAAGTGCTGGAGATGGCTCCGCTTGATGTTTCTATTCGCACCAGTTTGATCGAACTGCTGGAAGAAGAGAATCGTGTGGCGGAGGCGTTGGATCAATACATTGATCTGGCGAAAACGTATAATCAACTTGGCAATTTTGATCTTTCCCGTGAAACTTATAATACAGCCGAGCGTGTTGCGAAACGTATCAGTGCGCCTGCGGATAAAATGGCGAAGATCAAGCATAATCTGGCCGATATGGATATGACACGGCTTGAAATGCGCCGTGCTTTGAAGACGTATGAAGAAATTGTCGAGCTTGTACCAGAAGATGAACTGGCTTACCGCAAACTCATCGACTTGAATTATAACCAAGGTAATCAAGTTGAAGCCATTCGACGGCTCGATAAACTCCTGAGTATTTATGCCAAGAATAAGCAAATTAACCGAATCACAGCGATTTTGGAAGAAATGGTCAAGCATTATCCCAATGATACGGGTTTAAGATCGCGCTTATCCGCCATTTATCGTCAGCTTGGACGCAAGGCCGAGGCGATTGAGCAGTTAGACGCACTGGGTGAGCTTCAATTAGAAGCGGGGCAGCACGATGAAGCCCGTAACACGATCAAGCTCATCATCTCCTTAAAACCGGATGGTTTGGATGAATATCGCAAGCTGCTTTCGCAGTTGGGCGGATAAAATCGACAAAGCAAAATAGGCGACATAGGGCTGCTTGCCCTTGTTTGGGAAGTTGAGGATACACTATTTTGGAATTGATCTGGGCGATTGAAAGCCTAACGCCCCGTGCGGTGGTGGATATATTCATCGTTGCCCTCTTTTTCTTTGGCATCAGTTTTCTTTTCCGGGGTACGCAGGCCGTTGCATTGCTGCGCGGAACAGTGCTGCTGCTGGTGGGCTTAATCGTCATATCTAATCTGTTTCAATTTCAGGCCTTAAGCTGGCTGCTGAGTAATGCCTTGACGGTGCTGGCGGTGGCTATTCCGGTTATCTTCCAGCCGGAACTGCGACGGGCTTTGGAGCGATTAGGACGAGGTGGGATCCTGTTTAATCGGCAGGCTCCAGATCATTTGCGGATGAAGATTATTGACGAAGTGGTACAAGCGGCAGAAAAATTGGCGGAACGGCGGCATGGGGCATTGATCGTCCTTCAACGTAACAGCAGCTTGCAAGAATTTATTCGTACTGGGGTTGCTCTCAACAGCGATGTGAATGCTCAGATTTTGCTGACCATCTTCTGGCCTAAAACCGAACTGCACGACGGCGCGGCGATTGTGGATGATAATGGAAGGATTGCCTCAGCCGCATCGGTGCTTCCCCTTACAGCGAATCGTAATTTGCCCAGTCCAAAAATGGGTACACGGCATCGGGCAGCACTTGGTATTAGTGAAGTGACCGATGCTTTGTGTGTAGTGGTTTCTGAAGAGACAGGTAAAATCGCCATTACACAAGGTGGGCGCATGGTGGCGCGGTTGGATACTGAACGGCTAAGAACGATCCTTAACGCTTTTTATGGCCCCAGTCAAGAACGGGCGCTTACATCTTGGCCTCGTTTTCGTGACGTGGCGCAAACCTTCCAGAGGGTTTTTGCGCGCAAACAAATCTGATGCAGCCAAGACCCCGCTTTACCCAAGAAATAGGCCGTCCGAAAATTGGACATAACCTTTTATGGTTTGCTGCCTCTTTGGTGCTGGCATTAATGGTGTGGATCGTGGCGACGATGCAGGCCGATCCGATTAGTGAGCGCGCTTTTAGCGGTATTCCTGTTCAAATAGAACCCGATGCTGGTCTACTCGTCGTGGGGATAACGCCGCGTCCCGTGACTGTTTTAGTCCGAGCGCAGCAGTCGGTATTGAGTTTGCTCACTTCACAAGATATTACAGTTCATGCGGATTTAGCGGGCAAAGGTCCCGGAACTTATGCGGTAGAACTTGATGTTCAGGTTGCGCGGCGGGCTGTAGCGGATACTCGTCCGCGCCAAACGAGCGTCACCCTAGAGGAAACTCAATCCCGCCTTGTCGAGGTGCGCCCCAACATTATCCAAGAACCGCCCTTGGGGTTTCAGCGAGAAGCCCCTATTTTTAGTGACTCGCAAATTCTAGTCAGCGGCGCATCGAGCCAAGTTCAAGAAGTGGCAGCCGTACAAGTGACGCTTGATCTTAGCCAACAGCGCACGACATTGGAGGAAGACATCCCTCTGACTCCGGTTGATTCGCAAGGAAATACAGTTGCTGAGGTAACTATAGAACCGCAATCCGTCCGGGTGACAGTCCAGATCACGCGGCGCGAGGATGTGCGCGAGGTATCCATTACCCCCAATATTGATACAGGCTCTCTATCTGAGGGGTACATCATCACTTCGCTGGGTTATGAACCACAAACCGTATTCGTCAGTGGTAACCTGACGCAAATTCCCGACTCGTTATTTACACAGCGCATTTCGCTGGAAAATCGGGCAGAGGATTTTGAAATCATCGTACCCGTTGTGTTGCCGGGGGAAGGGCTGCTGATTTTGGGTCAGCAGGATGTTACCGTATCTGTTGGCATTTCCGCCCTCACTATTACGCGCCAGTTTGAGAATATTCCGGTGACGATTATTGGTCTCGCGGAAGGCTTAGAGGCTCAACCTGTCACAACACAAGTGACAGTGCTTATCACCGGGCCACAGGCTGAACTACAGATGCTTGAACCTGATGATTTGCAGGTTGTGCTTGACCTGAATAGTTTGCTGCCGGATACGTATGAACTGACCCCCGTTGTTTCCAACAGCCAAGGCCCGCTCGATCTGGAAAATGTGAGTGTGCTTCCTGCCACCATTGGGGTGACGATTAGTAATCCTGCTGAGATCGTACCTACGCCTAATAACTAGCTTTTAACACTGCCCATTTAAGTGGTTCTCTGCTAATATAAGCGCTTGTTGGTACACAGCATCTTGATTTCTATTTAGAATGTGTTCTACCACCACGCATTGATGATTGCTCATTACACGGAATAATTCCTATGGCACGTAAACCTTTGGTCGCCCTTGTGGGACGGCCTAATGTGGGTAAAAGCACCCTTTTTAATCGACTCGTTGGAGAGCGCCTCGCCGTGACCGACGAAATTCCTGGTACTACTCGTGATCGCTTGCAAGCTGAGTCCGATTGGCGTGGCGTGACCTTCAAAGTCGTCGATACGGGCGGCATTGAGGTTTATCAGCCGAAAGGCACCCGCGATGAATCGCCGCTTTCCGAAGGCAGCATTGATTTTGTCCCGCAGATTCGCGCCCAAGCGCTCATGGCAATTGAGCAGGCAGATGTTGTCGTGATGTTGGTGGATTTAACACACGGAATTACGGCGGCGGATGAGGAAATCGCCGAGATTTTGCGCCGCACCAGTAAACCTGTGATTATTGCCGCCAATAAAGCGGACACCATGAATCGCATGAATGAAGCCCTCGAATTTTATGCGCTTGGCTTGGGTGAAGTGGTAGCGATCAGCGCGATTCACGGCCTCGGTGTAGGTGATATGTTGGATTCGATCATTGATGCTTTGGAAGATTCTTCTGTCAATTTTGACGATGAAGAAGAAGATGGGCATCTTAAAATTGCCATTATTGGACGGCCTAATGCAGGCAAAAGTACGATGCTCAATCATCTGCTCGGTGAAGAACGCGCCATTGTAAGCCCGATTGCCGGGACGACACGCGATGCCATCGACACAGAAATTATTTGGCATGGGCAGAGAATCACCTTAATTGATACCGCTGGAATCCGCCGCCGAGGAAGAATCGAACCGGGTGTAGAAAAATACAGCGTTCTCCGTGCGATGAAGGCGATTGAACGGGCGGATGTTGTCCTGTTGATGGTCGATTCGGTTGAAGGCGTGACCGATCAAGATGAGCATATCGCGGGGTATGTCTTAGAAGCCTATAAAGGGCTGGTCATCGTAATGAACAAATGGGATGCTATCGAAAAAGACACCCAGACGCTCAATGAATACACCAAGGAAGTGCAGAAGAAGCTGCATTTTATTTCGTATGCGCCGGTGATTTTCGTCAGCGCTTTGACGGGGCAGCGCATCCATCAAGTACTCGAAGTTGCCAATCGCGTCTATGAAGCACGCTCGTATCGTATCCAAACTTCGGAGCTAAATCGTTTGCTGCGCGATGCTTTAACGAATCATCCCGCGCCAGCGAAAGGCACAAAACGTCTCAAAATTTACTTCGGGACGCAGGTCGCCATCGACCCGCCGCTGTTTTTGTTCCATGTAAATGATAGGGAACTGGTGCATTTCACTTATAAGCGCTACTTGGAAAACCGAATCCGCGATGAATATCCCTTTGAGGGAACACCGATTCGCCTCAGCTTCCGCGAGAGCAAAGGCACCCCTAAGAAAGAAGAATAGGTGATTACGGCGTGGAAGGATAAGCCAAACCGTTCAGTTCATAGGCGAAGGCGGGCTGCTTGCGGCCTTTAACTTTGAGTTCGCCGAGGGGGCGGGCTTGCGCTAGATTGCCCAGTCGCCTGACGACGGCTTCTTCCACCAGAATTTGCCCCGGCGCAGCGTATTCCTGCAAGCGTTTTGCAAGGTTAACGACATCGCCAATCGCGGTGTAATTGACAGCACGATCCGTTCCGATATAGCCAACGACGGCTTCCCCGACATTGACCCCCACACTGTAGCTGAGTTTATGCCCGTACACCGTATTGACCTCGTTAGCGGCCTTAATGAGCGCTAAGGCCGCGTCCGCTGCCCGATGGACATGATCTTTTTGTCCATTTGGCGCATTAAAAATTGCCATCAAGCCATCACCAAAGAATTTATCGAGAGTCCCTTCCCAAGACAGAATAACTTCCGCCGCCAGACTCAAATAATGATTGAGCGTCTCTACGACATGTTCTGGTGGGGCATTCTCGCTCCATGCCGTGTAACCGCGAATATCGGCGAAGAGGACACTAATCTCTTGGCGTGTGCCGCCGAGTTGGAGTGTTTCTGGTTGGCTCATCACTCGCTCCACGACAGATGGCGGGACGAAACGCTCAAATGTGCCGCGCAATTGGCTGGTTTCACGTTCTTTAGCTGCCCTAAGCGCCTCATAATTGCGTGAATTGGCGATAGCGATAGCCGCGTAATCACCAAGTACGCTCATTAAAGCACTTTCATGTTGCGAGAAAATATCAGCACGCGGAGAGACATTCCCTACCCCCAATACACCGACGAGATCATTGGCAACAATTAGCGGCGTATAAATGGCGCAGAGGGGCGCTCCGGGAATAGGTTTTTTCCCAGCGGTTTTTTCTGGGTCAATCACGATGGGTTGGCGAGTTTTGAGGATATGCAACGCGATTGCGTCTTTGGCCTCGGTATGGTCATGTTTTGCGCGAGCTTCTTTCAAGCGTTTCTGGGCGCGGCAGATCAGCTTTTCATCTTGCAGCAGATAAAGATACCCCTCTTCCGCATGAGTGATCTGGACAGCCGCATCGACCACATGTGGTAAAAGTTGATCCATATCTAATAGGGAAGTGACGTTCTTGCCGATTCCATAAAGGACGTTGAGTTCGGTAAGCCGCATTTGCAGCTCACGATTAGCTTGCAGCACACGCTCGGTTAGGGCTTCTTTTTCGCGGCGGAGGCGGGTTTCTGTTAGGCTGTGCGCGATGGCTGCTTCCATCTCTTCGACGGTATACGGCTTTTTAACGTAATCTTTGACCCCCAAACGATATACTTCAATCGCAATTTCCTCGGAGCCATGAAATGTCATTAAAATCACGGGAATATCAAGATTATATTCGACTAATTTTTTTAAGACGACCAAACCGTCCATACGCGGCATGTTCAGATCAAGGAGGATGAGGTCGGGGCGGTGTTTTACAGCGAGTTCCAACCCTTCGCGTCCATCTTTAGCGGAAATCGTGTGATAACCATTCGGCTCCAGAATATACTCGATTACAAATTCACGATTCTCACGGCCATCATCAACCACTAAAATTGTTTCACCAGCCAAGGTCAGTGCCTCATTGTTTAATTGTAACTAAACCGTTACATCAAGTATATGCGATTTGGCTTATTTGTGCATAAAACTATTAGAAACGTCTCTGATTGTCTAAAGTCACATTGCTTGTGTTGGCGGAGAGACCTATAATCAATAGAGGTAAATTCCATCAAGTGAGTATGACCGTTGTACAACTCTCCCGTAAGGCAGACCACAACCACAGAAGTTCTTCCTATCCAGCAGATGCTCCCCCGCCCGCGCCTACAACGCTGGGGTTATCTCCGCGAAGTCCTTGATCTCGTCGTATTAATCGGGGCGATTTATGCGCTTGTAAATCTTGCGTCAGTGCGTTTTATCGTTGACGGGCCGAGTATGCAGCCGACGTTTGAGACCAGTCAATTTCTTATTGTCAGCCGCATTAATTATCTGCTCGGCGAACCGCAGCGCGGAGATATTATCGTCTTTCATTTTCCAGGTGATACACAACAAGATTACATCAAGCGTGTGATCGGTTTGCCGGGGGAGACGGTAGAAATTCGAGATACGCTGGTTTATGTGAATGGTGAAGCGCTTAATGAGCCGTATATCAATGAACCTTGCCGTTCAGATCGCTGCCCTGACGAAACATGGCAGTTGGGTGCTGACGAGTATTTTATGATGGGCGATAATCGCAATCACAGCCAAGACTCACGTTCTTCTCAAGTGGGGCCTATCCCGCGCCATTTTATTGTAGGGGAAGTGATGGTGCGTTATTGGCCGCCTAAAGATTGGGGTATTGTCAGCCGTATCAATTATCCGGGTAGCTAAAGCCCGTATACAATAAGAGTAAAATCATGATGCAAGTTGTAACGAAGCAGCCTCGACCAAGAGTCGGACGGTTTAATTTGATAAAAGAAGTCTTTAGCACCCTCCTGTTCGGGATCGCTGTTTTTACGTTGGTACAGCTTTCTATTCCGCAGTCACAGGTGCAAGGTCACAGCATGGATCCCACACTGGGTGATGGGCAGCGGCTCGTCATCAGCCGCATCAATTATCTCTTTGGTGAGCCTAAGCGCGGGGATATTGTCGTGTTTAATTCACCCCGCCCCCTCCAAGATAATGAACCTGCCTTGATAAAGCGCGTTATTGGGTTGCCGGGTGAAGTGGTAGAGATTATTGATAATCAGATTTATGTAAATGGGCGACTGCTTGACGAGGCTTACCTCAACGAAGAATGGACTGCCAGCGGTAATCGTTGGGAACTGGGAGCAGACGACTTTTTTGTGATGGGCGATAACCGCGAACACAGCCGCGATTCACGCGTATTTGGCGCGGTGAACCGTCATGCCATTATTGGAGAAGCGGTGTTTCGCCTTTGGCCTCTTAATCATATTGGCACACTTCAAGCGTATTAGAGCGAGGAAACCAACGGAGCAATTATGGATGATCTATCAGGATTTTATTGTCCTCGCTGTGGATTAGGACGATGCCAACATACAAAAGCGACTTATGTACGCCTTTATCGAGGGATGCTGATTACAGTGCCAGATAGCGCGGTCTATTTGTGTGATTATTGCGGCTATCAGGAATTTGAGCGCGATGTCATACAGCACCTGCAAGCCCTCATTGGGGAAGATAATCCACCTATTGGTGATGCGCCGCGCCCACTTAAAACACCACCGCAAGAGTCATTAGATGGGAACGAACCCCGCCGTCCTAAGCCCTGAATTAACCAAAGTCTGATAAAATAAACGCTGATATTATGGCGAATAGGGTGCATAGGATGGGATCACTAACAGACATCATCAATATTATCACCAACCTGTTGGCATTATCGCTCGCAGCCGGGCTGATTTTTGCGTTGATGGTACAGCCGAAACGCGATTTAACAACGTATTTGTTCGTTGCGTTTTGCATTTCTGTCGGCATTTGGGCTTTAGCTTCTCTTGCTCGCACGATCGGTGAATTGGAAACGGCATTTGGCACGGAAGGGCTTTTGCGGTTGCAATTTACCGCGATGGGGCTGACGATTGCCAGTTTTTTTATGTTTGTCGTCATTTTTCTCAATCCGGGAGGGCGGACTGCGCGGATTGTCATCCTGACTTTGCCGGTGGTGTTGTTTGTGACCTTAGTTTTAATCTGGACGGGACAAGTCTTCTCATTAAATGGTGAAATCATCACTTTAGAGCCGCCTAGCTATTTCCTTTTGATAGCGGGGATTGGGTACAGCTTAGTTTCTTTTTGGGCGATTATTAGCTCCAGAAGCAACAACGCACGGATTCTACGCCTTCCCTCCGTCCTATTGATTTTAGCCTTTGCCACACGGATATTTCCGACGTTTCAACCGCTGCCTTTGGATATTCTATTGGTGCTGTGTGCAATCATTTGGATTGGGTGGAATGTGCTGCGGAACCAGGTGTTTAACCCTCTTAAAGAGCTTAATGCCGAACTCCGTACTGCCAACCGCGATTTACAGCAGGTGATTCACGACCTCGCCAGCGAAAAAGAAAAATCAGAAGAACTGAATCGCAACCTAACGCAAGCGAATCAATACAAAAGCGAGTTTTTGGCGAATATGAGCCATGAACTTCGCACCCCTTTAAATTCGATTATTGGCTATAGTGAGCTGCTGCGGAACGGCCTTTATGGGGCTTTGAGCGAAAAACAAAGTGATCGCCTAGAAAAAATTCATCGTAACGGCAGCCAACTATTGGAACTCGTCAGTGATATTCTCGACTTAAATAAAATTGACGCGGGTAAGCTCAAGTTGGATATTGCATCTTTTGATTTATCGCCCATTGTTGAGCAGCTTGTTGAGAGTATCGAACCAATGTCTGCCGAAAAGGGCTTAACGCTGACGATCAAACTGGAAGATGATCTGCCGCGCTTGTATGGCGATGAAAAACGCATCCGGCAAGTTTTAAACAATTTACTGGATAATGCTGTAAAATTTACCCGTGAAGGTGAAGTCAAGTTGGGGGCGAAGGTGCTTCGGGTGCGGAAGGGTGCATCTGGTGAATTTAAATTGCCGATGCTGGGGTGGCTGCGTGATGGGGATTGGATACTTATCAATATCGCCGATACGGGTATCGGTATTCCCATTGAAGAACAGGGGCGCATTTTTGATGAATTTTCACAGGTCGATGGCAGCCGCACCCGTGAATTCGGTGGGACAGGGCTGGGATTAGCCATCTCCAAACGGTTAGTGGAAATGCACAGCGGCGCGATCTGGCTAAAAAGCGCACCTAGCGAGGGGAGTATTTTTTATATCGCCTTGCCAACGGATTTCCGCCAAACGAGCGCGGTTGTGGAACGGCCTAATTTGGAAAACAGCCGAACAACTGCTGAAGAGTAATCACACTATTATGAGGAGGCCAGGTCACGAACATGAGTCGTATTCTGGTTGTAGAAGATAATCGTGATAATATGACGTTGATCGTCGATGTACTCTCGTCGCTCGATTATGAGGTCATTCAAGCGACTGATGGGCAGGAGGGGTTAGATCTTGCTCAGAGCGAAAAGCCCGATTTGATTTTAATGGATCTATCTTTACCCCGTGTAGATGGCTGGGCGGCAACGCGCCAACTGAAAGCCGATCCTGTGTTAAAATCTATTCCTGTAATCGCGCTCACCGCCCATGCTATGATTGGGGATCGGGAACGTGCTATCGAGGCCGGCTGCGATGATTACATCACCAAACCGATTAATTTATCTGATTTGATGACTAAGTTAGGCCATTTCCTAAAATAACGAGGTGCCATCCTTTGAAAATCCTCGCAGTAGATGATAAAGCGGATAATATTGAATTAATCTACGACATCGTGAGTGCTTTGGGGCATGATGTAGAAAAAGCCTACGATGGGATGCAAGCGCTTGCAGCTGTACAGGTGGATTTGCCAGATTTAATTCTGCTCGATGTGAATATGCCGGGCATGTCTGGTTTTGAAGTGGTTGCGCTGTTGAAAGCTAATGAAAGAACGGCGCAAATTCCCATTATTATGATTACTGCGCTTTCCGATATTGATAATCGGGTTGAAGGGCTGGGCTTAGGCGCGGATGATTATTTGGCGAAGCCCTTTAATGCCCGCGAATTGGCGGCGCGAGTGGAAGCGCGGCTGCGGGCCAAAACAGAAACTGATAACTTGCGCTCGACGCAAGAAATTATCCGGCAGACGTTTGAGCGATTCGTCTCACCCTCGGTTGTGCAGCAGCTTCTTAAAGACCCATCGAGTGTGCGTTTGGGCGGCAAGCTGCAAGAATTGACCGTCTTTTTTGCCGACATGGAAAATTTTACGACTATCTCCGAACATGCCGACCCGGAACGGCTGCTGACGGCATTAAATTTATATCATGAATTAATTGTTGAGGTTGTGCAAGCCAACTTCGGCACGATTGATAAATTTATCGGGGACGCGGTGATGGCATTATATAATACGCCGCTGGATTTACCCGATCATTCCATTCAAGCTGTCCGCACAGCCTACCAAATTAGCAAAACGCTGCCAGAGTTTCATCGGCAGTTCGAGCCTAAATTTCGTATGAACATCAATTTTGGGATTCATACCGGAATGGCAATCGTCGGTAATGTGGGTGCGCCCCAGTTGATGGATTTTACGGCGGTGGGGGATACGGTCAACGTCGCGGCGCGGTTGCAAGGCCTAAGCGATGGTGGGCAGATCCTCATTAGTGAAGCGACTTATGAACTCGTCAAAACATGTGTTAAAGTACGCCCATTGGGGCAAGTCAACTTTAAGGGGCGAACTGTTCCTGTCTCAACTTACGAAGTGCTGTTGTTCAGCGATTAATCATAAGCACAAGACTTATAAACGAAGTAGACGACTCTAGATAAATCATCGCATGAGGTAATTTTTAGGGGTAAAATACCCTTGTAAACGTTTACTTTTTATCCTAAATCTCGCACACGAAAGATAAAATTTTATGGCTGACGATGTGGTACTTTCTGCAAAACCGATTTTAGATCGTTTTCGCTTGGATGGTCGCGTTGGGTTGGTGACGGGGGCTGGGCAAGGTATTGGGCGGGCTTATGCCCATGCGTTGGGTGAGGCAGGGGCAGCAGTCGCTATTGTTGATATATCTTTATCCCATGCGGAAGCTGTGGCGGAAGAACTTAAAGCCAAACAAATTGACTCGATTGCGATTGAAGCGGATGTCACCAAGTCCGACCAAGTGCAAGCGATGGTCGAGGCAATTGTGAAAAAATGGGGGACGCTGACGATTGCCATCAACAATGCCGGTATTGGTCAGTGGGTGGCCTCTGAGGATATGAGTGAAGCCGATTGGGATCGGATGATGGGGATTAACTTAAAGGGTACATTTCTTTGCGCCCAAGCTGAAGCCAAGATTATGCTTGCCGCAGGTTATGGCAAGATCATCAATACGGCTTCTATGTCTGGCAGCATTGCCAACACACCGCAAAAGCAAGCGGCCTATAATGCCTCTAAAGCAGGCGTTATCCATCTGACGCGCAGCCTTGCCGCTGAATGGGCGATGCAGGGGATTCGGGTCAACAGCGTAAGCCCCGGCTACACCCGCACCCAACTGGTCGATGATTTGCTGGCGACACCGATTGGCAAAGATATGATGCCTGTTTGGATGGCGATGACTCCGATGCAGCGCATGGCAGAAGTGACCGATCTCCAAGGGGCGGTGGTCTATTTGGCCTCAGAAGCGTCAGACTTTATGACGGGCAATGACATGATTATTGACGGTGGTTACTGCTGCTGGTAAATGGCAAAGGAAACTTATGACGTACTTAATGGGTTTAGATATTAGTACAACCAGCGCAAAAGCCCTAATTATTGACGAAACAGGCAAGGTCGTTGCCGTGCATGGTACACCGCAGCCTATCAGCCAACCGCATCCTTTATGGAGTGAGCAGAATCCGCGTGATTGGTGGGAAGGCATGGTGCAATCGATCCGAGGCGCATTAAGCGATGCTGGACTCACTGGCGATGCTATCAGTGCCATCGGATTGACCGGACAGATGCACGGCTTAGTCATGCTAAATGAAGGAGGGGAGGTACTGCGCCCCTCAATTTTGTGGAATGACCAGCGCACACAGGCCGAATGCGACGCGATTACAGAAAAGATTGGCTTCGAGCGCTTAATCGCTTTAACTGGAAATCGCGCTTTAACGGGCTTTACCGCGCCTAAAATCCTTTGGGTGCGTGAGCATGAACCCGATGTTTATGCCCGCTGCGCTCACATTTTGCTGCCTAAAGATTACATTCGCTATCAGCTTACTGGCGATTATGCGATTGATGTGGCGGATGCTTCTGGCACATTGTTGCTGAACGTCGGTGAGCGCCAATGGTCACGAGAAGTCGTCGAAGCGCTCGATATTCCCTACGCGTGGTTGCCCCAAGTTTATGAGGGAAGCGCGATTACGGGCAGCGTCAGCGCAGCGGCGGCGGAACTCACCGGATTGAAAGCCGGAACACCCGTTATTGCAGGCGGTGGCGATCAAGCGGCTGGGGCAGTCGGGATGGGCGCAGTTGAGCCGCACATTATGGGCGTGACGGTGGGAACGTCGGGGGTGGTTTTTGCGCCGCTGGCGACTTATGCCTATCAAGCACAAGGACGGCTTCATGCCTTTTGCCATGCCGTGCCGGGCATGTGGCACTTTATGGGCGTGATGTTGAGCGCCGCTGGCAGTTTGCAATGGTATCGAGACACACTCGCGCCGAGTACGGGCTTTGATGCACTGCTGGCGGATGCGGCAAATATTCCGGCGGGCAGTGATGGCCTCTTTTTCATGCCGTATTTAAGCGGAGAACGCACACCGCATCCTGATCCGTTGGCGCGTGGGGCATTTGTTGGGCTGACGACACGCCATACACTCGCCCACATGACCCGCGCCGTGCTAGAAGGCGTGGCTTTCGGCTTAAAAGATTCCTTTACGTTAATCGCGGAGACGGGTTTACCCGATCAGCTTGAGGTACGCATCAGCGGCGGCGGCGCACAAAGCCCGATCTGGCAGCAGATTATCGCGGATGTGTTTGGTGCGACTTTGGTGAATGTGAATACGAGCGAGGGCGGTGCATTTGGTTCGGCAATTTTGGCAGGTGTCGGGACGGGACTCTATCCAGACGTTGCCACCGCTTGCCGCCAGATGATCGTGACCGAAAAAACGGTTGCGCCGGGGGAAAATCAAGCGGTTTATGCCGAGCGCTACAGCTTGTATCAATCCTTGTATCCCGCCTTGAAGCAAACCTTTGCTTTGTTATAAAACAATTGGGGCGGATTCTAAAATCCGCCCCTCAACAAAACCACGCTTTAAAATACTTTGCGCGAAAACTTATGTGGAATCTCGAAAGGTGTTTGAATGTTTTGAACCACCAAGTCACCAAGAACACCAAGAATTTGAACTTAAATCTTTGTGTCCTTTGTGCGCTCTGTGGTTAAATCTTTTTCCAATTTCTTTCGCAAATCTACTTTTAGCTCATCAAACGGCTGACCACATATTTCAACTGCTGCGTGATGAGATGATCGGGATAGCGCTGCACAAACACCCCCGCGCTGGCAAGCGTCATCATTTCGTCCGAATGGGGCAGCACAGCGGCGACTTCTGCCTTATAGGTTTGTTCCACCCGTGCCTTCACTTCATCGAAATTTAGCGACGTGGGCGTTTTATTCACGACGATGACCATGCGCGGCACATCGAGCTTACGGGCGACTTCAACCGTCACGCCTGTTCCTTGATAATCTTGCTGGTCGGGACGCATGACAACGATAAGCGCATCCGAGATAGCGATGGAAAGCAGCGTTTCTTCATTAAGGCCGGGATGCGTATCAATCATCAGGACATCTAAGTTCAGTTCCTCGACGAGTTGATGAAAGCCATCATTCAGCAGGCCGACATCATAGCCTTCGCGCAGGATACGGGCAATTTCACCCGCTTTGATGCTCGATGGAATAAGAAATACCTGCCCATAAGGGACGACCAACACCTGACCGGGAATATTGCCTTTAAGATTTTTCGTGACATCGTGCGCGGTTTGTTCGATGGCGCATTTTCCCCAAAGATAATCATTGAGCGAATATTTCATATCTTCTTCGCGCAGGCCGAAGAGAATATGAATCCCCGGCGATTGAATATCGGTATCAATCACGCCCACTTTTTTGCCTTGCGCTGCTAAGAGCGTGGCGACATTGGCGGTTGTATTTGATTTACCCGTACCGCCTCGGAAGGAGTGAACGGAAATGATTTTGGACATATTTTTTTATTCTCCTCGTGTGAACGACGTTAGTTAATGCCGTGAGTTTATCACGGTTCGGTGACGATAGCATCCGCCGCAGCTTTGGCGGATTCGGTTTTCACTTCGGTTTTACGGGCGCGGGCTAAACGCGCTTTTTCTTGCAGTTCGCGGAAGAAATCGGACTCGACGATTTCGCTGACCTGCTCGTTACGTTTGGATTCGTCCAAGAAAATACGCAGATCGGCGACTTCTTTCTTCAAGGTCTCTTCACGGGTGCGTACTTTGCTCACCATAATCTCAAATACCTTGGTGAGTTTGGAGATTTCGTCAGGGAACAAATCGCTGCCGATATGGGACAGGTCTTGCTGATAATTACCTGCGCCAATGCCCTGCGCGGCTGTCGTGAGCGCGGCGATAGGCCGGGTGAATGCGCGTGAGATCAAGAATACCATGACGAACAAGAGGGTATAGGTAGCGGCAAAGGCGATGGCGACGCTGTTCAAAATGCCCTGCCGTACTTCGGCTACATAAGCCGCTTCAAAGTCAATGCCTACGCCGCCGACTAGCTCCCCTGCGGCATTTAAAATCGGCTTATAAGCAGAAATCCACTGCCCCCATTGATCGGAATAAGGCTCTAAGTTGAGTGTCAGTTTGCTCAAGCCCTGATACATCGGCCCGACGGTTTCATACGGATCGCCGAAAGGCGCGGCATCTTCTGGGCGGACGAAAACCAGTGTGTCGCCAATAAAGAGAACTTCTCCGGGCGCATTTCCGGGAACGTAGGTATAGATGAAAGCGCGGGGTTCGATGCTGTGTACAGTTCGCAGCCACTCAATATGGGCATCATAACGCGGGTCTGTGCCGCTGCCTTCGCTGGCAAGTTCCGCAAATGCGTCGCCATCAATGCCCGCGACTGTCGCATCTAGGGTGCTGGTCATGTCTTCTTCTACCCGATGCAGCGCTGATGTGGTAGCGAAGTTCAAAAACCAATAAAATGCCGCGGCGAAAACCACGCTGAATAAGAGGGTAAACCCGATCAGCATTTTCAGGCGCAAGCTGATAAACAGGCCGCGCTTGCTTGGTGTTTGTTGTGTTGTAACTGCCATAATGACCTCCTATTTGGGTTAGGTGAAACTTGTGCTTATTTTGACGGGTTTAGCCCCGGCAGATTAGTCCTCTCGGTTGGTGGCTAACATCATTGCTGAGGCGTTCATCGTCTCGCCCTTATAATTCTTCACCCATAGACCGTCCGCTTCTTCATGGACTTGTTCTTCCCAAAGCGGAATTTTACCGAGGGGTGTCGTCAGCACATACTGCGGCACAGCAAACCCGGTCATGTGTCCATGCAGGCCGCGCATAATCTCCCGACCTTTTTCCAGATCGGTGATGAAGTGCGAAACACCAGTAACATTATCACAATGATAGAGATAATACGGACGAGCGCGAATCTTCAACAACCCCTTCATCAGATTACGCATTGTTTCCAGATCATCATTGATGCCTTTAAGCAGCACAGTCTGATTCCCCACCGGAATACCATGCCGCAGCAGACGATCTACCGCTGCCGCTGATTCTTCGGTGATTTCTTTGGGGTGGTTAAAATGGGTATTGAGCCAGATCGGATGATATTTTTCCAGCATCTCGCACAATTCTTTGGTGATGCGTTGGGGCAGTAGCACCGGATAACGGCTGCCGATGCGGATGATTTCCACATGCGGAATTTGGCGCAGTCGCGAGATGATAAATTCCAACCGCTTATCAGAATAGGTGAGGGGATCGCCGCCTGTCAGTAGCACGTCACGGATGCTGGGTGTACGGGCGATATACTCAAAATCGGGTTCCCAAGTCGCGGCCTCGCTCTCGCCAAAATAAGAGCCGCTGAGGTCGGTGGTATGGAATTTACGGGTACAGTGACGGCAGTATACCGGGCAAAGTTCCGTCACTAGTACGATGACACGATCAGGATATTTATGCACGACACGATTGGTCTTGCGATAGTAAGTATCGCCGACGGGATCAACCGACGAATTATCGAAGGGGGTCATCTCGCCAAGATTGGGGACGGCTTGCTGGCGTACCGGGCAGTTTTCGTCATATTTATCCATCAAAGAGGCATAATAGGGCGTGATGCTCCAGCGATACTTGCCTTCACAAGCGGCAATCGCTTTTTCTTCATTTTCCGTCACATGAATCCACTGGCGCAGTTCTTCAATCGTCGTGATACGGTGTTGAAGTTGTGAGTGCCAATCTGACCAGACCAGCGGTTTTTTGAGATCGACATTTGGCATTTCGGACTGCATTGAACCTTACCTTTTAGTTATGATGATTGAATTGATGACTGAATTGTGTTGTTATATTGCCCAGCGCCGACGCGCATGGTCGATCATTTCTGCTAACAAGGCTTCGTAAGAGACACCTACAAAACGCCCAATCGTCGTGATCGCAGAATGGGTGGGGTGCATGGCGGGAACAGGGTTAATTTCTAACAACTGCGGCTTTCCAGCGTGATCGCAGCGAATATCGACCCGTCCAATATCCTGACATCCCAATGAGCGATACGCTCTTAGCGCTAAATCACCCAATTCAGCGCTAAGTTCGGGCGAGTCTATCGGCGCATAATAACTCTTAGACAGGCTTTCCCATTGTTCTTTGTCATGAAAGCCGCTGACTTTTCCGGCAGAGATGGCATTGACTTCCGCCGCGCCCAACACCCTTGCAAAAGAATCGCCGCCCAAAATACCAACGGTAAATTCGCGTCCGGGTAAATAGGTTTCTACCAAAACGGGTTGGCGATACAGCCGGATTAACCACGCGACGCGCTCACGCAGCTGCTGTTCTGTTTCAATGATCGAGGCTGAATCGACCCCTTTGGATGAGCCATCTTGCAGCGGTTTTACGAATAACGGAAAACTTTCCATTGCTTTGATTGCCCCGTCACAATCTTCAATTGTGTTGATGACATAAAAGCGCGATGTGGGTAGGCCTTCTTGCTGCCAGAGGCGCTTGGCATAGCCTTTATCCAAACACAGCGACGCTGCCAGTGCATCTGATCCGGTATAGGGGATTTTGAAGGCTTCTAAAACGGCGGGGACTTGCCCTTCACGAGAGCGCCCCCATAAGCCTTCTGCCATGTTAAATACCAGATCAACGCGGCGGTCTTCCGCAAGGAATTTGACCAATTTGGTGATATTCCCGATGCGGCAGACATCATAGCCGAGACTGGAAATACCGTTATCCAGATGATTGATATTTTCCTCAGAATCAAATTCACCGTAAAAATCAGGCGGCGAATCTTCTGTGGTGACTTGCTCCTCGCGCAAATCATAGGTGAGGCCGACGATAAATGATTGGGTCACGATAGTCCGTCCTAAAATTCGAGCTTATCAAGTAAACTGGCGGCACGCTGGCGACGCTTTAAGCGCCAGTTGAACATGCTGCTATCATAAACTTTACGCATATTATAAATGGCCCAGAATGCGATGAGCGATGCAGCGGCGACATAGCCCAGATAGTTAATGTAAAAGGTGTCACGTCCCGTCAGTGTTCCCATGATGACAATTAAGCCTGTCATCAAACAGCCGATAATCGTACCGATGGCGAGTAAGTAACTGTCCATAAAGACACTGACGCGCCCGCGTCGTTCATCCGGTACAAGCGATTGAAACGATTTACGCGCTGATTCGTCAATTGTGTCTTTAATGATCCACATTAAGCCAAAAGCGCCAATAGCACCATTAAGATTGGGCTGTAGGATCATCCACAAAGCACTTAACAACATCACGCCAGGCAAAATGAAGAAGGTGTGCTTTAGCCCTATTTTTTCGATCACACGACTCGTCACAAAGCCAGCAATCGCAAAGGCAATGATGCTTGTCACGAGCCGAAATAGGCTGTAAAAAGCCTGATATTCGTTGGCATCGACAATGGTCTCATTGGAGACGACCAAAAAACGAAACTCTATAATAATATCGCTTGAACTCAGCGCGATAATGGCAATCGTTAAAAAGCGGAATGCCGGCACATCTTTGACGAATGACCAACCTTCGGTCAGGGTCTTCAGGATGGTTTCGTCTTTCGCAATCGCCATCGGACGCAACTTGATTTTACTCAACTGCGGCGCAGAGATGGAATAGATCATCAAGTAAAAAAGGGCATTCAGCGTCAATAATTCTTCTGTGCCAATTTTGCGACTGCTAAAGAAAGCTGCCGCGCCTGCCGCGATGAGTAAACCAAAAATTTTGCCTGCGAAGCCGAGACTGTTCATTACAGGGAAAAGCCGTTTGGCTTGCGCGGTATCAAATACATCGCCTGCCAACGTCCAGAATATCAATGGGAAGAACAACCACTGTTGTTCTGCCAATAGATATAATATTGAGTAATTGAGCCAGCCTGGAAGTTGAAAAGCGAACATCAAACGCAAGACGATAAACAACATCCCGAAGGTGAGGCACGTCCATCGCACGAGCGAAATACGGTCAAAACGATCTACAATCAGTGACTGAAAACTCGTGACGACGAGAATAAAGGCCATGTCAATCAAAAGAACAATCAAAAATTGGTTAACGCCACCTTCACTCAGGAAGCCGCTGATGGCAATCACGCCGGAAATTTGGGTCGCCATAGAATTGGTGAGCAGCATCATACCCAAAATAAAGACCAACCCACCCTCACCAGGGCGAAGACGAAATACTCGATTTAACCAGGTTGTCACGTGCCTGATGCCCCAATCGTGTATAATTTAGTTAAAGAAAAGTAACAAGTTCGTCCCTAATGGTATCATATAATTGATAAACCATTTATGAAAAAGATAGAAATTTTCCTTTACGTTTTTCGCCCAATCGTTTCTAAATTGTAATACCTAAAACGGTTTTTTAACCCAACAAGGATATAAATATGTCGCCCACTTCTCAATCACGCTTGATTGCGCTCGAACCGCGTTTGCGGCATCTGCTGCCCGCAGATTTATATGCCAATTATTGGATTTCGCCATCGCCTGAAACATTGATGCACGTCTTTGAGCATTTGCGGACGCTGCGGCGTATTTTGTCCGATTATGTCCCACGCCAAGTTTCTGAAAGTTTGCCTCATCCCGGACAAGCACGGTATGAGTGGCAAGAAGGCACATTGATGTTCACCGATTTGGCAGGCTTTACGCCGCTGATGGAAGCCAGCGCCCAACATGGACGGGCGGGTGCGGTGGCACTACTAGAGGTACTGAATCGCTATTTTGCCGCGATGATCGAAATTATCAGTAAGTCCGGTGGCAATCTCTTGGAATTCACTGGCGACGCGATGTTGGCGTTGTTTCCGGCGGGGCCACGTTTGAACGATACCCGTCAAGCAGTACGGGCAGGATTGCGGATGCAGCGAGCCATGAGCCAATTTGCCAATATTCAAGTATTGGGCGACAGCTTTAAATTAGGGATGCGGATTGGGCTGCATTCCGGCAAGTTTTTGACGGCTGACATCGGAACACCGCGCCGGATGGAAAATGTTTTGCTCGGCAGCACGGTGCGCCAGACGAAAAAGGCGGAAGGGGCAGGGGAAGTCGGGCGCGTGAATCTTACCTTTCGAGCTTTTCAGCGGGTACAGGATAATTTTGAGTTTGATGATGGTGAGCCGGGTCACATGCTGGTGGTCGATAATCTCTCGGAGCGGCAGCTTGGCGAATATGATATTGCGATGGGCAGCCGCCGCATGGCAAATCCGGTATTGTTTGACCGGAGTGTTGAAGGATTAGCGCAGGAAATTGAAGGATTGGTTAATTTGATCGAACCGCTGGCGAGTTATTTACCTGCGCCTGTGCTGAATCTTGCAGTTGAGGGGACAGCGCACCGCCGGATTGAGCCAAAATTCCCCGAATTGACGGTGATGTTTGTGAATCTGCTGGGACTGCCGGAAGCGGCTGACAGCGCGCAACCGGGCGAAGAAGAACGAATCGTTTCTACATTTTCTCGTGCCTTTGCGTTAATTAATGCCGCGATTGAATCACGCGGGGGGGTGCTTAAACATGTGACGTATCATCTCTCCGGCTCAGACATGCTCATTTACTTCGGCACGCCTAACGCACATACGGATGACCCGGCCCGTGCTGCCAGTGCTGCGCTTGCGATTAAAGACATGATTGCTGGGTTTGAGCCGACAATGGTCAACAACGGTATGATTCATCTAAGCTGCCAAGTCGGAATTTCATGCGGGTCCGTCTTTGCGGCGGAAATTGGTGAGCCGCGTGGACGGCGTGAGTTTAACATCCTCGGTGATACTGTGAATACAGCAGCACGGTTGATGGGGAAGGCCGATCACAACCAAATCCTCATTAATGACTCGGTTTACCAAGAGATCAAAGACGTGTTTGAAGTCGAGCCAATGGGCGTGATGACATTGAAAGGTAAAACATCCGTCGGCAGCATTTATGCCTTAACAAAAGCGGTGGATCACGAAAGCTGAAAACTTTCGGGATTAATCAGATTGGTTAGGGGCGGGTTGATCTGTCCCTGCAGTACTTGGCTTATCATCATCAATCACAGAGCCGATGGCCTCCCATAGATTTTGTGCCAATATACTCGTAGTACGCTTTTTATCGGACGGGGCTGTCGGTTCGGAAATAACATCGCCTTCGAGGGCGAGTTTGCCCCAGATATTATCTGGTAATTTGCGGTTTCCACCGCGTCGTAAGACATTTTCGTTCACAGTATCTTCCATACCCAGCGCACCCCAAATCCCCTGAAAAACGGTGTGACCGGGTTTACGCCTTAAATTGACTTTATAAGATGTAATATTATCTTCGATAGTGGGAATAAGCCAGCGGCGCTTGCACAGGGTATCTAGCAGTTCATCCAACTCGGACTGGCTAATGTTATCTTCGAGCAGAACTTCCTCTGCGCTGTCGTGAATAGCAGCGTGGGTAATTTGCGGCTCATTCAGCACCAGACGGATGATTTTTCGCATAGCGGGGGGCAGATCTGCTAATTCAACAATGTTGATTCCCTCTTGCACAGCGCTCCGCCTCTCGTTTATGGGAAACCTTCACCCAATTTATTTTGACACATTCTAACATAAGACGCATTTTTCGCAGGTATCGTAACACTAGATATAAAGAGGTTTTTACAGGATCACCGCTGCTTTTAGCGTTTATGCCTCTGTTTGGCTGACACTAAATTTAAAGATCGTGGTCGATTGGTAAATGTTGCCAGGCCTTAATTCCGTCGAGGGGAAATGAGGCTGATTTGGTGAGTCGGGGAAGTGCTGCGTTTCCAGACAAAGGCCATCACTTTGACGGTAAATATTTCTACTAGAACCGATGAGTTCTCCGGTCAGGAAATTGCCGGAATAAAATTGAATGCCCGGCTCAGTGGTCAGCACGTCTAAGACACGACCTGATTTTGGCTCGGAAAGCTGTGCGGCTAACACTAGCGATTGATTGTCCGCACGGTTCAAGATGAAATTGTGATCGTAGCCGTGACCGATGACCATTTGTGGGTGTGATGATCGAATTTCTGCGCCAACCGCTTTAGCTATAAGGAAGTCAAACGGTGTTCCCATCACAGGCGCGATTTCGCCCGTTGGGATCAATGACGCATCAACCGGAAGGTAGGTGTCGGCATTCAGCATTAAATGATGATTCTCGATTGACCCTGATCCCTCGCCTGCTAAGTTGAAATAACTGTGATTGGTCAAATTAATGATTGTGGGTGTATCCGTCGTTGCGGTGTAATCAATCTGTAGTGCATTTTCGTCGTTTAGGCTATAAACAACCTTGATGACGAGATTACCCGGAAACCCTTCTTCCCCATCTGGACTAAGGTAGGTTAAGGCTAATCCGGCAGTGCTTTCTTCCACCGTCCACACGCGCCTATCTAAGCCTTTAGTGCCGCCGTGTAAAGAATTTTCCCCGTTGTTTTGCGCGAGCGTATAGGTTTTTCCGTCTAATATAAACTTTGCTTTGGCGATTCGGTTGGCATAACGACCCGCGACAGCGCCAAAATAGGGATGTGGATTTTCGTAATCTTGGAGCGAGCTAAACCCCAACACCACATTTGCTATTTCACCATTTCGGTCAGGTGTGCGGATTGAAGTAACAATGCCACCGTAGGTGATGATCTTTACCTCCATGCTACTGGCATTCGTGAGTGTAACTTCATCGACCTGAACACCATCTGAAGTGATTCCGTAAGGACGTTTTATGAAACCCATCATTTTTCCTTGTTTCGTGGCGCATGTTAATTAAAGCATCAAAAGTTTAGCATGAGAAGTCATCATTATAAGCACATCGAAAAATGGTTCTATAGTTTGTGGTTATATTGCACTATGAATGGTCATTGGCGCTATAATCTGAGTCGAAAATCTTCTTGCAAAATAATTTAAAATATAAACCATCATAACAAAGGGATAGTTTTGATGAACACGACGACTTGTATCAATCAGATAAAACCCTATCGCAAAATCACGGGTATTTCGGCGATTTTACTGCCGTATACGGAAAGTAATGAGATCGATTGGGCGGGGTTTTGCGCCCATGTTGCCCGTACTGCGGAAGCCGGATTAACCCCGGCTGTGAATATGGATACGGGTTATGTGAATCTGTTGGATGAAGAAACACGACGGTTGGTGTTGAGGCGTACACAAGAAACACTCAACGGCGGGGCATTTGTGGCGGGTGCATTTGTTGGCGATCAACCTGGTTCGGCTTGGGATTTTGATGCCTATAGTGACCAGATCGACGTTATTCAGCACTTTGGCGGTACGCCTGTTATTTTTCAGTCCTACGGGCTGACATTACAAGCGCCAGACACCGTGATTGAGTCCTATCGTGCAATAGGGGATCACTGTTCGGCGTTTATCGCATTTGAATTAGGGACGATGTTCGCGCCTTTCGGCAAAATTTATGACCTTGAAGTCTATAAGGGGCTACTGGAAATCCCCCAATGTATTGGGGCGAAGCACTCCTCGCTCAGTCGTACCTTAGAATGGGAACGGTTGGCGCTGCGCGATCAATATCGCCCGGATTTTAAAGTGTTTACGGGTAACGATCTCGCCATTGATATGGTGATGTATGGCAGTGATTACCTGCTTGGGCTGAGTACCTGTGCGCCTGATTGGTTCGCCAAGCGCGATGCGATGTGGGAAAGCGGCGATCCTTCCTTTTATGAACTTAATGATCTGCTGCAATATCTAGGATTTTTCGCTTTCCGTGCGCCTGTTCCCGCTTATAAGCACAGCGCCGCACAATTCCTTAAATTGCGGGGTTGGTTGCGTTCTGATGCGCCGCATCCCCAAGCGCCGCGCCGACCTGAAAGTGATGTTGAGGTGATGCGGGTACTGCTTGAGCGCTTTGAGGTGTTTTCATGAGCTATCGCCGTATCGCGCAGCTACGTACAGCGGAACAATTCGCCAGCCATCTTGAAGCAATTGGTTGCGAACTGCCCTTCGATAAAATGGTGGAGCATGGCGCTAATTCGCCGCTCGCTGCCAATACCTTTATTCATGGCAAGCGAGTTGGAAATCGTTTTGCGATCTTACCGATGGAAGGGTGGGATGGCACACGAGATGGGCATCCGACAGATTTAGTCTTGCGCCGTTGGCAGCGGTTTGGATTAAGCGGCGCGAAACTTATCTGGGGTGGGGAAGCGGTAGCAGTGAAGCCTGATGGCAGGGCGAATCCACATCAACTTATGATTAATGCCGAAACGATAGGGGCGCTTGCCAGCTTACGGCAAGAATTGGTCAATACCCATCAGTCGCATCATCACACCACTGATGATTTATTAATTGGCTTGCAGTTGACCCATTCGGGACGGTTTGCGCGTCCTAATGATAAAAAACGTCTTGAGCCGAAAATCCTCTATCATCATCCTTTATTGGATACAAAGTTCCATTTGCCGTCCGATTACCCTTTGATGACGGACACAGAAATTGGTGATTTAATCTCGGATTTCGTACAGGCGGCGGTTTTGGCGCAGCAAGCCGGATTTGCCTTTGTGGATATTAAGCATTGTCATGGGTATTTGGGGCATGAATTCCTCACGGCAATCCATCGGCAAGGAAATTACGGCGGCAGTTTTGAAAATCGTACCCGTTTTTTGTGTGAGGTTGTCGAAGGAATCCACCGCGACGCACCCGGTCTGCATGTCGGTGTGCGCTTGAGCGCGTTTGATTGGTTGCCTTTCCGTGCGGATGAAAAGGGTGTTGGTGAGCCGGAAGTTTGGGAAAATGGCAGCTATCCCTATGCTTTTGGTGGGGATGCTGCGGGGATTGGTATTGATTTGACGGAGACACACGCCTTTTTGAACCTCTTGCAAGCGTTAGGGATTCAGATGGTCTGCATTTCCGCTGGCAGTCCGTATTACAATCCGCACATTCAGCGTCCAGCCCTGTTTCCGCCGTCCGATGGCTATCAACCGCCAGAAGACCCCCTAGTGGGGGTTACACGACAGATCAAGGTGGTCGCTGCGTTAAAGCAAGCCCATCCTGAGTTATGCTTTGTGGGTTCGGGCTATTCTTATTTGCAAGATTGGCTGCCGCATGTAGCGCAAGCCGTTGTGCGAAGTGGGATGGCAGATTTTATCGGCTTGGGGAGAATGGTTTTGTCTTATCCTGAGATGCCTGCGGATATATTGGAAGGCAAGGCTTTGCAGCGCAAACAAATTTGCCGCACGTTTAGCGATTGCACCACTGCACCACGCAATGGGCTGATTTCGGGTTGTTATCCGCTGGACGATTTTTATAAGAATCGGGAAGAGGCCGAGCAACTTTCTGCTGCTAAACATCAGTCAAAAGTTTGATTGAGGGAGATAGTATGCACCCATGCGTCGTATCGAACATGGGTAGAGTTTATGGCAATCTTCGTTCATTCGCAGGAATGGGTAAGTTAGCCCATATTGAAAAGCGCTCTGCAAAAAGCCTGTGTTTTATGGCACAGGCTTTTTGTTTGCAAAGCGGAAAATTGCTTAATAGTGGCGTTTAGCGCACATCAATCGTTAGGCCGAGTGCGTCGGCAATTGTGCGCCATGACACTAACTTGAAATTCTGAGTGGATTGGGGATTAATGTTTAGATCATCCTGTACGACCAATACACCGTCCGGGAAAGCTTCGCCTAGGGCAAACGGCGTAACATCAAGGCCATCTGTGCCGCTGACTGCATCTATACCCTCGGTTTCAACGATACGGAATGTGCCGATATAGGTGTTATCCCCGCTGCGTTCATAGACGACAAAGGTGCTGCTGCCTTGGCTGGAGACGATCAAATAACCACCGCCATCGCTGGTCGGATACAAAGTTACGCCCTCTACATCAGCGGTCAGATGACCACCTTCTTCAGTGCTATCAATTAAGGTGAGTTCATCACCGCCGTCCGGTTCGGCATTGAATTTCCAAAGGCCAATCGCTTCTTCGCCGATATAAACCACGCTGTTTTCATCGTCCACTACGCAGCCTTCAGTCTGGCTGCCGACGACCAATGTCCGCACAACTTCGGTCACGATTTGTCCGTCCTGTTCAATAAGTTCATGCTGCTCAACCTCGCCTGTATCGGCGCTGTTGATGAATACATAATACTTGGCGCTCACCGGACTAATATACATACATACCCCGTAGACCTCTTCTACGTTTGAGAGGATTGGGCTGGCAGCAACATCAACCAGCATCCGCGACTCGACATCAACGGCATAAATTTCGATGCCTCCGAGTGTGCGATTGGTCGCAATCACTAAACTCGTTGACTGACCATTCAACATAAAACCATCGCGCAGATCGACATTATTCAGGCGACCAATATTGATCGTTTGCTGTACGCTGCCGTCCAGATTATAGGTTACTAAGCCGTTAACTTTATCTGTGCCAATGATAAGGCTGAGTTCACGATCTTCAGGGTGAACCCAAATCGCGGGGTCGTCAGCGGCATCAGTCGCGGCGGGGACGGGCAGCGTTTCTAAGTCCGCCGTAACCGAAACAGCATCCGTCACGACGACCTCTGTTTGTGCTAAACGTGGATCGTAAGTTGTATCTACAACCAAATCTAGTCCTGTTGCCACATCGCCCCATGACACTAGCTTCCAATTGCTGTTGGCATTAGGGTTGCTATTGACATCATCGGTTGTCACGAATAAACCTTGAGGGAAGCGATCATTCAAGGGAAGGTTGATCACATCTATTCCCGCTGGTTCACTCACTGAGTCGATTGTCTCGCTCGCGGTGATTGCGAATTCCCCGATAAAGGCGTTCTCGCCAGCGCGTTCATACAGCAGGAGCGAATCGACGGTTTCATTGGTGACAATCAAATAACCTTCGCTATCCCCGGTGGTATAAACAGCTAATCCTTCGATCTCCCCATCAATATGCCCACCCGAAAAATCCACGATCTGGCGCTGGATGCCATCCTCTGGCTCTGTACCATAGCGCCAAACCAAATTTTCACCTTCGGAGAAATATAGACGGCGCAGCGCATCATCAACCGTACAGCCTTCTAGCTCGCCACCGACATCCATAGCGCGGGCAAGGCTGGTGTTAATTTCGCCGTCGTCTTCCGTCACAATATACTGCTCCACCTGACCATATTCGCTAAAGGCGATAGCATAAAAGGTTTGGGTGAGGGGGCTGCGATATAGACATACACCTTCCAGGCGGATACCCGTTTCGGCCTCTCCGATATAAATCAAGGAGCGTGAGTCTGGCTCGATGGTAAAAAAATAGATGCGCGTTTCGTCTTTGGATGCGGCTGCAATCAAGGCGGCATCACTGCCTCCGAAGCCATAACGCAAATCAGACCCACCCAAACCGCCATACATTTCATTAAAGGCCAATAAATTACCGTCTAGGTCATACAGGCCGATGCCTTCATTGTCATCCATGCCGACAATGAGGCTCAACGCGAGATCATCAGGGTGTAGCCAAATTAAGGGTGAAGAAACGCCATCGCCTGGGGAGGGGGCGGTTTCGCTAACGGCGATCACCTCAAGCACTTCACCCTCGGTATCCTGAGCAATGCCGAAGGAACTTAGTAACAAAACAAAAACAAATAAGCACATTTTCTTGAGCATGTGAGGATTCTCCTAAAATTAAGAACGGGGCGGCAAAATATGCCACCCCGCAAGTGTGAGGGGGTGTTACTGAATTTCGTAGATTGTGGTTGTGCCGCTGATTTCGTTAGTCACGACCAGCAAGTTTGCACCAGTTGGGCTGTTTTCCGCAGAGATGAAAAGGACACCTTCGGGGCCGAGATCGCCCGCCGTGCCAGCTTCGGCATCGCCGCTGAAATCGCGATTGTTCACATACGTCACGAAAGTGACCGCCATCGGGTCGGTAATGTCATAAACCATGATGCCGCCGATGCGTTCTAAACCGACAAAGGCATACGTGCTTTCGCCGATTACGCCCAATGCCAAACCTTCCGGTTCGGGGCCTTTGTTATCGCTGCGCCCGTCGAAATCGCCATTTTCATCGTTGGTGCTGTTGAAGTCTTCTGGGTAGGCTTCACTGGTGATGCGCTCAATATCAGCGCCGCTGTCATAGACTTGCGTACCATCGGGTGTCCAGATCGAGAAGGAACGCGCACCGGGGAGATAAAGGGCATCAAGGTCGCCGTCGCCGTCGGTGTCGCCAGTCGAGGTGACAATTTCCAGACCCAGAATGGCTTCTTCGGTCAACAAGTCGGCTAGACCGGGGAAGGCTTCGTCTACTGCTGCCTCGCCTAGTTCGCCTTCTTCGCTGTAGCCATCATAATCGCGGGTGTCCCCTTCATTGGAAGTCACGAGGTAAAGCTCCTCGCCAGATGTATAGGAAACAATGCTATCGGGCTGATACATACCAAAAACAGGCCAATTGGCAATATTGATGACACCATCATCTTTGCCGGCATCCAATTCATTACCGGGTTGGCTGTGATCTTTAAAGCCGAAGGGGATGACCGCTGTCACCGTACCTGCTGCCAAATCAATCACACCCAGGGCGTTGTTTTCTTGCAGCGTGACATAGGCAGTGGCGCTGTCTGGCGACACAGTGATGTATTCTGGCTCAATATCTTGGGCTGGGGTTGCATTCGGGCCGTAGATGCGTACTGCCGCATCCATGTCGATGCTTTCAAAATTTACGCTGGTGACTGAGGCTGCTTCTACGCCACCGCTGATGTCAATGATGCTGATGCTGCCCACCGGATCGACGGTGTAATCGCCACTCGGTTCGCCTTCGTCGGCGGTCAAAACTTTTGTGCCATCCGGCGCGAATGTCACCATATCGGGGAGCGCACCAACGGTCACGCTGCTGATAAACGAACCGTCCGCATTGTAGAAACCGACAAAGCCGGGGTCTTGTGCAGGATCAGCTTCAATCGCCACCGCAACAATGCCATTAAAAACGGCGACACTGTTGGGCGATGCGCCGACTTCAGTCACGTCGATTTGTCCTTTGAGAGTGGGAGCAGTGGGGTCGGTGATGTCCAACATATCGATAGTTTGGCTCTCGCCATTGACGACATAGACGGTGTTGGTTGCGGCATCATAAGTAGCAATTTCAGCAGCACCTTCATCGAAGCTGCCATGCACATAAGTGCCTAGTACGGTGAGTGTCATTCCATCTTGTGCGACTAATGGCACAGAAAGGATAGCGAGTAAAACTAGTAGCAGAATAAATCTTTTCATGTGTCCTCCGGGACAAGTGCATGTCATAAAACTTGGAAGATGCAATTTTGGCGGAACATTTTTAAGAATAGGATATGGTTTGTTTAAAGAGTGTTGAATTTCAGTGAAATCTCGCAAATGAGCGTGAGCCACCCTCACTAAACAGTCTTTATAGATCACTGGATGTAATACAGATGGATATATTAAATGTTTTAAGCCTTGTGAAAATTTGATTAATGCACACTTCATAAAAAATTTAACAACCTTAATCTTCGCTTCATTGTATTTTGATACCCCATCGCTATATTCCCATCTCGTCACTCTAAGTTAAGTGGCCAGAATTACCTCCATCAATTCGTGAATCGGTTTGGGATCTTTAAATATGCTTGAAGTCAAGAATTTACGTGTTGTCTATCCCAATGGTAATGAAGCATTGAAATCTATTTCGTTGAGTGCTGAACGCGGGGAAATTATCGCCGTGATTGGGCGCTCTGGTGCCGGTAAATCTACCCTGCTGCGTTGTATCAATGGGTTACAAGCTACAACGAGCGGCGAAGTTATTCTAGATAACGAAAACATCACCGCGATGGGAAAAAACCAGCTTCGTTTGGCACGCCGCCATATTGGTTTTGTTTGGCAGGAATATAACTTGATTGATCGTCTTCCTGCGATAACAAATGTGCTGACAGGTCGTTTGGGATATAACGGTGGGTTAGGCAGTTTAATGGGCTATTTTAGTCGCAGTCATCGTGAAGTGGCGCTTAAAAGTCTGGAGCGCGTCAATATGCTGCATCGCGCCAATTTCCGCGCTGATCGGCTTTCTGGTGGGGAGAAGCAGCGTGTTTCTATTGCTCGCGCAATCGCTCAGGAACCTAAAATTCTCTTGGCTGATGAACCTGTCGCCAGCCTTGATCCCGAACTCTCAGTGCAAGTGATGAGTGATTTGGCGCGGGTCGCTCGTGATGTCGGTGTATTAACGCTTATCAACATTCATGATGTTGACCTTGCGAAACAATATGCAGATCGTTTGATTGGTATTGCTGAGGGAAAAGTTGTCTTTGATGGCACACCCGGTCAACTTACCCAGTCTGTTTTAGATCGCATTTACCGCTTTGATAAACACGTTAACGGCGCGCCCCCTGAAGACGTTGCGTTACCAACAGGCAGTTTAGTTGGGGCAAGTGCATAAAATGGCTACCGAACAATCCATCCTATCAACCCCACCCGTTTCGCCGGAAGTGCTGCGCGAACAACTGCTGCGCCCGTTTCCGAGTATCTCTGTACGCGGGCTGCTTATAATCCTTGTCGTCATTGGCGCTTTGTCTTGGTGCTTATCGGGTGTAGGCCCAGGGCCAACTAACCGTGTGACTTCGATTTTTGATCCCTTTATTGCAATGGGCAACCTCATCGGACGAATGCTTCCGCCACAATTTGAAGTAGCAAGGAACCAAGAATTTCAAATCAATATCTTGGGACAGCAGATTGTTGACACCACAATTGAAGCAAGCACGATTAATTTGTTTGGTAACGAAATTCAAATTGGCTGGCTCCCAGTCGTTACGGCTGTGTTTGAAACCATTCAGATGGCCGTCATTGGAACCCTTGCGGCGGTGATAATGGCCTTGCCATTGTCAGTTCTAGCTGCCCGTAATGTTTCTCCACATCCAGCACTTTACCAGATTACGCGTCTGATTTTAAATTTTCTGCGTTCTATCCCAGAACTCATTTATGCACTTCTGTTTGTGGCTGCTGTAGGTTTGGGGCCGTTTACAGGCGTGCTAGCGCTGGCATTTGGATCCGTGGGGTCTTTGGCGCGTGTCTTCGCAGAAGCCATCGAACAGATCGACCCGGCACAGGTTAATGCGGTGCGTGCAACTGGCGCAAGTGGAATGCAAACATTTATTTACTCCGTCGTCCCACAGGCTGTTCCGTTATTCATTTCGTACTCGATCATCTATTTTGAAGGCAATGTGCGCCACGCCACGATCCTCGGATATGTGGGGGCAGGCGGGGTTGGCTTTCTATTGTTCAAGTACACCGGGACCAGCGATTACGATAAATTACTGGGGGCGACTTTGGTTTTGGTAGTGGCTGTTACGATCATTGATCGTTTCAGTAGTTGGGTGCGCCTGCGCGTTATTTAGGCTCGGTGTTCGCCCACACTATTTTGCGAAAAGCATATTCAATGAATGGAGATCACATGAAAAAGTTCGTACTGGCACTGGTTCTACTTGTTTCCTTAGCCGTGATGGGTTTCGGCATCGTGTCTGCTCAAGAAGTTGACCGCACAGGATGGCCTGAGACCTTCATCATCGGCGTGTATCCCGGTGATAATGTTGAAGAAGCCCTCGCCGCTGTTGAACCGCTGCGTGCTTATCTGGAAGAAACACTGGGTGTTCGCACCGTCCTCATCACCGGCACCAGCTACAACGCCGTGATCGAAGCGATGGTTGCTGGTCGCGCCGATGCGATTGAAGTTGGCCCCTTCTCTTATGTGTTGGCTGCTGATGTTGCCGATGCCGAAGCGATTGCTGTTGCCAACTATGAAATCGAAGTTGATCTGGAAGAAGTCCCCGGTTATTACAGCTTGCAATTCACCAAGAAGGGGTCGGGCATTGCAAGCATTGCAGACCTCGCTGGTCGCAGCTTCGCCTTCACCGATCCGGCTTCCACCAGCGGTTATTTGGTTCCTGCAACCGACATTCTGCTGGATCAAGAATTTACCGATCCGGCTCAAATCGAAGAATTTGCTAGCGTTTCATTTGCGGGCAACCACCCCACAGCCGTGCTGTCGGTTTGGAATGACAGTGTAGAAGCTGGCGCGACCTTCGACGGCAACCTGGCTGTTCAGGTTGAAGAAGCGGGTATCGAACTTTGCGGTTATGAAGACCTGGGCATTGAAGGCCCGGCGACTGCCGAAGAATTCCCCTATCTGGATGCCATGACCCGTGACGAAATCATGGCGATCTATGATGCTTGCCCCGATGGCAGCTTGGTCGTCTTCCATCAATCGCCCCTGATCCCGGAAACCCCCTTTGCCATTAATGGCAACCTGCCGGAATCCTTCAAAACAGCCGTCAAAGATGCGCTGTTGGCGATTGCCGACAACCAAGACTTGGTGAATGAACTGGAACGCTATTACGTTGATCCCACCGAAGCAGCAGGCGTTGAAAGCATTGACGCATTGTATGACTCGCTGCGTGATATCGCTGTTTTGTTGAACATTGACCTAAGCGCCCGTTAATTTTCACTGGTTTTAAACAAATATGAGGGGCGTTATAATGACGCTCCTCTATTTTTGCCACTTTTTAAGGAAACCTCCTTCGTGCAACCTATATTTACACAAACCGATTATTTGACCATTTTGACCCATGCTCCGGCAGATCGTATTAAAATACTCGCGGATGATGTTATCCCTCATCTGGGAACGATCACCGTTTTAAAAAACCGCACAGGGTTAGTTATGCTGCCTTATACGGATAGCGCAATGGGGACGCAGTTTCATCTGGGCGAAGTGCTGGTCGCTGAAGCGCATGTCCGTTTGGAAAATGGGGTAGAAGGCTATGCGGCTTGTGTGGGACGAGATTTGTTGCAAGCCCTTGCCGTCGCGCTGCTGGATGCTGCCATGCAAGCCAATATACAGCGAGAAGTCATCACCGCTTTTATTAACACGCAGCATATTGCTCAACAACAGGCCGATGAGGAACTCCTGCGGCAGGTAGAAGCGACGCGCATCGAAATGGAGACATTTTGATGACGCATCCTCTTTATACATCCGCTGAAGCACAATCTCGTGAAACTTTTCTCGCGCTGATGTGGGCGTTAAGTTATCCAGGTCGCATTTATAGATTACCCACCACTGCTAACAACTTTGCCTTAATTGCCGAAACCCTGCTCGATTTGGAAACAAGTTATTTCACAACGGTAGAGAGTCTTCAATCAACACTGGCACATACTGGCGCGAAAGCTCTGCCCGTTGAACAAGCTTCTTATCATTTTTACCCGACCCTTGATGAAAATAGCATGGAATTTATCCAACGTGCCAATATGGGTACGATGCTTTACCCGGATGAAGCAGCTACACTTATTATTGGCTGTACATTGGGCAGCGGATTACGGGTTACACTTCAAGGTCCCGGTGTCAGTGGTCACCAAGCGTTTCATATCAATGGCATTCCTGAAGCGTTTTGGCAGCAGCGTCGAGCGGCCTGTCGCTTTCCGCTGGGTTGGGATGTGTATTTCGTGGATGGGGCACAAGTAGTCGGCCTCCCGCGCAGCGTGAGTGTCGAATTAGGGTAATCATCATAGGATATTCAGATGTATGTAGCAGTACGTGGCGGAGAAGACGCAATCCAACACGCCGAACAATTTTATCACGCGATGGTTGGCAAGCTCACACCGCAAAATATTCAATTAATTCAAGAGCAGCTTCCCTATTTGCTCGACAAAGTAATGGGGGAAGGTTCGCTCTATGCGCCGGAACTAGCAGCATTGGCGCTGGCGCAGACAGGCGGGGATCTTTATGAAGCGGTTTTACTTCTGCGTGCTTATCGCTCCACCCAACCGCGAATCGCCTATGCTGCTCCCGCTACGGCGGATAAAGTACTGACCGTGCGTCGCATATCAGCGGCCTTCAAAGATATTCCCGGTGGGCAGGTGCTTGGCCCTACTTTGGATTACAGCCACCGCCTACTGCGGTTGGACATTCTCGATGGGTTGGCTGAAGATAATGAGGCTACAGCGCCACAGGCAGAGCTACCTGCGCCGTCAACGTATCCAGCCGTTGCGGATTGGCAGCGTTCACAAGGATTACTGCCGCCGATTGAGGCCAATCAAATTGATCCGGTCATGATCCCTGATGTCACGACGGATGCGGTGTTATTCCCTGCGCCCCGCGCCCACCGTTTGCAAGCATTAGCGCGTGCCGATACAGGCGGCGTGTTGGCGCTTGGTTACGCCAGTATGCGCGGGTACGGTCTCATTCATCCGACTGTGAACGAATTGCGATTAGGTTATGCCGAAGTTGAACTCAAACATCCGGTAACGGGTGAGGCGTTCAGTGCGGGACGGGTGCGCGTCAGCCAAGCAGAGGTCATTAGCAGCGGCGGTGATAGTGGCAAAGCGGGTTATCAACTTGGATTTGCCGCCACACTTGGCTGGAATGAAGTTAAACTCATCGCTGCATCAACACTCGATATGGAAATGAATAATCGCGAACCGCATCCGGCGCATACTGAAGAGTTTGTGATGTATCACACCGAGCCGGTGGAATCTTCGGGCTTTTGCATTCACTTTAAACTGCCGCATTATGTCACTTTCGCCAGTAGTATGGACTCGGTGCGAAAGGTTATTTCGACATTTTACAGCGGCGATCAACCGCCCCAACAAGAACTCGAAACCATCAGGCAGGTGCAGCCATGACTCTTCAAGATTTGGCGCAGCCTCGCCAAGATTACAGCTATGCCTTTATGGATGCCTATGCCAAGCGTGAACTGCGCCGTCGCATGTTGAAGGCGATTGCAATTCCCGGCTATCAAGTGCCATATGCCAGCCGCGAACTACCGATTGCGCGGGGATGGGGGACGGGCGGGTTGCAAGTCACACTCAGTCTGGTTGGGCCGGAAAGTGTGGTTAAGGTTATCGATCAGGGTGCAGATGACTCGGTGAATGCGGCGAACTTACGCCGTTTCATCACGCGGATGAGTGGATCGCAGACGACAACCGGTACGCTAAAAGCGACTCTGCTGCAAAGTCGTCATCGTATCCCGGAAGAAATTATGCAGGAAGGGCAGGCGCTCGTACTGCAAGTACCCGATCCGGAACCGCTGCGTGGCGTTACTTCCGATATATCCAAAGCGCATCAACTCCATGCCGACTCCGATTATGGGCAGATGTGGCTGCTGTTGTATGAACAGCTTGTGCGCTACCGGCAATATATTCAAGGCGCGAGTTATCCTTCGTTAGTAAACGGGCGCTATATCATCAGTCCCAGTCCTATTCCGCGATGGGATACCCCTAAATTGCATCAATCGGCGCACTTGACTCTACTTTCCGCCGGACGTGAAAAACGCTTGTATGCTGTGCCACCCTATACCGATGTGTATCCACTGGAATTTAGCGATGTGCCATTTCAGGTCGAAAATCAGCGGGGTTGGGTCTGCAAAACTACGGGCGTTCAAAATAAGTTTATGAACGAACTGCCGCAGGAAGATGGCACATCCCAATATGAACTTTCGGACAGTGGTTATGCGGAAAAATTGATGAATACGGGCGAAACCTCATCACCTTATTACGACGATCAAGGAAATTTCTATCATGCTGGCTATCTCAAACCACCAGTCCTCCCAACCCTTTGATGCACCACGCCTAGTCACCACAGCCCCATTGGTGCGAGCAACTGGCTTGACCAAGCGCTATGGCTCGATTGAAGCGGTTGCCGGGGTGGATGTCGAAGCCTATCCCGGTGAAGTGTTAGGGATTGTGGGCGAGTCGGGTTCAGGCAAATCAACGGTGCTGCGATTGCTGAATCTGGAAGAGATGCCAGACACTGGTGCGTACATGTTGAATACGCCGACACTTGCGGGTAAAAATCTATACGATTTAGATCGCTTCGCTCGTCGTGAAGTACAAATTCTCTCGATTGGTGTCGTTTATCAAAATCCCCATCTCGGCTTGCGGATGCGTTTTACCAGCAGCGGCAATGTCGCAGAAAGACTTTTACTCACGGGAGAGCGTACGTTTGCCACCCTAAGACAAGCCGCTCGTGATTCGCTGGCGATTTCTGAGTTTCCGCTCAATCGTATGGACGATCCGCCGCGTGTGCTTTCCGGCGGGATGCAGCAGCGGGTGCAGTTGGCGAAGGCGTTGGCGCTAAAACCAGCGCTTCTACTGCTTGACGAACCAACGACTGGATTAGATGTATCAGTGCAGGCGTTGGTGCTGGATACGCTCAAACATCTGCAACGGGAACGCAAAATGACGATTGTTTTAGTCTCCCACGACCTCGGAGTTATCCGTACCCTAGCTGATCGTGTCATGGTAATGCGGCACGGACGGGTGGTTGAACAGGGATTAACCGACCAGATTTTGGAAGACCCGCAAGATGCCTACACGCAGCAGTTGGTTCATGCGAAATTGTGAGAAAGTAATCTAATGCCCTTATTGCAAGTGGAGTCACTCACGAAGCGTTTTTATATTGATCATCTCCAGCGTGAGATTGAAGTTTTCGCTAGCCTGACTTTCACGTTGGAAAGTGGGCAGTTTATCCTTATCGGCGGACCAAATGGTGTGGGTAAATCATCGCTGCTGCGCTGCCTGTATCGCACCTATATTCCGACATCGGGCAGAGCCTTATTCACTTCCACACAAGGGGAGATTGACTTGGCTCATGCCGCTGATGTCGATATTGCGCTGCTGCGGCGGGAAGAACTCGGCTTCGTGACGCAGTTTTTGCGTCCGCGTCCGCGTGTGAGCGCATTAGAACTTGTTGCAGAACCGCTTGTCGACGGTGGGATGATGTGGGATGAAGCGATTGAACAGGCGAAGGGGATGCTTTCCTCATTTGGCCTCAAACATGAGTTGTGGTCAGCGTATCCGACAACATTCTCTGGTGGCGAGCAGCAAAAGGTGAATCTTGCTCGCGCCCTTATCGCGCCACGCCGCCTGCTGCTCTTGGATGAACCTACAGCCTCATTAGATGCGAATACCCGCCAATCTTTACAAACCCGTTTAGCTGAATTGAAAATGCAAGATGTGGCTATGATTGGCGTGTTCCATCACCCTGAAGACATTCACCACTTAATTGACGATGAAATCCGCTTGACAGTGCCGCAAAAGGATATTGAGCATGTGGTTGACTGATTTAAAGATTGTGCTGCCTGATCGTATCATGGAACGCGGCGCGATTAATATTGAAAAGGGGCGAATTGCCGCTATTGTCGAAGGTAATGTACCCGGACTTGGTCTTAGCGCTAACGGTCTGACACTTGTTCCCGGCGTGATTGATTTACACGGCGATATGCTAGAACGGGACATTGAACCGCGTCCGAATGCGTTTTTTCCGGTGGATTTGTCGCTGTATGAATTGGATAAGCGACTGGCGGGAACAGGCATTACGACGGCTTTTGCTGCGGTGGGTTTCGCTTGGCATCAAAATGATCTGCGAACACAAGAAAAAGCAACGCAGATTATCCGTGTTATCAACAATCAGCGCGATCAGCTTATGGTGGATTTTCGTGTTCATGCCCGTTTTGAAATCACCAACCCGGAGACAGCACCCATTTTGGAAGGGTTGCTGGATGAAAAACTGGTTGATCTGGTTTCACTGATGGATCACACACCCGGACAAGGGCAATATTCCAATTTGGAACGCTACATCGATTTTATGGTAAAGTGGCTTGGCATCTCGCGTGAACTGCTCGAAGACAAAGCGAAAGAGCAGATGCTCGGACGGATGGAAGAGGTGGCTGAAACCCCACGCAACTGGGAAGTCGCGGCAGACGTATGCCGACTCGCACGCGAGCATAATATCCCAATAGCATCACATGATGACGACACACGGGAAAAAGTGGATCGTATGCATGAGATGGGCGTGACAATCAGCGAATTTCCGGTCACATACGAAGCGGCGCAGTATGCTCGCCAACACGGAATGCACACCATTATGGGTGCGCCTAATGCTTATCGTGGCGGCTCCAATACGGGTAACTTGAGCGCGACAGAGGCTATTAAAGCGGGTGTGGTGGATATTCTAGCGACGGATTATTATCCAGCGGCGATGCTGCAAGCGGCGTTTAAGCTGGCGCAGGAAGGCGTGATGCCGCTGCATGAGAGTGTGAAGTTAATTGCTCAAAATCCGGCGGCGGCGGTTGGATTAAATGATCGTGGGCGGATTGAAGTCGGTCTGAATGCCGATCTTGTACTCGTCGAAGAAGCGCAAGATCATCCGCGCATCCGTGCCGTGCTGCGCGATGGGCATCCCATTTATTGGGACGCACACATGGCGCGTTTATCACAGTTAACCCCACAGGTCGAATTATGACGCTGCATTATATCTCGCAATATATGGCGGAAAATCATCGGGCGACGATGGCGACTCAGGCATTGGGTGAGCAGCCGGTATTTCATGATGGCGTTTTCATCAAGGATTGCTATATTGGTGAGTGGACGGAAGTTGGCGCGAATAGTTGGTTGGTAGAAACCATGTTGGATGACTATAGCTATGTCGTCGGCGACAATCAGATTATCTATACCGAGATTGGTAAGTTCAGCAATATCGCATCGCATGTGCGGATCAATCCCGGCAATCATCCGATGGAACGCGTGACCCTGCATCATATTACGTATCGGCGCAAAATGTACGGTTTGGGCGAGGATGATGCCAATTTCTTTGAATGGCGACGTTCTCATAAATGCGTTATCGGGCATGACACTTGGTTGGGACATAATGTGATCGTCATGCCGGGAGTCACTGTCGGGACAGGCGCGATTGTTGGCTCTGGAGCCGTCGTGACCAAAGATGTTGATCCATACACGATTGTTGTGGGTGTTCCTGCGAAACCGATGCGTAAGCGCTTCCCCGATAAAACTATCGAAAAGCTGCTCCAAATCGCGTGGTGGGATTGGGATCGGGCGACATTAGAAGCCCGTTTTGATGATTTATATCACATTGACCAATTCGTTGAAAAATATGGTTGATACTCCCTTGTATCAATTCGCGTTTTGGCCTAAACAAGATTTAACTCGAACACTCTACAACGTGTTCGAGTTTTCGGCTAATTGCCTATTTTGATTTATTGACTTTTGACTTTAATCTCTAGCTGAGTTTCTAACCCCTCTGACCATTTTGGCTGTCCACCGCCGACTGAAATCCTAAACATGCCATCCTCTAAAACGCGAGTGCCGTCTTCACACACCCGTGTAAACTGCATGGGGGTGAGCAAAAAAGTCACATTTTGAGAGGTTTCTGCTGTGATGTGAATGCGCTGGAAGGCGGCGAGCTGCCGCAAGGGATAGCCAGGACGTTCCGCGCTGATATAAACTTGAACCACTTCATCACCGTCTAGTTCCCCGACATTGGTCACATCTACGGATAAAGTCACTGTGTCATCGTCGGAAATCCGGGCTTTATCAGACACGATATTGCTGTAGCTAAAGCGGGTATAACTTAACCCATACCCAAATGGGTATAAAGGCTCGCCTGTGAAATAGCGATACGTCCGGCCTTCCATGTGATAGTCTTCAAACGCAGGAAGGTCGTTTACGGATTTGTAGAAAGTCACAGGCAGTTTGCCGCCGGGGTTATAATTACCAAACAGCGCTTCTGCGATTGCCGTGCCGCCTTCTTCCCCCGGATACCATGCTTCGATGATGGCAGGTACATGCTCATGCGCCCAGTTAATCGCCACAGCGCTCCCGTTAAGCAGCACAAGAATAATCGGTGTACCCGTCACATAAATTGCTTGCATCAGTGTTTCCTGTACATCGGGTAAGTCGAGGCGCAAGCGATCTCCTTGACTAACTAAGCCTTCAGGTAAGCCTTCCTTCTGACCTTCTTCGCCTTCAAGTGCTTGTGACAGACCACCCACGAAGATCACCACATCCGCAGCTTTCGCCAGTGATATTGCTTCCTCAATGCCGCCTAGATCAATGCCAAATACGGTGCATCCCTGTGTATAAGTAACTTCAGTTCCTGAAGCTGCCTTTGCGCGAATACCTTCCAGCGGAGTAACACTGCGTGAAGGAAACCCATTATAGTTGCCGAGCAGTGCTTCTGGATCATGCGCGTTGGGGCCGATAACGGCGATGCGCCGCACCATGTTCGACAACGGCAGTAAGTGGTTCTCGTTCTTTAACAAGACAAGAGACCCTCTGGCTGTTTGGAGCGCTAAAGCACGATGCTCCGGCGAATCGTTCACACTGTACGGAATCTGGGTATAAGCGACTTGTTCTGGCGGGTCAAACATACCAAGACGATAGCGACCTGTAAAAGCACGAACGAGGGCGCGGTCAATAGTCGCTTCATCAATTAAACCCTTTGCAACTGCTTCACCGAGCGCCTGATATGTATCTCCACAATCCATGTCGCAACCAGCATTGACAGCAATTGCCGCTGCTTCGGCAGCCGTTGGTACAACCTGATGAAACTTGTAGATGTTATAAACTGCGCCACAGTCTGCGAAAACGAAGCCGTCAAATCCCCACCGGTCACGCAGAATTTGCTGAAGCAGTAGAGGGCTGGCGCAGCACGGATCGCCATACAGCCGGTTATACGCGCCCATCACTGATGCGGCTCCGCCATCCCGAACACAGGCTTCAAACGCAGGGAGATAGGTTTCCCAAAGATCACGCTCAGTGGGTTGAACATCAAACTGAGCGCGAATTTGTTCTGGGCCGCTGTGGACGGCAAAATGTTTGGGTGTAGCGACGACTTTCAAGTAGTTGGGGTCGTCCCCTTGCAGCCCTTTGACGAAAGCGACACCCATTTGAGTCGTAAGAAAAGGGTCTTCACCGTAAGTTTCCTGTCCTCGCCCCCAGCGGGGATCGCGGAAAATATTGATGTTGGGTGCCCAGAAAGTCAGCCCTGTATATTGTTCAATCACGCCATTACGCACAGATTCATGATGTTTAGCGCGGGCTTCGTCCGCAATAGCAGTGGCAACCTGATGAATAAGCGCTGCATTCCATGTCGCAGCTAATCCCATTGCTTGCGGGAATACGGTTGCGACCCCTGAGCGTCCTACACCGTGCAAACATTCATTCCACCAGTTGTACGCTGGAATATCTAAGCGCTCGATGGCAGGCGCATCGTGCATCATCTGACTGATTTTTTCTTCCAGAGTCATCTGGCTGACTAATTCACGAGCGCGTGATTCAAATGCGTTTGTTTTCATGTTACGCCTTAAATACCTCTATTCAAAATGAAACTTATCGAGAGGCCAAAGAAAACTAGCCTCTCTGATTCGCATAATCCGCTGTAGGGTTGCAAAATCAGATTTACTTGCTTGGGGATGTTATTCTTCGTCTACAGTAGCCCCGCGCAGCGTATTTTCGACTGAGAGCAAATGCTCAAACATGCGCTGCTGCGCCAATTCAGGGTCACGCGCTTTGATAGCGTCTAAGATGCCTTGGTGCATTCGAGTGGCGCGTTCGACTCGTTTAACCCTCACGTCATGTTGTTCACCAGCAGTTCGCTGGCTGCTGGCGATACTCATTTGGGCGATGGCTTGCATGATGCGCGTCAACAAGACATTCCGAGAAAATTCGGCTGTTTTAACATGGAA